>NZ_JBIMCW010000001.1:0-346389 GCF_048552295.1 Acinetobacter legionensis
GACCAGCTACCACAACAAAATAAGGTAGCTTAACTAGAGCAGAGTATCACTTATAAATAAGCTTTTAGTTGTTCAAACATGTGGGACCACCTCTCAAGTAAGCGTCGTAATCAATGCTTGGTATCAACCATTCTATAACCTTATTCAAAACATGTTAGAAAATGGTGGAGGTGATATTAAAGAACTCTATATGGGAACAATTACTTTCTTATTGATTGCTCTAGTTGCAGTTACTTTAGCTGTAATCAATTCTTTTTTTACCAGCCATTATGTATTTCGTTGGCGCACAGCTATGAATGAATATTATACCAAGCACTGGCAAGAACTACGTCATGTAGAAGGTGCTTCCCAACGTGTTCAAGAAGATACCATGCGTTTTGCAACAATTTTAGAAGACCTTGGTGTAAATTTTATTAAGGCGATCATGGTCCTAATTGCTTTCCTGCCTATTTTATTTGAACTTTCTAAACAAGTAACAGAATTACCACTGGTTGGAAATATTGATCATTCTTTAGTCTGGGCAGCAATCATATGGGCAATATTCGGTACAGTTTTACTTATGCTGGTCGGGATTAAATTACCCGGTCTACAATTTAATAATCAAAAGGTTGAAGCGGCTTATCGCAAAGAATTGGTTTATGGAGAGGATCATGAGCAACGGGCACAACCTAAAACATTAAAAGCACTATTTGGAAGTGTTCGGCAAAACTATTTCCGATTGTACTTTCATTACACCTATTTTAACCTTGCAAGCATCTGGTATATTCAATTAGATATTTTGTTTAGCTTATTCGTTTTATTTCCATCCATTGCAGCTGGAAAAATGACATTAGGACTCATTACCCAAATTACCAACGTTTTTGATCAAGTACGTCAATCTTTTCAATATTTGATTAACTCTTGGAAAACAATTATAGAGTTACTTTCCATTCACAAACGCTTAAAAGCTTTCGAATCAATTTTAGATAAATAACATTAAGACTAAATTATCTTATCCTGTAACAGCTTTGAAATGTGTTGATCGTCTTTATACTGATCTTTGTGTGATTGATGTGGCTGAGAAAGGTGTGAAAGTCATTGAAAACGTAGACAGTTTAAGCTTTGACGAATTGCAGTCGATAACTGGATGCGAAGTTGATTGATGTAACTATATAAAACCTCCCTTCGTCCCTCATGAAAGGGGGAGTAACTTAAATTGCAAAACATTGAATGGAAGCTATTAGGCAACATAAGTTTTATAAGCATAATTTTGGAAAACCGTACTCACTTCCTTATAAAATCGATTTAACTCATAGCTTGGTCTACCACAAACAACCAAGCAAACACTCAAGTTAATTAAACAATTTCTCATGGATTCATCATTTTCATGCAGCATGAGGAAATTAAAAAAAGAATTGATACTTCAGCACTAAAAAAATACCAGTCATAAAGACTGGTATTCATCATCTGTTAAGGCTTTTCACCATTTGCTAAACGCTGTTCAATCGCATCCAATACCGCAGGTAAGTCAGCAATACTATCAATCACATAATGTGTACCTGAAGCATTCATTTTTGCGTATGCTTTTTCTTTTAAACTTAGTTGTTCAGACGCTGAAAGTGCAGACCATTCTTCGAAGCTTAGCCCCACTTCATTCCCACTAACGGCCAAACCCACAGTCCAACAACCAGCGTTTAAACCTTCTTCGATGCCGACCACTGTGTCATCCACTTTCACCACATTTTTAACATCTAACACATCAAGTTCGATTAAGTTTTTCCACAACATTTCAGGATATGGACGACCATGTTTCACATCACTGGCTGTGATAGTACAGTCAGGCACATAGCCTTGATCAGCTGCATCTTGCATCAATTGACCAATCATCATCGAAGCATAACCAGTATTACTGCCAATTTTTGCACCACGGGCACGAATATCAGCAAATGCCTCTAATGCCCCCGGAATCAATTTTGAGCAGCTTGGGATGCTTTTCAATTGGTATGGAATAAAGTCCTGATATAAACGGTCAATATCCGCCACAGTCACTTCAGCACCATGTGCCTGTTTCCACGCATCTGCAACACGTGGCATTTTCAAAACTGCCGCAATGTGATCGCGTTTTTCCAAACCCATTGGCGCACGTGCTTCTTCAATTGAAATTTCAACTTTATTATCTGAAAATAAGGCCATAAATGCTAAAATTGGTGCACGTGAACCAAAATCTACTGTTGTACCTGCCCAATCAAAAACCACGGCTTGTAATGCTGAAGTTGAAGTGTTCATAAGTTTGTCCTATTCATTTCTCAAAGTTAAAAATAGCTATCTTGCGTAAGTTGAGTTTTGCGTAATATTTAATTTCAAATGGAAGCGCCCGCTCCTTTCAAAGGAGATAGCTAGGGAGAGGATTTATAATCTCCCCCCATCCAAACCTCCTTCCTGAGCCATAAATGGCGCAAAAATGAAGTTGTGAATTCCAATCAAATTCGATAGTGCTCAATCGCTGTTAAAAGTCGTTCAATATCATCTAAATAAATCTCTCCGATATTGCCGATACGGAAGCAATTTAAATCGGTGACTTTGCCGGGATAGATCACAAACCCTGCTTGTTTCAGATTTTCATACAAGGCTTGAAAGCTAAAATCGACTTCATTTGGATATAAAAATGTAGTGATAATTGGAGATTGTGGTGCGTCTTGATCTAAGACCATTTCAAAACCAAGCGCTTGCATACCTGCAGCTAAACGTTGTTGATTATGGAAATAACGCTGATAACGAGCGGTTACTCCACCTTCTTGTTCTAATTCTAAAAGTGCTTGATAAAAAGCACGCACCACATGAGTGGGTGAAGTAAAACGCCATTTACCATTATGCTGTTCCATGGTGTTCCATTGGTCATATAGGTCTAAACTGACTGAACAAGCCAAACCTTTGCACGCTTGTAATTGCTCACGTTTTGCCAAAATAAAACCAAAACCTGGTACACCTTGGATGCATTTATTGGCACTTGAAATCAAGAAATCAATTTCAAGCTCTGCAATGTCCATTGGTACACCACCAAAAGAACTCATCGCATCGACAATCCACACTTTGTTTTTGGCTTTGACAATGCGTCCAATCGCTTGAATTGGATTTAATAAACCTGTGGTGGTTTCGCAATGCACACATGACACATGAGTGATATTGTCATCTTCAAGTGCTTTTTCGATATCAGCCAGTTGAGGGATTTGCATTTCAGGGTAGCGTAATTCCACCACGTCAATTTTTAAACATCGAGCCATTTGCACCATGCGTGCACCATATGCCCCGTTATTGATAATTAAAATTTTACCATCCTTTGGAATCGCCGAACCTAACACTGCTTCTACAGAGAAACTCCCACTGCCTTGCATCAACACAGCACTATATTGTTCAGGTTTTGCAGTTGCCAACGCCACCAAACGACTGCGGATCTCCTGAACCAATGCGTTATATTCTTTGTCCCAAGTACACCAATCACGTTGCATCACACGACGCACACTTTTCGAGGTAGACAATGGTCCCGGTGTCAACAGTAAGTATTTATTTTCAACATCGTTTTCAATTGTGTTTGCAAGTTCAATTTGTGCGTTCATTTCGCCTAACCTTGTTCAATTTCATACAGTATAAACAAATCTGGTTTAAACCAGATTACAAAATATAATTTTCTAACATTTCTTTCATAAATCCTGCGCCTGTGGTCATGCCTTTGCCTGCAATCGCACTAACAAGGAAAATATTGGTTTCAGCTTCTATCACACATGCCAATTCCGTAGGATGAGTCAGATAGTAACCATTCCAACGAGATTCAATTTCAGGTAGTTCTAAGCCAATATTTTCTTTGCAATATTGCAAAATGAATTGGTTAATTTCTTCACGTTGATTAAATTGTGGTATCTCTTCAATCGGATAATATTCATGGCTATCGCCCAAAATAATTTGTCCGAATTCATTTTGTTTAATCAGGATGTGAATACCGTATTTTTCAACTAAACCGATTTGTGATTCATTGCGTAAATCTTGATGACTAGGGCAAATCTCAAAAGCGGGATAACGAGAGATCGACAATCCTGAATAAATCGAAGCTTTAAGATTGACTTTTAGCGGTTTGGTTAATGCCATTTGTAAAGTACAACGTAATAAACCTTTTTGTTGTAAGAGCTCGGGATACAACGATTGTGTCTCTTCACCATGACAAATCATGACTTTATTTGCGGTAAATGTTTGACCTGATGCCAAGCGAATATGCGCCATGCCTTGATCAAAGTTCGTCAATACCACAGAAGCATTGCAATGAATGTGTACACCAAGTTTTTCGGCATATTGCAACAAACGCAATCCCACCAAATGTGGCTCAAGTGAATAATCTTCATGAAACACCATACCGCCACGTAGCGCAGTTTCTGGGTTTAAATAAGCATATTGATCAAACAGTTGCTGCTTAGACAATAGACTTACAGGAATCTGATAATCAGCTGCAGCTTGAGCAAACTCGTTTAATACTTGCCATTCAAGTTCAGTATTGGCGAGATACAAGCCGTTTCGCTGTTGAAACGAAATATCGGTTTGTGCCTGAATCCGTTGATAAAATTCACGGGTCGCCAAAGCATATTCACGCCATTTCGCATCAGGACGGCTTAGAGTCGAAGTCCCAACCATGCCAAAGTTACGGCGAGTCGCACCTATAGGTTGTGCATATTTTTCAAAGACTTGCACCTTTAAACCTTGCTCTGCCGCTTGGATTGCAGCCGATAATCCTAAAATGCCTGCACCGACAATAATTAAGTCAAATTGTGCTGTATTCATTGTCTTTTCCACCTTATCTACCTTTTTTAGGACGCAAAATCCCCAGCGCCTAAAAGAAAGCGTTCAATTCAAATGATTTAGTTAATTAAAAAGATTGACTAAAAGATCAATTTGTTATGAATGTGTTTGCTCATGCCAACGTTGTGTCGATACCATCATTTTCCGAGTGAATAACCAATGCAGCAACTTGACTGCACATGAGGTGAGTAAAATCAAAATACTCATCGCCACAGCTGCCACGGTATCACCTGCATCATCCATATTCAGCACCGCCACCGATGCCAAATTGGTATCAGGTGAATAAAGGAAAATCGCAGCTGAAACAGTTGTCATAGCATTGACAAATAAATACACCAACACATCACACAGCGCAGGAAAGGTTAAAGGCAAATATACTTTGCGGAACATTGTCCAATGTGAAGATCCTAAACTTTGTGCAGCATGATCAAGTTGATTCGGGATCTGTTGAATCGCATGCGTTAAGGTCAAATGTGGCACGGTGTAATAATGAATAATGGTTGAAATCACCAACAGCGTCATCGTACCGTAAACGAAAGATACAGGATTTTGCGGTGCGTTAAAGAACAAGATATAAGCAATACCCAACACCAAGCCCGGCACAGCCAAAGGCAATAACACCAAGGCTTTTACATAGTTTTTTAGCAAAGGATGTGCTTTAAAACGGGTACTAAATAAGGCAATGATGAAAATTATCATCGTACCGAAAACTGTACTAAACAATGCCAATTTTATTGAGTTAAAATAACTTGACCAACCACCACCATCAACATAGTCAAAACGATAATGATTTAAGGTCATTGACAAATCATAGGGCCAATAGCGAATGAATGATGCGAGAATCGCAGTCACAATAATCAGTAAAATACCGCCTGAAATCACCCCACAAAATACAGTTAATGCTTTTTCAATTCGAGGATTGGCACGCAAACGATAAGGCTGAATTTGGAAATTTTGATAGCGTTCCTGATGGCGACTTTGGTATCGATCAAAAATGAATGCCAACACCGCAGGACAGAGTAACAGAATCGAAATGACGGCACCCATGTTCATATTTTGTTGACCAATGATCTGCTTATATACATCCAAAGCCATCATATTGAATGACCCTCCAATCACTTTGGGAATCCCGAAATCGGTAATGACATAAGTAAATGCCACTAGACAGGCACTGACTAAACCATAGCGAATCGCAGGAAAAGTCACAGCGCAATGGGTTTGTAGTGTATTTTTTCCTAAAGCATGAGAAGCCTCAATTAAATGTTGATCAATATGGCGAAATGCACCCATCATCAACATGACCATGGCAGGAAATAGCCAAAAGCAATAACTGATCAAAATGCCTAGTGGACCATAAATTTCCACCTCTCCCAGCATGCCCTTAAAAACACCTTGCTGACCAAATAAATATACCAAAGCCAATGAAGGCAGAAGTGAAGGCGCAAGAATCGGTAAAAATGCCACGGTTTTAAAGAAAGCTTTGCCTCGAATATTGCAATTGATCAATGCAAAAGCATAAACACTTGCCAAGCTCACCGTAATCAACATGGCTGTAATGGCGATCCACATCGAATTAAAAATCGATGAGATTAAGGCCGGATTGGAAAAATAAGCTGTAAAGTTATACAACCCAACAAATTGATGCTGTTCATTTAAAAATGCGCTTTGCATCAATACGATTAAGGGTGCAATCAAACTCATGGTGAATAGAATTGCTGCGACAAACAACACCGCACTTGAACGCAATGAATAACGAAAACGATGTGCTGTTTGACTACTTAATAAAGCATCTGCAGCAGACTGATTTAACATCTCGCATGCCCTCGTGAATCAAACACATGTAAGTCACGAATCGGCACTTGCAGATACATTCCATCTTGCACCACCGCCATATGTTGATGATCCACATCAACTTGCAACATATTGTCATCTGCCTGATCTTGGTTTTGCATCACGCAAAATAGACGACGTTTAGCACCTAAAAACTCAGTATTGACAATATGTACAGCTAAATTTAAATATTCAGTAGAAGGTTCATTTCCAGCAACTAATTTGACATTTTCAGGTCGAAAAGCGATTTCATAATGTTCATCTTGGGCAAAGCTTAAATGTGGAAATTCAATAAAAGATTGCTCATTGATTTTTAAATGATGCGTATCGACCACTACTGTCTGTATAAAATTCATCGAACCAATAAACTGTGCTACAAAACGAGTTTGCGGTTTGTAATAAATATTATGTGGCGTATCGAGTTGTTCAATCACACCTTTATTCATCACCGCCACACGGTCAGAAATACTTAACGCCTCTTCCTGATCATGCGTAACCATGATCGCAGGCAAATTTAATTGACATTGAATGGTACGAATTTTTTGGCGGAGGTTTAAACGTACCAAAGCATCCAAAGCGGACAAAGGTTCATCCAACAATAAAACATCAGGATTGGGCGCAATTGCACGGGCTAAAGCCACACGCTGTTGCTGACCACCTGACAATTGATTGGGATATTTTTCTGAGATATTGGGCAATTCAATTAAGTTTAATAATTCATTGATACGAAATTGAATCTCTTGCGCTGACCAGTGTTTTTTATGCAAACCAAATGCAATATTTTCCGCCACAGTTAAGTTTGGAAAGAGTGCATAGTTTTGGAAAACAATGCCACATTTACGTTTTGCAGTATTAAAATGGGTAATATCAATTTGTTGTTTAATCACTTTGCCATAATCAGGCTGTTCAAGCCCAGCAATGATGCGTAGCAATGTTGTTTTACCACAACCTGATGGACCTAAAAAACTAACAAATTCACCTGCTTTCAAGTCAAGGTTAATGTGTTCCAAGACACGGCTTGAACCAAAAGATTTTTGAATATCCATCACTTCAAGCACTGTTTTTGATTCTGCCATTTTAAACGTTCTTAAAGTTGAGAGCAGATGCCCTGCCGAGTTTGGCATGTCTTGCCCTGTCCTACTATTTTGTAAATGCGATGGAATTTGCATACTGCACCTAGTTTTTAATCGTTAATTTTGAATAACTGATTCTGAATAGCTTTTTGTGTGTATATGATTCAATTACTTTTCAAATTTTGCTGACCATTGTTTTAGAATTGATTCACGCTGTTCAGCTGCCCAATAAAAATCATTCTTCACCAATTGCTGCGCGAGATTTTTTGGGAAGTCTTGGTTTTTGCTATGAACATTTTGATGTGCCACCATTGAAAAGTTTTGTGCATAAGCTTCATTGGCAGCTTGGCTAACACTCCAATCAATAAACTTCTCTGCACTGCTGAGTTTTTTCGTACCTTTGACAATAGCTGAGGCTTCCATTTCCCAACCTAGCCCCTCTTTCGGATAGACAATTTCTAAAGGTGCACCACGTGATTTCAGCTTAAAGCCCGGATAACCAAACGAAATTCCGATGACCGTTTCACCTTGAGCCGCCATCTTGCAAGGCTTCGAGCCTGAATGCACATACTGAGAAATGTTTTTATCGAGTGCCTGCATATATTGCCAAGCTTGTTTTTCACCAAAAATTTGTATCCATGCAGTCACATCCAAATAGCCTGTGCCACTCGATGCCGGATTTGGCATCACGATTAACCCTTTATAAATTGGTTTAGTCAGGTCTTGCCATGTTTGCGGAATCGGAAGTTTTTTCTTTTCCAATTCAACAGTATTGACACAAACAGCTGACTCCCAAGCAGTCATGCCTGTCCATGTTGGAATGTCGTTTTGGCTATAAAAATCAGTTTTAAGTTGTTCAATATGCTTCGGACGATACGGTTGCAATAAGTCTTTTTTTTCCATGACCAATAAACTGGTCAAAGCAAGTCCCATCACTACATCGGCTTGTGGATTCTTTTGTTCTGCTAATAATTTTGCGGTGATCACACCTGTCGAATCACGCACCCATTTTACTTTTAATTCAGGATGTACTTTGCGTAATTCCCATTGATAACGCTTTAATTGATCCGCTTCAACCGCGGTATAGACTGTGATTTGCTCAACATCATTCGAGGTTGAAGACGTGGTGCATGCTGTGCTGACACAAGCAAAGAGAATACTTGTGCCCATAGCGAGGAGCTTTTTTTGCTGCTGTTTCAGATACGGGCTCATTATGACATTCCTAACGAATGCTGCTTCTTGATAGCCTGTATTTCAACAAAAGTTTATGACAATTTAATTAATCTGGTTTAAACCAGATTAATTATTTTAATTCTATATTATGACGCTTCAAAATGTAAATCGAGTACATCATGTAACCAATATTCTTGGTCAACATCGGTAATCACTCCATTTTGATCGCAGTTGGTACGGCAAATATATAACCCCATACTACCAACATTGACATGCAAAGCTTTGGCTTGTTGTTCTGACAATACCGTTGGATAAAGATTAATATGCGCTCGGGTCAATTGCCGTTGATAATGCTCTGCCATCAGAGTCGTAATAGAACCTTCTAATTGTTGTTCTAAGAATTGAGGAAATAAACTTGCATTAATACGTAAATGTTCAACTACCGCAGGACGACCATTGATACTACGACGTCGCCACATCGAATAAATATCATCACCCACCGAAATTTTTAAATGTGCTGCATCCCAAGAGGTCGCTTGCAGCAATTCCGCAGAAATCAATTCCGTACTTGGTACACCCCCTTGCTCAGTCACATATTGGTTAAAACTTTTAGTCGATTGCGGCCGGTAAATAATTCGTGGCGCACGAACAAACCAACCACGGCGATCTAAACGATAAATCAGACCATCCATTTCCAAAGCCAATAATGCTTCTCGAACTGCGACACGTGTAGTAGCAAATTGTTCCATCAACACACGCTCTGAAGCGAGTTTGGTATTGGCACTCCATTGCCCAGACTCAATCTCATGGGCAATAGCATCTCGAATGGCAATATATTTGGGAATACGTGGAGAAGTCGTTTCTTGAACAGGCATACACATTTATTTTGTGAAAATTTCTTCTAATATACTCAAATATCGTGTCTAAGCGATGACATTTTTAAAATAAGCATAGTTCATACACAAATTTTATGTTTTAAAAAGCTCATCTTTTGATGAGCTTTTGGAGATCACAATGAAATGTGTTGAGTCAAAAAGACTCATGATTTTTCTCAAAGAATTACTTATTTGTTTTGTTTGGCATCTCCATATTTGAATGATTCATATCCCTCATCGAAGAAGGCATATTGGTCATTTTTGAATGATCCATTTGTGACATTTCTGAAGCGTTTCCATGCTGATGTTGCGTTGAGTTATTTGTTTGAGTTTTAGGATCATTGTTTGTTTTACAATTTTTTTCACATTTCTTTTGTTTTTTGTCTATTGGCTGTTCATCGACTGTTCTAGTCAATACTTTGTCTTCATCCTCATGTGCCCATGTTTGAACTGTGGTCATTAAAGCACCCATACAGATTAAAGCTTTTACACTTCGACTAAGTACATTTCTCATGAGTTTCTCTCAGATTAAGTTTGTTCACTTTTACAATAAAATAATTTGCCAAACTTTAAAGTGACATGAAAATGATATTTTAGTCAGCCAAAACTATATGAGCTTTTATAAAACAATCTGCAGCATATGATCACAGTATAAGTACTTTGGTGTTCTACTCATTCAATCAACTCAAAATGGGGGTTTTCCGAACGATTTGTTTTTTCTATAAAAAAGAAAGCCAATGTTCATTTTAATGCCACATCAATTCGCTAAATTATTGCATTAAAAGACGGAACTAAAAATTTTAGGTACTATACTTTCTACCGAGAATACACTGACATTTAAAAACACAAGAGAACCTAGTATTATTTTAAAATATAAAACTCATACAAAAAAATTCATAGTATTTTTATCATTAATTTCTGATTTTAAAAGGGCTTAAAGAATGATATTGACAAATAATCAGTTTTTTTATTTATCCATTTTCTTTATTCTTATCATTTATTTAACTATTGAGAATGCACATGCTGAAGGGAATTGTCCTTCAGGCTATTATCCTATAGGTGGACAAGGTGTTCAAGGTTGCGCACCTATTTCAGGCGGAGGAAGTGGTGGATATACAAATCAAAATCCAACGTTGTATCCTCAGATTGAAACATTATGGGGTGCGATTGCAGAGGATAAAAGTAAAGGCTTAAAAGGGCGTCCAATTGGTTTTACAAGAAATTTTAAATCTAAAGATGAGGCACAAGCAAAAGCATTAAAAGCGTGTCAACAGGATGGCGGACAAAAATGTGAAGTATCTAAAACTTATTCTAATCGCTGTGTTGCTATAGCTGATCCAATTAATGATGGTCAAAAATCAAAAATTTTACTTGATTTTTCAGAGGATGGTGCTAAAAAAGGTGCATTAGTGTTTTGTTTAAGTGAAAATTTACAGCCTTGTCGTATTGTATATTCTGGTTGTAGTATTGGAGATTAGATAATAAATAATGAACGTATTCAAAATACAAATTATGAAATAGATTTTGAAATCGCCAGATTAAAACGATCTCGATGAATCACACAATTACCTCATCTCTTTTAGACAAATTTCTGAATAAATTAAAAAAATCCCTTGTATCAACAAGGGATTTTTAAATATTTGGCGGAAGCGCTTCATACTGTCTAAAACTGTCTGACATAAAATTATTTTTTAATAACTTAAAATAAAAACCAATCCAACCGATCAGTTTTAAAACTTAAAAAATTTAAATCTCGCTCATCTTCTTTTTATAAATATTTTAAAAATAAAAAACATTTTCAACTGGGGCTAAAGCATCATGATCTTTTATTAAATTAATATAACTCATCGGAAAGTTATATCCTAAACTACTCTCAACTTCATGTATTATATCTAAGGATAGTTGTCCGCTATCATCATAAACTCGCATCTTATTTACCTATCTTAATAATTATCACTTGATAAAGAATTTTGCCCCGAATGAGGAACAGCCTTATTCGAATGAATAGAGTTTGGAACTAATTGCATATTATTCGGCGCTGACTGTCTATTATGATACCAAGTATAATCAGGGATCATCTTTAATTACATTCCACATATCTTTTGATTCTTGAATCATTTGTCCTGTGTAACTTTTTATCTCATCTAGCTTAGTTTTAAATATCACAACATCATCAAAAATTGCTAAACCTCGACTATGAAATGGTGCAATTTATAACTCTGGATTTTAATATTTACCAAATTCTAAATCTATCCACTTAATTTCCGAAAATTTACTCTTAAAAAAATACCCTCCAAATTAGACTATAAGTGTCCAACTTTCAGGGTGCAATTCAAATTTTAGAGGTTTTTAACATTAATCATTAAATTCATCCATACATGATTGTATTTCATAAATAAACTGCGTTTTCGCTTTACCTTGCTCATCTATAGTTAATATAAACTTTCTCCAATCACCACCTGTATGTGATTGCATTTCATCATGAAGTTGTTTACACATTCTATCAATATTATGTTGGGCAACATCATCTTCCTTTGGTGATAATGTTTTTCCTTCATTTTCATACCACATACTGATAGAACGCCAACCTTCATCAGGATTAAATTTATATTCCAAATGAGCAGATTCATATAAACTATCACTTGAATAATGCAATAATTTAGCTAACTCATTCAAAATATTAATTTGAGCTTCCATTATTGTCCTCCACCAGCTTTATTCTCAAACATTACAGGATCTAGCTTTTTACCATCTATAGGAAACTCTACAAAAACTTTGTCTGGTCTTAATGAATTTGAATATTTTTTATAAATTTAAATACTTATTATTTATCATCTTTAAATTAATTTTTTTAATTTTTTCTCTACAGATTCAAATATGAGAGCTGTTAAGCGAATAACAGCCCTCTTTATTAATATCTACTATTCATGTAACAAATTTAAAAAATCATCAAAATTATTAGCTACATTATTAACAACCATAGAACTTGTTCCATCTTCATAATCAACAAAGTCATCATGATAAACCAATACTATTTTGGGTTCTGTACTTTTAATATTATCTCTATAATCAAAGCAAATATAGTCTCCATTTCCACATCTACCAAATATAACAAGATTTTTTACTCCATAATTATTTAGATCAGATATATTACTTTGCTTTTTTAAAATATTACCATTTAGATGATTATCTTTAAAGCTAATAAAGACAATATCTCTGTCATCTTGCTTACCATAAAAATTGATAAAATCAAAACAATCTTCTTCTGGTCTAAGAGCATCATGCTGTAGCATTAAATCAATATAAGTTTTTGGGAAAAAATAACCTAATTCATCTTGGACTCTTTGAATCTCATTTAATGAATTTTGACCATTATCCTGATAAACACGCATTATTTTCTCCTTTTCTTTTACTTACCTATTTTCAATGAGTTTTGCCCTGTATGAGGTACAGCTTTATTCGAATGAAATTCATCTGGGACTAATTGCATAGTGTTGGGTGAAGATTGAGGATTGTGATGCCAAGTATAATCATCTATTTTTTTCTGAACGCAATTAATACAGTTGAGCAGATCAAAATTCACTCTTAGCCATTGAATCATTTTTAATCATTTCCCACATTCGTGTCTCCCCTACAAATCAGGCAGATATCTCTCACATTATCACTTAAAATTAAGAAAGGTTAATCTTACGATCATTGTGCAAAAAGCCGTTGTTTTAAAAAAAGAAAAAAACTGCAGTTCTTTTTTCTAATGCAATTGAAATTAGTTTCTTAATCTTTCTCCATAATTTTTCATTATCAGAGTATTTTATTGAAAAATCATTCGTAATATCTAATGCTAAAACTAATGATTCATATATAATTTTTTCATCCTCATAATCATCTATCATAATCCCTAACTGGTTATTCAGTTTAGAAAAATAACCAATTTTTTTTAAATTCTCATACTCTTCTTGACAAAGATTTAATTCAACTAAATCTTCTCTTAAATTTTCATCTAAATCTAATCTTTTCATTGCTTCAGATGAAATTGGAACACTCATGATTCTCATAAATAAATACCTAGTTTATTACTTTATTTAATCTTAAAATGTGTTGCTTCATTATATTCACTTTGTGTTCTACCAGCCTGCTTTCCATTAGGCAAAATTTTATTATTTGGCACACTACCATTTAAGTCTAGATATTTTCTTTTTCCATTTATCGATGGATCAAAAACTCTAAAGTAATTTCCTTTTAAATCATAGATTACTTGAACTCCATTTTCTTTATTTGTATAAATTACTTTACCTGTATCAGTTCGTTCCATCTTCGGATTTTTACCTGCAAACTTATCGATACTAGTTTTTAAATCACCTTTATCCCAATTTTGGGCAAATTGTGCAGCTCGTTCATCACCTCTCCCAAATGGTTTATTCAACAAATCATCATCACTGTGTACATTATTCTCAATAGTCTGTTTTTTTACAGCTTCTTTTTCAGCATCTTTGACTACTTGTTTGGCAACTTGATTTTCAACCGCCTTAATTGCTTTTTCTGTGATTTCTTTTCCTAACTTTCCTGCCCCTAAGCCTATTACTTCTATTTCAGGAAAAACAGGTACCACACCTTTTGACCCTCTTTCCAAACCATCAACTAAATCTTCATTTTCCCGTCTTACAGTACCTTGCGCTGTTTTATTTGCTGTACCTGAACTTCCATAACTTTTCGGATCATCTTTTGCTTTCAACCCGGCTGTATTTGAATCATATCCAAATAATGACGTATTTTTCTTTTGTGCTTCTGTGGCTTGGAATGTTTTTACAGCTGCACCATTTTCCATAATTGGCTTATTACTATTATCAGTTAAAACTTTACCTGCCATCGAATCAACTATATTAGATGCAAATTTTATATTTTTGGACAGTTGCTGTAAGCTAAAATCATTAGTATCTTTACCAGCTTTATCCCATTGCTTTGCCATAATCATGAGTTGCTCACGACCCTCTGTATCGACCTTACCATAGGCAACACTATATAAAAGGGTAAACCAGTATTCATAGCCATCTCGACTCATTTGACCATTTTGAGTTGCTAATATAGCGGCTTCTTTCTTAAGCCTCGCAATTTCATCAACATGGAGTTGCCGGTTATTCATATCAATATTTGCAGAAATAGCTCCTGTTGAAGCATTTCCGCCAATAGTATTTCCAATTCCAAAAGCGGCGGCAGTTGTTACAAAACTACTTAACCCTTCTGCAACATTTTTGGACAATCCACTTGCTTCAAGACTTGATTTCACATGATCTTGAATGGTATTTAATGTTGGTGCCGCTTTTGCTGTCGCACCAGCTGCTAACGTGCTTGTGATATCTCCACCCATTAATGCACCAAGTGCTGAATGCGCTGCTACTCGATATATTCCACCCTCATCCCACTTCCTTGCCTCGTTCTCTTGTCCTTGTTTTCTTAAACTATCTGCCTTACTTTCAGCAAAATCAGCAACTGCTTTTGGTGCATTTTCCCCAAATCTCTTCGTCACATCCATCTGCAAATTGATTTCACTTTGAACCTTATCTTTGTCAAAGTTATTTTTCAGCACACCACTGTTTTCTCGTGCTGTATCTGTCGTCACACTGGTCAAGATTTCAGACTTGATCTGTTCAGCTGTTTTACCTGTTAAAGCTTGCTGACCTTGTTCATCTCGAATGGTGATATTTGATGTATTGATACCGCTTTTGGTCACACTACTGTCTTTATCACTGTCTAAACCAAAGCCGATAGCTTTACTTACACCTGTGATACTTGAAGTATGTGGATCAATTTTGTTTGGTGTTGTTTACTTTCCCTTCGCTAATCCCTGCCTGAAGTAATGCAAAAATTATTCCTTGGTTCTTAACATTTTCAACAGAAATTTTATCTCCTAATTAAGCCTGTTTAGCATCCGTTACTTTTCTGCCTTCTGCAAAGTATCGTCCAACCTTCACTGGAAATTTGTGATCCTTTTATTTTGATAATTCCTTCTTGTAGCCGTGTATAACTTATGCTTTGTATCAGTGATACCTATAACGCTGACAATCTAGGTACGGTTGAAATATAAATCTTAAAGGACATTCAACATAGGTTGTACAAAAAGTCGAATAAACTACCAATTATCTTGCAAGGATTTTATCCAATTCTCAGCTGCACCAACTCCAAAAATCGTTTCTTCTTTACACCAAACAAATAAAAAATCGCCACCTACAATATAAAAATTAAAATTATATGTATTTTCAAAAATTTTTGACAAATCATCAAAACTTTTAAATTTAAATATTTTTCTACAATAATAAAAATCAAAAAAAATATATAAATTCTGTTCTTTAGGATTGCAAAACTCAAAAAGCCGCTCCATTTGAGAAGCTCCCATAGGTAAATGCACACCAAACGTCTCTTTTTTTAATTCTTGCCAGAGTTCAGAGTCATTCAAAGCAGGCTGTTTCCTAAAATATTTTTCAAAAACCTGAATATAAAAATTTTCACTTTTACTAATATCAAGTTCACTATAAAAGATGCTTAATTCATCAGCTACCTCAAAAAAATCTTCAATAAAAAAATCTTCACCTTTTAACATAGATACATCACCCTCTCTTAAAATCGATTATTGACCTTTTTCTCTAGATCGGTTAGCAGAAACATCATCTAACAAAATATGACCCACTACACTTTTTTTACCTTTTCCTGGAGTCTGCCAACCTACATGCGGTACCCCTAAAGTACCCTTACCTTCATGGGCAACGTCTACACTTACTTCTGCCCCCTTATATTTACTTCCATGTAATGTTTTATACTCAACAGGAATACTCTTACCATTTTGATCATATCCCCATTTAGTAACAACAAATTGATCTTTAGGGACTCCTGTTTTTTCAAATGCTAATTGTACAGCGTCTTTCGTATAAACTTGCTTCCCACGTAGATCAAGATCAATACCCTCTTTAAATTTATATCCTTGACTAAAGGCTATATCTTTACTGCTATATTGGTTCGCAGAATTTTTACTATTACCCTTAATAGCTTTTCCTACGCCAATTGCCGACACAATCATCGCGTAACGTGTTGCATCTTCATCACTAATGTTATATTTATTTTTGAAATCACGTGCTAACTCTACATTAAAAATGAATCCTTCTGCTGCCATTTGCTGTGAAAATAATGCGCTTTCATAAAATGCAGGTATATTTTTATTTTTATCCAATGCCTCTTTTATTGCCTTTCTGGAATTAATAATAAATCCATATTTTTCTTTACATAGAACAGCATTCACTGAACATATTGCCGCTAATTCTTTATCTTGATTTAACGCAATATCTTCATATTTTTTTAATACCTGACCACAATTATTATTAACTTTACAATTCGCCATTAACAAAGTACTTTGGATCGTCTTTATATTTTTCTTCTAATCGTTTAGTAAAGTAATCCGCTGCTGCTTCACTTGCAACTGCTGCACTGCCTCCTGCTGCTGGGTTACCTCCATTTACATAGGCAAGTGCTGCTCCCAATATCGCATGGGCAACCAACTGAGCTGCTTTGTTTTTGTCCTCTCCATGACCTAACTCTTTTCCAATAATATTTGCTGCATATGGTGCAAGGGCATTGGCTGCAACTTGTAAATCTGTTTGACCGCCTAATGCACCTGTAACTGCCATAGTTACTGCATATTGACTGCTCGACTCTTATCTCCCCCCATACCCCAGTCTTGGGCTGTTTCTGAAGCTTGTTTGTAACTCGGTGAATTATTTTTCAGAAGTTCTTGTTTTTCAGCTTCATTGTTTGAGTTTTGATACTTATTCCAATCTTCTCCACCTTTGGCTTGTAGTTCTGCTATCGCTGTTTGTTCAATGTTTTTATTCTCTTGTTCCGCTTGTTTTTGCTGATTTTGACTATAGGTTCTTGTGGCCGCCACAATGGTTGAAGTCACTTATTTACGTCGGACTTATCTTGAAAAATGTAAAGTCCTGATGTTTGACTGGGCTAAGTTTGCGATAAATAAAAATAAATTACTTAAAATTAAAGCTTCAGCTTTAAATAGCAGAAGCTTTAATTGTTTGATTCCTTTCAGAATGATCAGGAAACTTATAAAAATTGAACTTACATAAAATAATTTACAGGCACATTATTTATTTTGCTCTTTAAGTTTTACACGTTCTCGCCATAAATCCTTAGGAATTTGTGAATAATCTCTATCTAACTCTTCCTCAGATAAATCACTAATTCCCCTCATACTCAAACTTGGCCAGTGATCTTCTTCTGGAATATACGCAAACTCTATATTAAATTTACCTGTATCAGTTAACGTAACTTTAAAGTTTGTCCACTTTTCTTTAAGATTATCTAATGACCTTAACTCAGCTATTAAAATCATTATTTTTTGTCCTATTTCATGCGGTATTTGATCAAAATCAAACCATCTAGTTTTATTGTTTTTTGTAATCCATTCAAAACTATAAGATGAAGAATCAGGGTAAATATAACCTTCACAAAACATTATCCCAGCATCCTTTGCCATTATGGACCACAGCAACTCGCCTAGATTTTGATATATTTCTTGATCATTCATAAATCAATCTCGAATAGCACTTCAACTTTAGACTACGGAAATGGATGATCTTTTAAGTAACTTTCAACTTCATTTTCCTCTAATCCTTTAACACCGTTTTCTAACCATTTATTAAAATAGTCGATATTCCAACGATATGCTCGCCCATCTTCATCAAGTACTAGTTCATCTGTATGTCTAAATTTTTTTAGAAAACGAATGTGACTTATGCATACGCATATTGTTCTATTTCCACTTTTGATTTAGGTATATTGTTAATCGAATCCGTTGTATAAGGTGATTCTTCACTTAAAAGATCTAACAAATCACTATACCGCGCTAATTCAATCATTTTATTTACAAATTTTTTGAGCATTTTATTTTCTCTCAATAGATACTTTTGGCATCACACTATTACAATAAGATACTTTAGTAATAGAACTTATATTTTAAATTAATTTAGTGTCATACCGACTATCTAACACCACAAAGGGTTCAGCAACCTCCTCCCATACCTGACGTGCCATGCTCTGCCATTTAGCCATATCATTTATATAATCTCGTGGACGCCAATCCTCTGGTTTCATATGTTGAAGATGCTGCCTAATCAATTTAACGGGCAGGTTAAAATCATCTTTGCTTAAATCTTCAAAAGTATAAAATTTTAGATACTCCCCCCTCTATCAAGGCTTTTTTGTACCTATTTTTAGGTCGAACTCAGGTTACTATAATTTTAGTAATTTTCTTTTTTTCTATAAAACTCAACAAGAATATTAAAATCAGAATCTTTTAAATATTTCTCATAACCAATAATAATTTCATAATTGACTATGTAATCTTCATACTCATCCTCTAGTAACATTTCAAAATTTGATAGAATCTCATACTGAATATTTTCCAGATCATCTTCATTTTTTTCCCTCAATAAGAAATATAATGTCAAAATGTTTTTATCAACTGAAAAGTAAATTCTTCTAAAATTATCAGAAATCTCACCTAAACAACTACGACTTAAAAAAAATGTTATTTGATATATATTCATAATTTCACCTATTAAGGACCTTATTGGGTGGGATATGATACAGTTGTTGAAGCAGCTTATTTATGTGGTGCTTATATTGAGAAACGTAAAGCACTTATGGCAGACTGGGCTGAGTTTTGTAACCAATAAAACAGCATAAAAATAATGCTTCTACCCTGTTAGGCAGATGCATTACTGAGGTTATTGCATTTTATACTAAGAAATCTTGTATAAAATGGACTTACAAAAAAGAATTTATTGACTCTTTAATTTCTTCCCAATATGTATGTAAGTTACTTTGCATATCACTGGGCATTAGAATCCAAATAAGAAATAGCTTAAGTAAGAAAACAATAGATAAAAGTCCAGTTAAATACCATAAGCTTGTTCGAGGCGTGGTATAAGATGAATAATCTGTTCTTTATCCTTTGGATTATATTCAGCATATGCTAATGCTATTATTTCAAAGACTTCAACAAACATCTTAACAGGTACTGTACCATCCAATTCTCCATTAAAATAGAACTCTACAACATCTACTCTTTCCCCATCATCTGTAACATCATTCGTGAATGAATAATCTGCCACCTCTTGAATGCTAGCTCCTTCCTTTCGGATAGCTAACTTAATCATATCAATAAAATTATCCTTTCCAGCACATGTACTAAAATAATCCATAAAATATGATAATAAAGGTCTTGATTCGGGATGTTTTTGTAAAAGATCATTCCAATTATTATCAAGCCAATTATTCATAGTAGTTCATACTTCTTTCTAAACCTCTTAGTATTTTAGTTATAAGAAAAAAACATAATTATCTTCTTCCTCTTGTATTTCTAAGTTTTTTATTAATTTTCTATTTGATGAATAAAGAACAAAAGATCCCATATCCATATCATCTTCATCTGGAATATAAAAATCTAATTTATCTTTTTTTGCTATAGTTTCCAAGTTTTTAATTATAAAATCATTATCCAGTTTATCTCCATCAATTATATTCACTAATAAAGAAACATCCTCTTTACAAAATTGATAAGTACATATTACCTTGAACTTATTAAAATCGTAAACTTTATTTTCTGGAGTAAATTCTTCATAATCAACAAGACAAAGATCATCTATTTCTAAATTTAAAATATCTATTAAGATACTCCTTAGATTATCTAGATCTAAATTTTGCTTAATGTAAAAATCTATCATTAAAATCTACTATTTTTTGGATTATATGGTTAATAACTTACTTTAGACTTCTTGCATTAGTCAAAAAAATGCGTATTCTGTGCCAATCCATATTTGGTCTAGATATCAGTTGACCAGCTTTTATGTTAATAAATCATAGAGGTCTTACTATCATGTGATGATATGTATGTGTACATCTATTTAAACTTTAAATACAAGCTGTGACATTACACAATTTACAATCATACAAATTCATTTCTATAGAATAGAATAAGTTTCATGATTTATAAAGCTTAATCTTATTTAAAATTATCTAAAAGATTACATTCGCAAAAGCCCTATTGTCTAGGTATAGATAGTGTATCATCATATCGATCATCTTTTGTAACTAACGGTTCAAGTAACTCAAACCAAACTTGCTGAGCTCTAGATTTAACTAACTGGACATCAGTAATCCAAACTTTTTCTCCCCATACCACCTCTTTTAACATAGGCATATATGCACGAATCAATTTAATTACTAAATTAAAATCATTAGAAGATAATTCTGTAAATGTATAATATTCAAATAATGAAAACTCATCTCTTGCTATTCCATCATATAATTCAGGATAGTTTAATAAGAAAACCTCCTCTAGTAACACACCAATGGCATCCCAATATGTCGAACTCATTTCACATTCTAGTACATCAAAAAGATGATCTTTACATGTATGTCTTCCAATATAGATTGTACTCATGATTACCTTTAAACATTTTATTTATCCCTACGACTATGTAATGCAACAATCACTCTTATTTTTTCAGAACCGAAATAAGTTTGACATATTTTTCATCATTTCCTTTTAAAATTATTGGTTATTTATTTTTTAATCATACGCCTTTTAAGCTGCTAAACGAGTAAAATGTACATTTATCTGATCATTCTTTATAATTTTATCAATTCTAAAGTCTAAAGAATCAGATACAGCAATAATTTTTTTCAACCTTTCAGGAAAGTCATCTATTTTTCCATAAATAGTAGGAACTAAAAAACTATAATAATCGCCCATTTCTGTTTTTATATTACATCCAACGGGAAAATCTTCATTAGGTTTAGATCCTTCTACAGCATAAAAAACGAATAATCCTTTTATAGCAGGTAAACTATATTCTCTTAACTCCCCATTATAGTTTGAACGATCATCAACCCAATTTTCGACAGCTGTTCTATCCAAAAAATCTGCATACGCTAAATGAGAATACATATCAAGTTTCGTTTTACCCATTTTATTTTTAGGATAATTAAAGAACTCAGATGATTCTTCCCAAATATATTCATTAATCATATCCAATTCATTTTCTGGATTCTCTTTTTGCAAAATGACTTTTGGGATATTCCCCCAATTATTATTTACCATAAAAGCTAAATGCCCAAATTTATCCATTGCAATCCACGTATAAATTTGACCAAAGCTTGGTGTCCAACTCAAATTTAAATCATTCATTATTTTGTTCCTTTTGGCCATGTAACATTACAATTATCACAAGTTTTCACAATAGCTTCAGGTGTAACTACTCTTTCCTGAAAAACAACTTTTGGCCTAACTGCAATTGTAAACTGAATATTCGCTGGATTTACACCTTGTCTTACTAATTTATCTGCTGCTGAGACTTCAGCACATGCACCTGCTACATTTTTACAAAAACTTGTAAACTCTCCAATTTTAACACCTAGTTGTGTTTCAATATGTTTAACTGTTCTTGGATCCAGTACATCAGCTGAAATTTTAGCATTACTACTGCCTATAGCTACTTTTCCAGTTACTGGATCAAACGCACCAATCATAGCAGCACTTTTACCCGCCTGAGTTTTTGAAGGAAAATTATTAATAGTATCCAATAATAATTTAGTAGCTTTTTCTTCACTTAATTTATGATTATAGGTGTTTATACCTTGTTTACTTACAGCAGGAACAATTGTCAATACACCACCTATAACTTGGACTGCACCCTCGCTATACTTACCATTAACAATTTTTTCTGTGCCTTGCCCAACATTATAAGAACCAGCTAAAGCTCCAACATATCGAATAACTGTACCTAATTTACCAGACAATCCAAATAATGCTGGCTCTGCTGCTTCAGCTAATTGCTTATCCGTAGAGTTTGCATAACTTAAAGATTGTTTTGCTTTTGTGATTGCTTTATTCAAGTCATCACCTGTGTACGGATCTATTGTTCCATACCTTCCACTATCGTAGATTTGTTGTGCCTTGACTGGATCTCCATTTGATGCTTGATTAATCAAATATACTAAATCATATTTTTGTTGTGGAGTTAAAGAGTTCGGATCTTTTTGATATTGTTTTAACAACTGATCTGAATATTTATCCATTGCAACTAAAGCCAAGAATTCTCTTGCTTCTTTTTCATTCAGTGAACCATTATTTAAAATTGCGAGCGCTTTAAAATTCAGCCCATTTGCTCCACCTTGTGCTTTATTAATGAGCTCAACTTTACGTTTATATTCTTCAGGAGATAAAAAGTTATTCTCCACCGCATTCTGCCCAACTACGCCAGCAAGCTGTGCATTAAATGCTGAATCTCCAACTGTTCCTCCAACCACTGCTCCTATTGCTGCTGTCAGATCTCGAATTTGAGTCTTCACATCTTCTGGTAAAAGATTTGCTTGGAACTCTCCATTGACATCTTGATATTCTTTTTTGTCTTTGTATTGATTAGTGAGATAATCCGCTGCTGCTTCACTTGCAACTGCCGCACTGCCCCCTGCAGCTGGGTTACCGCCATTTACATAGGCAAGTGCTGCTCCCAATATCGCATGGGCAGCCAACTGAGCTGCTTTGTTTTTGTCCTCTCCATGACCTAACTCTTTTCCAATAATATTTGCTGCATAAGGTGCAAGAGCATTGGCTGCAACTTGTAAATCTGTTTGGCCTCCCAATGCACCTGTAACTGCCATAGCTACCGCATTGACTGCTCGACTCTTATCTCCACCCATACCCCAATCTTGGGCTGTTTCTGAAGCTTGTTTATAACTAGGCGAATTATTTTTCAGAAGTTCTTGTTTTTCAGCTTCATTGTTTGAGTTTTGATACTTATTCCAATCTTCTCCACCTTTGGCTTGTAGTTCTGCTATCGCTGTCTGTTCAGTGTTTTTCTTCTCTTGTTCCGCTTGTTTTTGCTGATTTTGACTATAGGTTCTTGTTGCTGCCACAATAGTTGAAGTCGCATCTGCTACGGTTTTTTGCTTGTCGATAATCTCTTGTAGATTTGGTAATGTGTCTACACTTCGATGTGCTGTACTCGCATCACTATGGATCCCTAACGCTGTAGTCGTTGTTGCTTGACCACCAATCGTGATATTACCTTCGCTTAAGGTTGAACGAGTGACACTACTGTCTTTGTCAGATTCATGCTGTGGTAAGCTTGGGCTAAAAGTCGTGCTATCTCGCCAATTGACGTTATTGGTATATTTATTTCCCTGATTATCTGTTTTGGTTTCTTCTCCAAAGCGTGTTCCACCAGATAAACTCACCGAAGTCGCATCATAACTACTGTTATTTTTGATATCGCTAAACGTCAAACGATTCGCCGTTAAATCGTTATTTTCTTTCTTCGCTGTCGATACAATCGCTCCACCTTGTAGATCAACTTGATCTGCTTTGATATGGTAGCCACCATCACCTGCAAATAAGCCTGTTTGTTGATTTACACTGTTTGATGTCCCTTGCGCTTTGCTGCTCGATACGTTCCCTGACGCTTGCCATGCTGTTCCCAATGAAGCTTGTACGCGTCCACCAACGTTGGTTTGGTCAATCTTTTGGTCAACCGTGTCTTGTGTACTGATCACACTTAACTTACCACCAACATCTGCATCTATGCGTTGAGCATTAGCCTGAGCGCCATTGAGTGTGGTATCTCCTTTACTCTTTAGAATCAGTTTGTCTGATTCGAGAGTCGTCATGTTATGAGTATTATTATCTGCTCGATTACTGCCTTTACCATAGCCTGCCTCGCCATAGATATAAACACCCGTCTGCGCCCCTACCGATGCACCGACACCGACACTTAAACCAGCATTACTATTTTTACCCTGAGCCTTTTCTTGGCTTTGTCCTGATTCTAAAAGAATATTTTTAGCCGAATCTAAGCTTATTGTTTCTTTCGCTTTGACTTGAGTATTCTGTAAATGAATATCACCTGCTGTACTGGTGAGATTAACATTACCACCCGCGCTGATCTGGTTTGGTTGTGAAGTCGCATAACTAGTGCTTTGTTGATTTTTACTGGTACTAAAACCTATACCAGCCTCAGCTTTAGCAACTGAACCGCCTTTGATGTCACTATAACTTTGATAAGCTTGCGCACCCGCTGCCAATCCCTGTAAAGCTTGGGTACGATCATCTGCGGCATTGCCTTTAGCGGCTTTGTCTGCCGAACCCAGCAAATCTAAAATTGGTGAACTTATCCGTTTAAATACACCGACTTTTAAATCTTTCGATGAACTGTCTGAGCTTCCAGTATTGTAATCATCCAATACACTGATTTGTTTTGCAGTAATATTGATATCTTTATTGGCAACAATATCTGCAACTTGCTGATTATAGTGATTGCCTGCCTGAATATTGACATTGCCCTCTAAACTTCCGACTTGGCTACGTTGCTGTTCAATACTTTGACTATTGCTTTGGTTTTTACCCTTCATATAGCCATAAAATTGTTCAGTATCTGAAATCTGAGCACTACCAATGCCTTTATTTGAATTGCTTTGACTTTGGCTTTGACTACTCTGTGCTGATTTAATATTGACATCATTCGCAGCATTGATCTTCACATCACCTTGTGAAGCGACTGAACTGCCAAGGATATTGATGTCACCTTTTTCTGTTTGTAATGTAGTTTTTCCACCCACAGAAAGTTGGGTACCTGTAACTTTATCTACGTTTCCTTGACCTTTGTCTTTATTATTATAAACACCTGCAGGCGCCGCCCAATTTCGTGTGTCAACACTAAATCCACTTTGTTTACTATTTGCAGTCTGATCTTGACGATCAGTCACATAGTTCAAGTTAATGTTATCTTTTGCATGTAACAGTGCATCACCTTCAACAGCGAGTTGTGCACCTTGGCTATTAATATTTCCGCCTGTTGCAATGATATTTAAATTACCTTTCGCTTCTGCTTGAGTCACAACGGCTTGAGTATTTGTATAGTTACTACTTTGATTGGATTTTTGATTTCCTGCAGTCAGCACAATAGGTGTTTGTGCGGCCATCAATGCTTTATTAACAGCATCCGCTCGTGACATCACCTGACCTACAGCACTATCACTAAATTGACCATTATCGGCATTTTTCTTATATGTTGAAGCCGCTGCTGTACCAGGTGAATAAGTCAACCCAACTGAAAAACCTGAGTTTTTACTCTGTACCTTTGTATGTTGCTTACTACTTTCATATCCTGCATTTAGACTAACATTAGCAGCTTGTAGATTCAGGTCTTTGCCTGCACCCAAAATAGCGGCTTCCGCTGTCAAATCCTTGCCTGCTAGAATATTGGTATTTCCTTGCGTACTTATAATTTTACTTTGCAGTAACTCAGTTGATTGATTATCCTGCTGAGCTTTTACATTTGATTTACCATAACCAATACTGGCTACACCACCTGAGAGGCTTGCAGTAAAACCAGATTTTTTAACACGCTTTTCTGACTCATTTAGGTATTGGTTTTCAGCAGCGGTAATACTGACATTTTCTTTGGCCTGAATTTGCGTTAATTCATCTGAAATTATTTCACTGCCTTGTATCTTTATATTTTTGGCATCTAAAATGACTTGCTTACCATCAACAGTACTGGCTATGCCCTCATCTGACTTATCTTTTCGGTAAGTTTGGGTCGTTTTACTGCTTAAAAAGCTCTTTTTCTTCACTTCATCTGCATGTTCAACTGTACTACGAGCACGCCCTTCTTGAATATTGAGTTGTTCATCAGCACTTAAAGTCGTCCGACCTAGCACACTACTGACCTGAGAAGCTGTAATATCAATATTTTTCCCAGTCAGGGTTAAGTCGCCTTTTGCAACGATTTGATTACCTACATCTTGTTGCGTTGTACTAAAGTCATAATTTTTATTATTTTTATAACTATTGTTAATCCGCTCTGTTTGTAATGTCGCTAAATTTACATCCCCTTGCGTTTGTAGAATGGTTGAACCATTGCTATTTAAAATTTCTGCGCCTTTCAATGTGGTATTACCAGCCACTTTGATATTTAAAGTCGTTTTTAAATTATCACTACCTTCCACTGAGCTAGTCTGGTTATTACCCACATAGATCCCTGCTTTACGATCTATAGCGGTAAAACCATAATTACTCCGGCCTTTTTGTTTATTATTACTGGTCAATGTACTATTTACATTTAAATTTCCGCCAATATCAAAAGATGCTGCTTCTTTTGCAACAATCTGACTGCCAATATTGTTTAAATCATTTTGCGTTTTAATCCCAACACGATTGGCTTCCATTCGTCCAGCCAATTGATTGACATTATTTGCATTGATGATGAGTGCTTCACGGCCAGCGATCGTCGCTTGATTAAGCACATCACCGTTCATATTCAGTTGCACTTGATCAGCACTGATCAAAGTACCATCACCTTTTAAATCACCAGGTCTTGCTCGAACATAAACTTGTGGAACCAATACTTTACTACTTGTCCCATCTGCCAATGTGATGGTTTTTTCTTCTAACCACACAATATCACTGGTGAGCTGTGCAATCTGGGCAGCAGTTAAAGCAATTCCAGGACGTAAATTATAACTTTTAGCAAAGGTTAAGCCGTTGTTCATTAAAGCTTTATATTGCTCTTCATCACTACCATAACCAGATAAAAAACGATGCCCTGTCAATTGTGCAATTTGATCTTGCACCAAACGTTGCTCATAAAAACCATCACCTAGTCGTTTTTGTTGATTTGCTGGATCTAAACCAAGTGCACTCAGCATGTAATCGGATGATAGCCATTTTTTATATTGGCTAAATGCTGGATCAGTTTCTACCAAATACTGCGCTTGGCTATCTTTGGTTGTGCTATACAACGCATTACTTGGCAAGGTAATTGTCTTTTGTTCTACACTACGCACTTCATAGTCAGATGCTTTGTCTACCCCAGACACCTGCTTGTCTAAAGCATTTAGCTGTTGAGCTGAATCAACTTTTTGATTTTCAGTTGGTTGGACTTGCTGTTGTGAACCATTCGGATCAAGCTCACCAATCTGCTGATTTTGTGCATTTTCTGATTGTTTAACGTTGACCTGTTGTCCAGCATCCACTGCAACTTGCTTTTGTTGAGCCTGTTGTTTTTCATATTCAAGTGCTTGCGCTTGTTTGGAACCTGTTACATCCACTTGAACAGTGTCATTGGTCTTGTCTTTAATCTCTGTCGTTGGAACAGCAATAACTTTATTGCCACCATAAAGGCCACTTAACTGATATGGCTCTGTCTCATCAGCAGGCGTATAGGCCATTGAACTCTTTCGACCAGAATCATAAAACCATTTTTTTGGATTTTTAAATTGAATGAGTTTATTTGCTAAATAGGCTTTGTTATCAATATCAGTTCCTTCTACCTTTAATACGCCTGCTGCAAGTATTTGGCTCTGATCATTTACGATATGATCAGATTGAAGCAACATATTGCCCCCACTCAATATTTGCCCAGGGGTACTGGTTAATACTTCGGGAACATAGGTTTCTTTATTATATTCAAAAATATTATAGGTACGTAAACGTCGCCCATCACTTAACACAAGCCAGTAAAAACCACCGTCTCTCTCCAGCTCAACAAGCAAATCTGCAACATCAATCCCAGGATGTCGATTATCCTCATAACTATGTACAAATTTGGAAGACTCTAATACTTGATGTACTGAAAAATTATCATTTAAATTTTGAATTTCTTTTGCAGTGAGTCGCATATTGCCTTGAGACTCAATGGTTGCACTACGATTATTAATCAGTTGGGCTTGACCTTGTGCTTGATAATTACCATCCAGTGAGCCCCCAACATTTAATTGCCCCATACTCAATATCCAAGCATTGTCTTTTGAGTCACTATTGATCAAACCTCCTGCTTGGTTATTTAAAATATCAATCCCTAAATCAATATCTCCACGTGAAGCAATAACTGCGCCTGAGGAAGGACTAGCAGAGCACTGCTCTGTCCCGACGCAAGAGCCGTTCGATTTGTTATTTAAGGTCTGTGCTTGTATAGCAATATGATCACCATAAATTTTAGCACCATCATTCCAGACTAAGTTTGCTTTTAAGTGGGTTAACTCACCATTAATTAAACCTTGATTATGTAGCACATCGTTGGCGATTAAATGCGTTTCAATACTGCTAATACTCGCCTCAGTTTGATTTAAAATATTCTGAGCATTTACAGTAAGGCCTTTGCCTGCACTTAGGACAGATTGATTGATGAAATCGTGTTCGCTATCGATCTTGAGTAAACCATTGGCACTCAGCTCATCACCTTGCTGATGTGTATAACTTTGCTTTAAATTCAATTCAGCATCACCAAGGCTAATGATTTTACCTTGATTGATTAAATTGTTCGCACTGATTGCTAACCGATTTTGCGCGATGAGTTCCCCTTGAGTATTCTTAATATTTAAGGTTTTTTGAGAATCGCCAATCAATAATGTCCCTAGGCTGGTCACACTGCCTTGTTGATTATCAAAGTTCTGCTGAATCAAAAGTGATGCATCTTTGCTTGCTCTAATTCCACCAGATTGGTTATTTAACTCACGTGCATTTAATTGGATATTTTGAGCATCTAAACCACCCAAAATCGTATCATCTAAATTTTGTCGATTGTCGATCACTTGCGCTTGGATTGATAAATCCTCAGCAGCAACAATATGACTGCCTTGACCACTGTTGTTCAATTGGTCGGTATAAATTTGAATATTTTTTAATGCTTGAATTTGACCTTGGTTATTCAGCACCCCACCTGACTGTTGTTGAGCAATTGTTAGATTGCCTTGACTATTGATTTGTCCTTTTTGATTGGATAATTGCTGTGCGCTGATTTCTACATCATCTGCTGAAGCAAGAATGCCGTTATCATTTAATAACTGTTGGACATGGGTTAAATTAAGTTTTCCTTGGCTGAGTATTCCACCACGAGCACCAGAATTTTGATTCATCAAATCATGCTGATTGGTATCGATGCTTAATTCAGAATTAGATTGGATCAAACCTGAATTATTATTAAGCAAGCCAGTTTTTAGCAAAATTTGATCTGCTAAAATTTTACCTGATTCATTATTCAATGTTTGTAATTGACTGTCTAAATTCAATTTTTCTAACGATGAGATTTGCCCTAAGCGATTATCAATCCCTTGAGCAACAACATTTAATCCTTTACTTGCAAATAATTCGCCCTGATGATTATTCAATGCACCTTGTACAGTTAAATCTGCGCGTCCCAGTTCTGATTGAATAATACCTTGCTCATTATTTAAATCTGTACTGTTTATCTGTAGATCTTTTTGTGCAGCGATTATACCTTGCTGATTTTGAATTGCTGACTGTGCCAACAGTTGTAGTTGATCTTGGCTATAAATTATTCCAGATTGATTATCTAAAGTGTTTGTTTCAATCTTGGTTTTTAAAATACTCTGTATTTTACCTTTTTGATTATTGATTTGCTGCGCTTTTAAATTTGCTTCTTGTTGTGCAAATATTTCACCTGACAGATTACTCAGCTCATTGTTTACAGATAAATTTAACGAACCTTGTTCTGCTCTGATTTTACCCAAATCATTAAGCAATGACTGTGAGGTTAAATCAATCTGTTTAGACGCAATAACCCCTGAAGTATTATTCACTTGACCAGTGGCTACAATCTTAGACTGGTCTTGTGCATAAATCACACCAAGATGATTGTCTAATGTAGCGGTATTTAGGTGTAATTTTTGACCCGCTACAGCTTTACCTTCAACATTATTCCAATGACCACTATTCATTGTTAAGTCTTGCGCGGCTGAAATCTCGCCTTTGATATTGCTTAATTCGTTGGCAATATCGAGCTGCATTGCAGATTGCTGTGCAATTAATTTACCAGCATTATTTGATAATGAAGCTGCATTTAAATTAAATCCTTGGTTAGCCGCGATCACACCATCTTGATTGTTAATATGCGCTAAAGCATTTAATTTTAATTGACCATCTGCATAGAGTGTACCAGCAGTATTATCCAAAGATTGAACGGTTAAATCAGCATGTTGACCTGCTTGAATTTGTCCATTTTGAGAAGATAGATCCTGTGCAGTGATCGCAACATTTTTTGCTGCCACAATAACGCCTGAATCATTGTTTAAATATTGCTGAGTAATAATATTTAAATGTTGTTTTTCAGAGCGTATTTGCCCTGAAGTATTATCTAATGATTGAGCATTAACTGAGATATTGTTATTGGCAGCAATTGTACCAGACTGATTTTCAATTCCCCCGTCTACATCTAAGTTTAAGCCTTGATTAGAAAAAATTGTTCCAGATGCATTGTTTAAACTTAGACTTTGAATACTGATATCTTGATTAGACAGCAGTTTTCCACGTTGATTATCCAGCGCTCCACTGATACTGAGATCAAGATTTGACTGTTCGGATTGAACTGTACCCTCTGTATTATTTAATGATTGTGCCTTTACGTATACCGCTTGTTTGGCTGCTAAGATACCTTGCTGATTATTAATGCCATGTTTTGCAATGATACTAAGCGAATCGTCTGTATATACAGTACCTTGTGTATTGTTGATATCATCAGCTTTTATCCCAAGTTGTTTATCTACAAGAAGCTTAGCTGCACTGTTATTCAGTTGAGTAACTTTCAGCTGAGCGCTACCAGCAGCACTAATCACACCTGAGCTATTATTCAATGTTTGTGCAACATTCACTTTCAACTGCCCATTAGCATCACTTTGAAGCAATTGTCCTTGTTGATGGCTCAGTTCAGTTGCATTCAAATCAATATTTTGTGCAGATGTAAGCGCTTGGTCTAAATTAGCAATGCCTAGATCGAGTTGTAGATGGCTATTACTTTGGATTTTGCCTTGTTGTCCTTGTAGGTTTTGTGCTGTGATTTTTAACTGTTGATCACCTGCATGTAAAATCTCACCTGCAACAGAGTTCAGTGTATTGGTCTTGATTACAGTACCTGTAGCATTACTGATAATCTGCCCTGCATTGTTATCAATCTGATTTGCGACATCCAGAATAAAATCATTTTTACCTGTGTGTTGAATTAAACCTTGGTTGTTATTCAACTGTGCTGTATTAAGATTGACCTGTTTTGCACTATATTGCCCTTTTTCATTGACAATACTTTCTGTTGCGGTTAAATCCAGTTGCTCATCTGCAATAATTTTTGCATTGTTGGTATTCAGTTGGGTTGTAGCAATGTTTATATTTTTGGCTTGGCTTTCACTTTGACTTAAGTCTGCTGTTTGAGCTGCTTTAATTTGCAACTCAGCACCTGCCAAAATTTTCCCTGCCAGCTGAACCTGTTGCGCATCAATATTCAGTGTGGCATCTGTATTGCTTAGTTTCCCGTCTTGATCAAGACCTGCGACCCATACTGCATTTTTATCACTGACAATGGCATTTGCTTGAACCTTGATTTTGTTCTGTGCTGCCAATTGACCATGCTGTTGTAACTGATTCACTGTTAAATCAGCCGTATTGCCTGCATAGATTTGCCCAGTACTTTGTAATTGCTGGGCATTCAATTTTAGATTTTGCCCAGCAATCAGATTCCCTGCTGAAGCTTGCGTCGTACCATTATCAATTTGATCAATATTGATGTTTAGATCTGCTGTTTTGGATTGAATTGTACCCTGTTGATTGTTTAAACTCTGACCCGTCAGGTGTACATTCTGTGCTGAAATCTCCCCTTTACGATTGTCTAAAGTTTGAATAGACAGCTTGGCATCCGCATTGACTGAACCAATGATGCCTCGGGTATTATTGGTATTTGCAGAATTTAGAGTTAATGCATCCGCAGCAAGTATTTGACCTTGGCGATTATCAATCTCAGCTGAATTTAAATTGAATGTCTTGGCGCTTTGTAAACGGCCTTGATCGTTATTTAATTGTTGTGCGGTTAAATCAAAGCTTTGATTGGCATTAATTACACCTTTTTGATTATCCACCTGTTATGCAGTGATATTCACCACATTCGCAGTGAGTTTACCTTGTTGGTTGTCAAAGTATTGCCCATTAAATTGCAATTCAGGCAGTTGAATTTCACCACCATTGTTTTTAATACTGCCTTCAACTCTAAGATTGATTTCAGCATTGTTGACAATTGCACCTTCTACATTGGCAATATCTTGAGCAATCTGAATATTTCCTGCTTGGAAAACCTTGGGTGTCAAATCTGTAGGTGCAACTTCAACCGTACTTGAGTCTTGCGCTGAAGACTGTTGCTCAGGATCAGTCACACTTGGCGATGTGGTTCCACCTGGTGTTTGCCCTGTCCCACTAGGATCGACGGTTGCCTGATCAATTAAGCCCTGAGTATTGTCTAAGTTTTTTGCAGCAATGTTGAGTTGTTGCTGACCTGTTTGCTCGATTTTACCTTTGTTATTGGCTAAGTTTTGCGCAGTAAAATCAATTCGTCCCGCGTTGATCACTCCCTCATTATTATCAATCTTGCCTTGAGCATTGAGTTTAATTTCATCACGAGTCGCAATCAGCCCAGTGTTTTGAATATTGTCGGCTTGAATCTGTATTTGTTGTTGTGTACTACTGATATTACCGCTGTTTTTTACATTGCTTGCCTGAATTAGAATTTGATCTTTATTGGCAATCATATTGCCTGTATTGGTTAAGTCACCATTAGCATTTAAATGCATTTGACCGCTCAAAGCATTGAGTGACCCTGCATTACGTACCCCTAAACCTTTTTCAGTACCGACCAAATAGATTTTTCCAGCATACATCCCACCTAATTTTCCAACATCAAGGGCAAAGCTCGGTGTAGGGGAAGATGGGGTACTTGTTGTTGCACTAATTTTTGCTGAGTTTGGATCTTGAACATTGATGTCGTTTTGACCCAACACGGTTTTTAGCTCATTGGCATATAGACCCGCATTGACATTTAAAGCACGTGCATAAATATCGGTATAAGGGGTTAAGCTTCCATTTAAGCCTTTCCCTTCAATCGTAACTTGCCCTTCACGTACTCGGAATGAATCAAGATAACCTTGATGCATTACTGCTTGACCCGTGGTTAAGGTAAAACGATCTGCGTTAATCACCCCACAGCCATCACAGACCAAACCAGATGGATTGGCAATCACCACTTGCGCTTGTTTACCCGCAACCTCCAAATAGCCCTTTAATTGACTCGGATTACTGCTGTTCACTTCATTCAGGATGACCTTGGCTTCACCTTTGGCGAGCCATGGATTGCCTTGTACCCATCCACCCAATTGGGTTTGGGTATTATTTCGTGCGTTATTTAGAATCGCACCTTCCTGCCCCACATCAAACTGGGTATAGGTATTGCGTGATACACCACCAGCACTTGGGGTTTGAATATTAACTTGGGTCAAACCATTGCTGCTGTTGAGAATGGTGGCTTGTTGTGAGCTTGGTGCTGATCGATCTGCCACAATTTGGCTTTCAGCGATGGTTGCCATCGGCAAGGTGTAAATTGCTGCACCCAATAGGCTCACCACAGCAAAATTGACAGGATTGAGTTTTTTATAGGTGATTGAAGATGCTCCCGTGACATCCTCTATTTCGATTTCACCAATGCTATGTGATTGCCCCGCTGTTTTGGTACGGCTTTTTACAATCTCAGCAACCGCAATAAACATGCCACGTGCTTGGCTAAAAATAACGCGATAACGATTCTTATTCATAATGTTTTACCTAAATGTTTTAATATTTTTTCAAGATTGAATGTTGCATATGGACATTGAATGTAATGGATTAATACATCCAGTTCAGGCTAAATCCTGTCGTCACATTGTCTGTTTTAAAGTGGTCTGGTTTTTTTAACGGCGTCCCAACAAAAACGTCATAATTGACCGATTTTAAGACTTGCCCACGTAATCCAAAGGCAGCGCCCATTAAACTTGTTCCCAGCAATGGATTTGGCTCATGTGCGGTTTTACCCCCCACTTCACCATAGTCAATTCCTGTGTACCATTGCATCGGAAGCTTAAACATCGAGCCACTGATTTCATTACGCACTAAAAATCCATTATCTGCCAATAAGGTCTGTTCACCATCAAACCCTCTTACCGTATAGCGATTCCCAATCGAGAATCGATCTTGTGGGGTCAGGGGTTTTTTACTATATTGTGTTCGCCATTCAGCGAGATACTGTAGCGATTGATTACCGACTTTAAATGGCACTTGCAGACCGGCATTGGCTTGTAAAATACCGACATGAGTATAAGCTTCGCCAAACTCCTCTTCAGGTGCATGCATTGCATTAAATGCACCTGTGCCTCGTTTATAGGTTAAATTGCCTGTTAAAGTCGCATTGGCTAAATATTCTATATGATCCAGACTGGCTTTCCAGCCACCAGTTTTTCGACGTTGTACTTCAATTTCTACATCATTGATAAAGTTTTGTGATTCCCGATACCAGCCTCCTACACTGGCTGTAGTTTTTCGTTTGGCATCACGATAAAGTACCCGAGATAAATCAGCCCCGATCAGTTTGCTTTTGCCGCTATAGTTATAGCTTTGGCTATCACCTGCAACCGTTTGGTTATAATCAGACTGACTATAACTGGTGCTAAGTAACCAATATTTGAGTGGAATGCTATAACTTAAGTAATAGCCATCTGTACCTCGTTTACCTTGATCTCCTCCGCCCAAATCATGGTTATAACTACCATAAAACAGGTCATTTGCAGTAAACAGATGGTCTAAAGATAAGGTTGCTGTACCTTGATACTTCCCAGTTGAATCTTAGCCTGCATCATCAACACCTAAATGAATCCGGTAGGGTTTTGTTTGTTGCCATGCCAGTTCTAAATCACTATAGCCAGGTTGATTACGTTGTTCTGAGGGCTTGATTTTAAAGTCTGCCTCAACAGTCGGCACACGTTTAAAGTTTTCTAAGCCTTGTTCAATATCCCGAATATTTAAAATATCCCCAGAGCGAACAGGCAAGGCATTAAATTTATGAGCACGCTTTGACGTTCCTTGAACAAATTGAATTTGATCTACTTTCCCAGCAATCACTTGTAGTTTAATCTCGCCCGAAGCAATATTTTGTTGAGGGAGCAGCATGCGGGTGGTGACATAACCATGACTAATAATACTGTTTTGAATCAGATCTAAGGCTTGGTTTAAGCCTTGTACCCCAATACATCGGCCAATGAGATTATGTTCACCTTGCGTGACGGAGCGCATAGCAAAAGTAAATTGATGCGCATCCTCTCCCATCAACACAAATTTTTTAATTTCAAAACATACATCTTCAGTGTTTGATTTTAGATAGTGCAGTTGTGTTTGGGTTTGAAGTTGTTTTTCTAATCCCGTTTGCACTATAGCTTCGGGCTGTAATTGCTTTTGTAATGCTTCATCACGTTGTTGCTGGCGCTGAACAGCATCTAATTCTAAATCTGGACGCGGCTGTGGTTCTGCAGCTTGTATTGTTGTTGCTAAAATCGTAAAAAAAACACTCAAAGTAAGTTTATTAAATTTAAAATTATTCATGTCAATAGTGATTGTGATGAGTTTCACATTTAATTATGTTTAAATTATTACGTTTTGTAAATAGGACGCCGTGTATAATTCTAATCAATTTCAATAATAAAAATTAAGAATATAATTTCTAAATAAAAATATATATAAATTCAATATTTTAAATAAAATAAAGAGTGCTCTTTGTGGATTTTAAATTAATCCAACACTTGTCCAATCGAATAATAGGCTTGAGCAATAGGAGTTAACATATCATTAACCTGATACTACTGAATCGCATAATCACCCGTTTTCTAACCATCAAATAGAACATAACTCACCCAGTTTTGATCACTTTGAGGATTTACAGGCTGAAGCGTAAATAATTATACTTATTCACTCATTTCACAAAACCTGATCAATTTTCGATAGTTTCCCTAATGTATCGAAGTAAGCAATGATTAGTCGATTCTTATAAACTTCCGACATGTGCACAGACTGTGAGTTATTACTTTGATTTCTAGATAAAATGAGTTTACCTTATATATCTTCTTTAGAAACACTAGCTTCACTCGTGAGTACTTCTAATAGCCTTTCTGAAAACTGTTTTTTATTTTGAATAGAACTAAAATTGTTTAAAGGAAATGCTTTCGACAAATAGTGTGCAACCTCCTGATTAGGCATTTGCTTGAGTACCATTTTTATTTTATCTATTGTTGCTTGGGATAAAATATGCCCATTCGGTTGTGATATCAATGCATTAAATTAATCATCATGACTGTTTGGAATTGGTTTATTTATATTTTCACTTAATATTTTAGAATCAATTTCATTTTAGAATCAATTTCATTGTATGGCTGAGACGGATTATTTAATCCTTTATCAAAATTCTTCAAAGCGATTCCATAGCATGAAACAAAATAGAATTGGCCAACAAGAATTACCTTAAAATTCATTTTATAAAGCACACAGATAATTTATGTTATTAATAAGAAAATTAGAAATAGAAAAATTGCTTCCACTATCAATCACATACTATTTAGTAAAGCCTGTACTAGTGAATGATTTAAAACTTGATGTGGATGCACAAACAGCTGTTTTTGCATCAGCAGAGATTTTCACCAAACACCGACCTATTGTAATTTAAATAAGTTTTCAAATTGTCTAATGTTAAATAGCTTCCACCTGATTTCTGGCCGATTGCAACTACAGACACATATAAATTCGAAAGCGCATAATCTATTGCTTAGTGTTTAACTTCACGACTAAAGCATTTAGCCATTTTTACATCTCCAAAGTTAATATTGCATTAGCTTTAAAGCGACTATATGTCCATTTTTTCGTTTAGGATCAATCCACAGCCCCTGAGTCACTAATTGGGATTTTTTATTTGATGAACGTCATTTTATGAGCTTGTAGAAATTTAAACTAAATGAGTGACTATTCCTACAATGCCCTAAATACACCCAATTAATGTCATCTAATCTAAAATTTTATGTGAGTTACAGTGTGAGAAAAAAATACACATAAAAAAAAGGCCCTTGTAAAAACAAGGGCCTTTTAAAATATTTGGCGGAAGCGGTGAGATTCGAACTCACGGAGGACTCACACCCTCGTCGGTTTTCAAGACCGGTGCATTAAACCGCTCTGCCACGCTTCCATGTGCGCAAGAATACTAAGCTTTTCCAATTCTGACAAGAAAAAAATAGACTTAAACCATTCAAATGCATATTGTTTCATCAAAATAGATGATTTTGATTAAAGTTTAGCTGCTATTTCAGCACCTTCACGAATCGCACGCTTGGCATCAAGCTCACCAGCCAATTTTGCACCACCGATAATATGGTAATTTGCTAAAGTTGACTCCCCCTCTAGAGGCATTAAATCCTTAACGGATTCCTGACCTGCACACACCACAATCGTATCGACTCGTAACAATTGATCATGACCATTGCTTTCAATCCATAATCCTTCATTGGTTACAGACTTATATTGCACACCACGCATCATTCTTACTGCATGTTTTTTCAATTGTGCACGGTGTACCCAACCAGAGGTTTTACCTAAACCAATACCAAGAGGTGTGGTTTTACGTTGCATCAAATATATTTGACGAACCGGTTGCTCTACTTCAGCAGGAACAAAGCCACCTTCAGTCATATAGTTCGGATTTGGGTCTACGCCCCACTCACGTTGCCAATCTGCCAAAGGTTGTGGTTGCGGCTGATGCTCAGGTTTTAACAAATATTCAGATACATCAAATCCAATACCACCTGCACCGACAACAGCAACTCTATTGCCGACAGGTGCGCCACGTAATACTTGAGCATAAGACAACACTTGCGGTGCGTTACTGCCCTCAATATTTAAACCACGTGGAATCACACCTGTTGCGATCACCACATCGTCAAAACCTTCACGCTCTAATTGCTCACGATTCACTTTGGTATTTAAACGTAAATCTACACCAGTTTTTTCGATCTGAACTTTAAAATAACGTATGGTTTCATGGAACTCTTCTTTACCGGGCACAACTTTAGCGAGGTTAAACTGTCCACCGACCTCAGTAGAGGCTTCAAACAAAGTTACTTGATGTCCACGACTTGCAGCTATAGTGGCTGCAGACATTCCTGCAACACCACCACCTACAACTGCAATTTTCTTCGGCTTTTTTGTTTTGAGATAAACCAGTTCAGTTTCATGTGCTGCTCGTGGGTTCACCAAGCAACTTGCACGCTTATTTTGAAAACTATGATCTAAACAGGCTTGATTACACGCAATACAAGTATTGATTTCATCAACACGATTGGTTGCGGTTTTACTTACCCAAAAAGCATCTGCCAATAATGGGCGCGCCATTTGCACCATATCAGCTTTACCTGTTGCCAAAATTTCTTCAGCAGTATCAGGCATATTAATTCGATTAGAAGCAATGACAGGTACAGCCACATGCTTTTTCACTTCTGCTGTGTAATCTACAAATGCAGCGCGTGGAACAGAAGTGACAATGGTGGGTACACGTGCCTCATGCCAACCAATCCCTGTATTGAGCAAAGTAATACCTGCTTTTTCCAATGCCTGTGCAACAGTGATCACCTCATCCATGGTATTACCATCATGAACTAAATCGAGCATCGACAAACGGAAACAAATAATAAACTTTTCACCAACTTTAGCACGAATCGCTTTTACAATTTCTACCGCTAAGCGCATACGATTTTCAATTGGCCCACCCCAACGGTCTTCACGTTGGTTAACATGACGACTTAAAAATTGATTCAGCAAATAGCCTTCTGAACCCATAATCTCTACGCCATCATAACCGGCCTTTTTTGCCAGACTAGCTGTTTCAGCATAATCTTGAATGGTTTCAAGTATCAGTTTGTCACTCATCTGACGTGGTTTAAACATCGAAATCGGCGATTTAATTGGGCTTGAAGACACAACGAATGGCTGATAACCATAACGCCCTGCATGCAGAATTTGCATCAGAATTTTTGCACCATGCTTATGTACCGCATGTGTGACTAAACGATGTGGTGCAATATCACCTAAAGTATTCATCGTACCACCAGCGGGGAGTAACCAACCTTGGCGGTTTGGGGAAATCCCCCCTGTAATAATTAGCCCAACACCACCTTTGGCACGTTCTCCAAAATATGCAGCAAGTTTTGGATAGTTATAAAAACGATCTTCTAAACCCGTGTGCATTGAGCCCATCACGACACGATTTTTAATGGTCGTAAATCCCAGATGGAGTGGTTTTAAGATATTTGCATAGCTATTTGACATGATGAATCCTTTAAGTTTGGCTTTGCAACTTGTTGCATACTACTTTATCGAGTTTTAATTTTTTTTTGATGGCAATTTTTGATATTTTCATCGTATATAGTGTCAATTCTAACTGTCTTACGCATAGCGAGAAGTAACACATCTTGATATGATTCATAAAAGAAAAGTGTTATACAGTTTTATAACAATCTTCTGTGTCAATTTTCGTTATTTTGCAATATAACTGCTGAATAAAAGTAAATAAGAAAAGGCATCAACGTTATGAGCCACCCAGTATTTTTAACCAGTTCTACCTTTAGCCGTATGCCAAGAGGTAGTCAAAATCAATGGGCTGAGTTTTTTCAAAGCGCATCTTTTGAACTTGAAGCAAATGCGTTTATTCCAATTTTATGGTTTATGCTGTTTAAGCAAGAGAATATTTTCTGGACTAGATATATAGATGATCTTGATATCAACGATGATCGCAATCAAGTTGATCTTGAAGAACGCCAAGAAGATTTTGGGGAGAGTCAGTATGCTTATTTAGTCATTGACCAACAACAAGCACTTCTCAATTTAGCAGCTCGAAAACCCTTATTTATAGAAATTTTTGGTACAGAAAATATCTACCATTTTGATGATTTTAAATCTTTAATCGAACAACATTATCCTGAGTACATTCTATTGCGGACCAGTGGTTTACCTTTGGATTTAAATGATGCTTATTTCTTAACCCAATTGCTACAACACATCGAAAACAAAGCACAAGATGATTCACAGCAGCACTCTTTTATCGAAATGCAACGTATTGAACTTGCGCGTTTTGATGATCATCCTTATTTCTTTTATGGTGTCAATCTGCATACCCCTATTCTCAATTTAACCACCACAGAAAACCAATCAACAGTTGAACAAAGCAACCATGCTCAATCTCAACAACACTCTTTAGAAACTTCTGGTTTGGCGATTTGGATTTGCACAGCTATCGTTGCAATCTTAACCATTGCAGTATGGTTTACGACACAATCCGCACTCTATGCTGGTATTACCTTCTTGATTAGTGCTTTTGTTCTTGGGTTTATTTCTTCCAAATTTGGCGAACCGAAATAAAAAATAGCCATGTTTTTTAGCATGGCTATGTTAATCAAATAAATCAGTTCTTCATTTATTACTTTTTTTAAAGACTGCTGATTTGATCAATCAGCATGAGCAAGTTAAATTAAAACGGCTCAACATCATCATTTCCAGTACTTTAATTTACTGGTCTGCCCAATCCCAACATTAAAACTATTGGTTGGATCAAGTTTTTGATAATGATTTTTTAAAGTAGGCTTTGCAATATATAAATGCCCGACATTGTGCTCCGCTGGATATTCTGCACCACGACTATCTAGCAAATGCCACATTTGATGTTCCATCGCCAAAGGATCGACACCTTTTTTGACAATATAATCTTGATGAAACACATGACAGAGGAAATGCCCGTAATACAATTTATGGGTAATCAAATCATCCATCTCTTTAGGTAAAGTTTCGACCCATTCACGATCGTTACGACGTAAAGCAATATCCAGCGCAACAATGTCCTCAACTTCCGAACGATGTGTATCACGATAACGAATGGCAGCACCTGCCACTGCGAAACGGTGTAAAAATGCCTTTCGGCCTTCTTCATCTGTACAACGGAAAAAATGGCCTGATGTTTTATGTTGGAAATACTCATTTAAAAAGAGTTCAACTTGTTCAACATCCTGATTTTCGATACGAATCATCAAATGATGTTCATATAAATCACGAAATGTATTCATTCGTTTTGGCAAATGATTTGGCAACAACTTCGTCACCATCTGCAAAACTTTATCAGACAAACTGCGAAGACCAATTTTTTCAAGATATCCGTCTACCTTATCTTTTAACGCAAATGCAGCAGGCACTTTTGCCGTACCAAATTTTTCAATAAACATAAAGGTATCTTTGCCAAATTCAGCACCAATATCATAGGCAACACGATGAATATATTCACCAGCAATCGGCAATCTCGGCAAATCTTTCAATAAGAAACGGCGGATTTCAGTCAAATCGGCATGTGAGTTGGTTCCCACATAAAATACCTGACTTGGAATTTTTTCAAAGGTGTCTAAACGCACTGCAAAGACACAGACTTTACCCGCAGAACCTGAAGCTTCAAATAAACGTGATGGATCAGCATTAAAGCGTGCAGGCGTATTTTCATCGACCTGTTTAACATCATGCGAATAACGATGGTCAGAAGCACAACAACTAGAATTATTAATAATATCATTGAGTTGATATTTTTTATTTTCAAGTTTTGTCAAAATTTCTTCAGGTGTTTCACCCAGATTCACACCCAAATGATTGACCAATACTAATTCACCAGACTCATTTATCCGTGCATAAAGCGCTAACTCCGTATAAGCAGGCCCTCGACGAACCAATGCCCCACCAGAGTTATTACATATTCCACCTAAAACCGATGCACCAATACAAGATGAACCAATTACTGAATGCGGCTCACGATTATAGTGTGCCAACTCTTTTTCAAGACGATCTAAGGTTGCACCAGGTAGGCAAATCACTTGCTGACCTTGATTAATCACTTGAATACCAGTCAAACGACGTGTACTCATTAAAATAACTGGTCGGTCGTAATCATCACCAAAAGGTGTTGAACCACCCGTGAGGCCAGTATTTGCAGCTTGCATAATCACAATACAGTCCGCATTTACAGCAGCTTGTAACACTTGCCATTGTTCAAACAAAGTTCCAGGAACCACAACAGCCAAGACTTGCCCTGAGCCATAACGACGACCCTGACGATAAAGGCGGGTATCATTATCATGAGTTAAAACGTGTTGCTGACCGATGATGTTGATTAATTGCTGAATGGTTTGTTGTGAATCAATATTAGATTGCATTTTCCCTATCCTATTGATGAACCCTTATTTAATCTCAGTCAATAAGGCATTCATTCCGACAGCATTTTTTTCAATATTATTTGTATTGAGGGATTAATGATCAGTTCAAGCTACTGTTTTGATGAAAAGTAGCTTAAACCTCGCTTATCCACAAAACTTGTTAAATCACATCTTTTCATTTGATGCTTTGCAAAAACAACATGTTATAAGGTCGTTCTACCTGAAAGCTTTTCAGATGACATTTGCACCTATCAAATTTAAAAATGTCATTTATCTTGATGAATTATCAAAAATACATCATTCATCCAATCCTTTATCTAACTTCACTAAACAATCGGCGCTTATGTCTGCAATTGTTTTGGCGCCCGTCAAAGTCATTGCGACACGCATTTCTTTATCAATTAACTCAAGCAGATTTGAAACGCCTGCACCACCCGCTGCCCCTAATGCATAAACAAAGGCACGTCCCAGCATGCAGGTATCTGCACCCAATGCGAGCATACGTACAACGTCCAAACCATTACGAATACCAGAGTCAGCAAGGATTTTAATATCGCCTTTGACGGCATCTGCAATTGGCGGAAGTGCGCGCGCAGATGACAAGACGCCATCTAACTGACGACCACCATGATTTGATACAACAATACCATCGGCACCGAAACGAACTGCATCTTTGGCATCTTCAGGGTCAAGAATTCCTTTAATTACCATTGGGCCATCCCAAAATTCACGAATCCACTCAAGGTCTTTCCATGAAATAGACGGGTCAAAGTTATTGCCCAACCAACCAATATAATCTTCAAGTCCAGTCGGCTTTCCTAAGTATTTTGAAATATTTCCTAAATCATGTGGACGACCCAGTAAACCGACATTCCAAGCCCAATGTGGATGAAAACATGACTGCATATAACGACGCATCGCTGCATTTGAACCACTCATGCCAGAATGTGCATCACGGTAACGCGCCCCTGGTACAGGCATATCAACAGTAAACACCAAGGTTGAGCAACCTGCAGCTTTGGCTCGCTCTAAAGCATTTTTCATAAAGCCACGATCACGCAGCACATATAACTGAAACCACATTGGGCGGTTAATTGCTGGTGCAACTTCTTCAATCGGACAAACTGACACTGTAGATAATGTAAAAGGAATGCCCTTTTTATCTGCCGCTATAGCAGCTTGAACCTCACCACGACGTGCATACATACCTGTTAATCCAACAGGAGATAATGCAACAGGCATTGATAAAGTTTCATCAAACAATTTTGTTTCTAGACTTAGCTGAGACATGTCATTTAAAACACGTTGCCTTAACGCAATTTTTGATAAATCTTCTACATTTCGTTTCAGTGTATATTCCGCATATGCACCACCATCAATGTAATGAAAAAGAAATGGTGGTAAACGACGTCGCGCGGCTTCACGATAGTCATTTGCAGAAGAAATAATCATGCTCATATCCTGTTTAATCGACTCGCACGCTGACGACGGGCTTCTTCCTCATCAATCATACGTACTTGCTGTACTACAAATTCTATATGTCCACATACTGCATCTCTTGCTGCATCTGGATCATGACGTTCAATTGCATCCATCACTTTAAAATGTTGATCATGCAATTGATCAAAACGATGTGTTTCTGAATACACTTTACGTCTACCCAGTAGCACGTTAAATTGCAACAGATCAAAAACGCCCCGCATCATCTGAATCAATACTAAATTGTGTGATGCTTCAGCAATCGCTAAATGGAATTTAGCATCTGCTAGAGAAGCCTGCTCATCATCGCCAATCGACTGAAAATATGAAATCTGATCATAATATTCGCGAATCTGAGCTAGATCTTTAGGCGTTGCACGTTGCGCAGCATACCAAGCTGAACCACCCTCAAGTATTGTTCGAGCCTCTTGCACATCAAAACGATATGCAGGGTCTTCATCAATCAAATTACTTAAAGGTTCAACAATCTGAAATTTTGACCAGTTCACAGGGAATTGTTGTAAATACGTCCCTGCTCCAACTTTACTGACCAGCATACCCGTACTGGTCAGTTGTGAAATCGCTTCTCTTAAAGAGGAACGGGATACACCGAGTTGTTCACACAATTTTCGTTCAGCAGGTAGACGTTCTCCGACTTGCATGTTTTTTTCTTCAATTAACATACGAAGGCTTTGTACCACTTTGTCAGAGACTTTCATCTGCTTTCCTCAGTTTTGTGTTGGTTCAACGATGCTTCATTCTCATGGAATCATCCAAGGGAACACATAAGCTTGTAGTGTAACGATAATACCGATCATTATAGTAAACGTTATACTGTGTTTAACCGTAAAACGGAACAAATCAGATTCTTTACCTACAAGCCCCACTGCCGCACATGCTATTGCAATCGATTGAGGCGAAATCATTTTTCCTGTCACACCACCACTGGTATTTGCAGCCACCAATAATACTTCTGGAACTCCAATTTGCTGTGCAGTCGTGGCTTGTAATGCGCCAAATAAAGCATTTGCAGAGGTATCAGAACCTGTGAGGAATACCCCCAACCATCCTAAGAATGGAGAGAAGAATGTAAATGCCTGACCCGTATGTGCAAGTGCCAAAGCAAGCGTGGCAGACATACCTGAATAATTTGCAATAAAGGCGAAAGCCAAGACCATACCAATTGAATAAATTGGAATTTTTAACTCATTAATCGTTTCACCAAAAGTTACAACAGCTTCTTTTGGCTTCATTCTTAAGAAAATAATGGTAATGATCGCTGCAATAAAAATTGCGGTACCTGTGGCTGAGAACCAATCAAACTTATAAATTGCATCATAATCTTTCATTTCAGAAACAACAGGTGGCATCTTTTGAATCATTTGATGCAAATAAGGCACTTGGATTGAAATCACTAAATCATGTAGCGCACCATCTTTGGTAAATAAATCCTTAAACGGTTTTACACTCCATATCGTGACCATCACAGTTAAAATTGCAAATGGAGACCACGCTTTAGCTATCTGAGCAAGGCTATATTTCTGTTGTTTTTGTGCAGCAAGATTCTCATCCATGCTGGCATCTTCATTTGCAAAACGGAAAATATGCTTTGGCTGCCAATATTTCAATAAAATTGTTAATGAAACCAAAGAAGCAATTGAGGCAGTAATATCTGGTAATTCTGGCCCCACAAAGTTTGAAGTCAAATATTGTGCAAGTGCGAAGGAGCCACCACCAACAATGACAGCAGGCCAAGTTTCTTTCACACCACGCCAACCGTCCATAATCGCCATGATCCAGAACAGCACAATTGGCACCATAAATGGTAATTGACGACCAACCATCTGACTGATTTCCATCGTTTCCACACCAGAAACCTGACCAGCAACAATAATTGGAATACCCATTGCGCCAAATGCCACAGGTGCTGTATTTACAATTAAACATAGACCTGCTGCGTAAAGTGGTTTAAAACCAAGTCCCACCAACAATGCAGCGGTAATTGCGACAGGTGCACCAAAACCAGCGGCACCTTCCAAGAACGTACCAAAAGCAAATCCCACAAACAGCATTTGCAAACGTTGATCTTCAGTAATCGACAAGATCGAAGAACGAATAATATCAAATTGCCCTGTTTTTACTGAAATTTTATATAGAAATACTGCTCCGATAATGATCCATGCAATTGGCCATAAACCATAAAGGAAACCATAGACCAATGATGCCAATGCCATCATCGTTGGCATTTGATAAGCAAATAATGAAACCAGTAAAGCCAATACAACCGTAATTGTCCCCGCAACACTTCCTTTCATGCGGAATACAGCAAGGGCTAAAAAGAAAAATATAATTGGTATAAGCGCAATAGCACTAGATACCCAGATATTGCCCATCGGATCATAAATCTGTTGCCAATGTTGAAGCATTGTCATCTCCTTGAAATGCTTGCTAGAACGTGGAATGTCATTGAATCATCCATTTATTTCTCAATAATTGGTATGACCAATTTAGTTTTAAATTAAAAAATTTTGCACTAACTGCCACTTAATATTAATTTTTGCTGATTTAAAGATCAATAGTTGACACTCAATTAATTATTTTGGTATGACCAATATTGCAAGTATTTCAGTCAATTCACAAATCAATCCTTCAGATTTCAGGGTTTCAAATCGAATAACTCATTTGTTTTATATTATATTTTTTTAAATTAAACTAATTTTCTACAACTTTAGTCGCATGCTATTCTTAATGCACTTTTTAGTAACACTGATTTAAGTTTATTATCGGGTTTGGAAATACCTCAAAACCAAAATTAGTCAGACCAATTTAACAATCAGTTAAAATAAGCGTTAAGGCATCGCCTTAAACAAACAAATATCAAGTAAAAATAGAAAGAAAAAGCAGAAAGAAAAAAAGCAAAACCAATAAATTTTCACTGATTTTGCTTTTCACTTTAATTAAAAAATTATATAAATTTAATCAACTATAAATTAATTCATCAATACGCATTTATTGATTTAACGATGCTCACAACTCAATAAGGTTTCAGGTTTTTTCTTGATTTTAAGGTTTAAAGAACTTGAAATAATTCCTGAACAGATCAATGCCGCGCCGATAATAATGTTGATTGTAATCGGCTCATGCCAAAGCACATAACCAAAAAATAAACTTAGAATAGGAATACACATGATTGAAATAGACGCAACAAAGGTATCTACCTGACTCACAATCCAATTCCACAAGGCAAAGGCAAAACCAGTACCAATTACAGCAATATAGAACAGGATTGAATCATTCAGTGGATTCATCCAAACTTTAACATCTACAGGTTCAAAAATTAAAGCACCGATCAAAATCACCACTCCACCCATCAACAACTGCCAAAAGGTCAATTTGATTTTGTCATAAGTTGCAAAATTCTGTTTGATATACACTGTGGTTAAAGCCCAAAAGAAGCCAGACAAGATTAAGAAAGCTTGACCAATTAACTATAAATTCAAATGAATATGATTTAATTGTGGCCAAAGAATCGCAACCAAGCCCAATGTGCCAAGAACCAACCCAATCATTTTTTGGCTATTTAAACGCTCATTTAAAATATAATGCGCCAATACACCAATAAAAATAGGCATAGTAAACACTAAAACTGCAGACAATCCTGAATCAACAAATTGCATGGCAAAGGTTTGTGTTGCATAAAAACCAATACAAATCATCAAACTTGAGATTATCAGTTTTTGCCATTCACCTTTTGCGGGTAAAACAGATTTTCTTAACAGTACTTGAACCAACATAAGGGTAAGCGCAGCTAAGATTAAACGCGTAGAAATAAATAAGAATGGCGGAAATACTTGCAAACTATGTTTGACCAATCCCCACAAAGATCCCCAGACGAGACACAATAATACAATTGCACCAATCACTCGAAGATTCATTTGCTGTACTCAACAGATGGAAAGTGCTTAGAGTATAGAAAATAAATGACATCATGAATAATGCTGTGTTTTAATGTACACATCATTTTTTTTGATGCCAAAGTGGATACTTTAGTGTCAGCGCTTATTCAATGCATTTTTGAGGAATTGAAATGAATATCGATATGGGTGATATCAAATCATTTGTGACTGTTGCTGAACTAAAAAGCATTACAGCAGCAGCAAATAAACTCAATTATTTACAATCAAATATGACTGCAAAAATAAAAAAGATTGAAAATCACTATAAACGTCAACTATTCATCCGAAAACCTAAAGGTGTTGAGCTCACTGAATCTGGCATGAATTTATACCAGCAATATAAAAAAATGATTTTCACATGGGAGGAAACTGAAAATAAAATCTATCAGCAGGAAAAAAATTTACGCTTTGGTACCAACACCAGTTTAGGCGGAATGCGTTTCTACCCTTCTTTTAGCCAGCTATATGAAACTTACCCTGAACTTTCGATCACCATGAAAACAGGTGCGACAGGTTATATTGAAGATGAAATATTACTTGGAAATCTAGATATCGCCTATGTTTTAGGTCATCCCAAGCAGAAAAATATTCAGTATATTCAAAAAGCAGATGACCAGCTTGTGATTATTGGGAAAAATGTCATCAACCATGACAACCTTGAAGATTGTCTCAATCATCAAAATATTTTACTTGCTTCTGAAGAATGCTGTTATGCAACCACTTTAGATCACATTTACACAGACTATAATTTAACCAAAGGCGAGTTAACCCATATTTATGATCATGAGGCCTTAGTCAATTTCACTCAATTGGGTATGGGAATATCAATGATTGCAAAATCACTGATTAAAAAATTTAATATTCAATATTATCGAGAAACACCTGAACAATATCGAGATATTGGATTCTATCTGATTGCACGAAGTGAGCATGTATTTACGCCGATTGAAAAGCAGTTTATCGGATTGAATGATCAGCTTTAACCACACCAATATTTTGCTTTTAAACATTAGCTTTCATAATTTATATTGGGTTATTTTATTTGGTGCGCGTTTTCCGATTTAAACACTGAGAAAAACAGCATAACCGTGGCAACAAAGTACCAACAGGAAATATTTTGAGCATAAAAAGAGGAAAGAAAATTGAGCCTAAACGATTGCACAAGCTTCCAGATTTCACTCCATTTGCGCATGAGAAGTGAATAAGAATTAACACCAATTTCTCTAATATAGAACCAACAAAATAGCTGCCTTGATTTGTAAACACATAATACAGCATGTTTATTAAATCAAAAATCAAGGCAAATGCTACAATTTTATGCAATGTTGATGAAGTTTGATTTTTCTGTATTCGTCACACTTTTTTATCTTTGTTATTTGATTCCATTTCAGTTTTTTACTCAATGTAAAACCATCGTTTTTGCTATATTAATCTATTTTTCAAATTAAAAAAAAATGATTTCCACTGACAACAGCCCAAAATTTGTATTGAAGGGTGTTATAATACTGCGTTTATAAAATTCTCTTTGGCCACCCATATATGTGGTGCCTCTTTCGAAATAGTTAGGACGAGCAATGACTGATAATGCAACGATCTTGCAGAATGTACCAGTAGGCAAAAAAGTGGGTATCGCCTTTTCTGGTGGTCTAGATACTTCAGCAGCTTTATTGTGGATGAAACAAAAAGGCGCAGAACCTTATGCTTATACAGCAAACTTAGGTCAACCTGATGAAGATGACTACGATGCAATTCCGCGTAAAGCTGAAAACTATGGTGCTGTAAAAGCCCGATTGGTTGACTGCCGCTTACAACTTGCATTGGAAGGTATTGCTGCAATTCAATGTGGTGCATTCCATATCAGCACTGGGGGTGTTCCTTATTTCAACACAACACCATTAGGTCGTGCAGTAACAGGTACAATGCTTGTTACAGCTATGAAAGAAGATGATGTTAATATTTGGGGCGATGGTTCAACTTATAAAGGGAACGATATTGAACGTTTCTATCGTTATGGTTTATTAACCAACCCAGCACTTAAAATTTACAAACCTTGGTTAGATCAGCAATTTATTGATGAATTAGGCGGTCGCGCTGAAATGTCACAGTTCTTGATCGACAATGGTTTTGATTACAAAATGTCGAAAGAGAAAGCTTATTCAACAGATTCAAATATGTTGGGTGCAACTCACGAAGCAAAAGATCTTGAATATCTCAATGCAGGCATCAAAATCGTTGAACCAATCATGGGCGTTGCATTCTGGAAAGAAGATGTAAAAGTTGAAGCTGAAGAAGTTTCTGTAACGTTTGAAGAAGGTTTCCCAGTTGCATTAAATGGCAAGCGTATTGAAGACCCTGTTGAATTCATTCTTGAAGCCAACCGTATTGGTGGTCGTCATGGTCTTGGGATGTCTGACCAAATCGAAAACCGTATTATTGAAGCAAAATCTCGCGGTATCTATGAAGCTCCGGGAATGGCGCTTCTTCATATTGCTTATGAACGTCTTGTAACGGGTATTCATAACGAAGACACTATTGAACAATATCGCATCAATGGTTTACGTCTAGGTCGTTTATTGTACCAAGGGCGTTGGTTCGATTCACAAGCATTGATGCTACGTGAAACAGCACAACGCTGGGTTGCTAAAGCAATCTCAGGCACTGTGACTTTAGAACTTCGTCGTGGTAATGACTATACGATTATGAACACTGAATCAGAGAATCTCACTTATGAAGCTGAGCGTTTAACCATGGAAAAAGGTGATTCAATGTTTAGTCCTGCTGACCGTATCGGCCAATTGACTATGCGTAATCTTGATATCACTGATACCCGTGCAAAACTTGGTATTTATACCAATACTGGTTTATTGGCTGTTGGTACAGGATCTGCGATCCCTCAATTGAAAGACAAAAATAAATAATTTTTGATGAAAAAAAACCGCCAAATCAGGCGGTTTTTTTAGCTTTAGTCTTTGTGATTTTTCATTAAAGATCGCTTATCAAGACACTGCATTCTTAGTTTCAGGCTGCGATAAGTTTTGTTGCCCTAATTTTTGCTGTTGTTTTTGCAACTCAATCTTTTCAGCATGTTCTTGGCGAATTTGATCATATTGTCGTTTGGTTTCAGCATCACTTTTAGCCGCAAGAAAAGCCATTCCCACTAAAAATACTGGAAATAACAACGCTAATGTCGCAAAGATATAAAATTTTTTCGAACTTGTCTGTGACATAAATTCAAGGCTTTCAATAAATTTAATTAGGCTAATTAATATAACAGAATAATCCCATCCAATACATTACTCACCTACAGCCATAGGACGACAATCTCCTATATATTTAAAGCGAAAAACTTAAGTAAAAATCACACCACCCTGTGACCTAGAAGCTTTATAAATCACTTTCAGCAATACTCTTCATCAATCAAACTATTGTTATATGGAGCTTATCCCGCAAACTTCTTTAATAAATGTAACTTTAATAAAAACCAGATGCCCATAAAACAAAACGGTCTAAGCCAATTTAAAAAATAATTAACGATTCTTTGTTTGTTTATAAGCTTCTTGCGCTATAGCCAAACTTTTCTTTTTACCTTCAACTGTATCTGAAATCTCATTAGAAGTTCCATTTCCTGAATGACGTTGCAGATGTTGCTGTTGAGAATACTGATGCATTTCAGACTGAGTTTTTTGCTGCTGTATCGAAGTTTGGTTTGCAGTTCGTTGGGTTAATTTTTGTTGAAGTTGTTGCTGTGGATTTACAGTAGCAGTTCCTGCACAAGGTCTAGATTGGTAAGTTACCGAACCTTTTACCACACATTTGTGTACGTCTTTAGCAAATACATGATGCGAAATCCCTAAAGCTAAGATAACCAACAATACTTTTTTCACAACCAACACTCCATTTAAGTTTCAACAAAATATCAATAATTGATTTAAATTGCTATTTACACAGGAGTTTTCTTATTCACAGGATTTTTCATTTACAATTAAGGTATAAATATGACTTTTTTTGCCAAGTTTTACAGCATTTTGTCATAGTTCAAATCCTTCAGTTTCAAGATTTAATTTGAAGGTTTTTAAGTGATTGCTGAACAATAAAACCATGAACTAAAGACACAGGCAGCATATAAATTTTCCCGAAAAGATTATAGGTGACTACACTGGTACACACCTTCAGTTCATTTCTAAGTTCATCATATTCCTCGATTTGTAAAACCAGCAATACACTCAAATGTTTATCGGTTGACTGTAAAAAAAGCTCACGATCGGAGACTTTAATCACATCAAAAAAATCTGCTTTCCTACCTACTTGAAGTGGTTTAGTTGATTCACCAAAGCCTTGAATAGGTTGCACACCACCTAAACGCTGGCTTAAAAAATCCCTCAGCTTAAACGCAGCCTTCAACCAAACTGGCGGCTTGCTAGTCATTAGATAATAGGCTTGAGTACTGGTGAGATTTTTATCAATATATTGCTTGGCTTCGTGTAAAAAATTTAATTGATCAAGTGGAGCAACTAAAGTTTGTGGGTCTCTTTCTATATTCAATTAACCACCCCTATAAATATAATTAATATTTTTTCAAACAACCGCTAAAAACAGTCTACAGTAATCAGTTATTGGTGCAATTACTCACAGCCTAAAGTTTAAGAAATATATAATCGACCTGTCAAAAAAGCTTAGACACAAGAACATAATTCCCCTTAATCAATATTTTCAATTAAATCAATCGCATGGACAAACAAATTATTTAATTATAAAAAGCTTGTACTGCCACACCTTACATTCAAAGTTTAAATACCTTTGCGTAGGCGATGCCAAACCTTGCGCTGCAAACAAAGCAGTGCTTTGTTTTTGCTCATGGGCGAGGGGTACGACCTGTACCCCCTCCCAACGGCGACATCCATGTAGCCACACAGTAGGATCACCATCTAGGATTCAAAAATCTAAAAAATGAATTGATAACTAAAATTTTATAAAAATTATTAAAAAACATAAGCTTAATTTATACTCAATGACTTAATAAAAGTCACTGGTATGAATAATTAAGTAGTTTGAATACAACAAAAAGGTCTGCACTTGACAGACCTTTGATTATACTGACTTTAGTGCGTTTATCTTTTAATTAACTATCCATATTTTCAATAATCGCTTGACCGAATTCAGAACAGCGAAGCAAAGTTGCACCTGGCATCAATCGCTCAAAGTCATAGGTGACAGTTTTCGCAGCAATCGCTCCCGATACGCCCTGAATAATCAAATCAGCAGCTTCAATCCACCCCATATCACGAAGCATCATTTCCGCAGAAAGAATAATAGAGCCTGGATTGACTTTATCTTGGCCTGCATATTTTGGTGCTGTACCGTGAGTTGCTTCATATACAGAAATTGCGCCACCAATATTTGCACCCGGTGCAATACCAATACCACCTACTTCAGCTGCCAATGCATCAGAAATATAGTCACCATTTAAATTAAGTGTCGCAATCACAGAGTATTCAGAAGGACGCATTAATATTTGCTGTAGGAATGCATCTGCAATCACATCTTTAATAATGATCTCTTTACCCGTTCTTGGATTTTTAATTTTTACCCACGGGCCACCATCAATCAGCTCTCCACCGAAACGATCAATTGCCAGTTCATAACCCCATTCTTTGAACGCACCTTCGGTATATTTCATAATGTTGCCTTTATGCACTAAAGTTACACTTGGCTTATCATTATCAATCGCAAACTGAATCGCCTTACGCACCAAACGCTGAGTACCTTCTTTTGATACCGGTTTAATACCAATCCCACAATTATCTTCAAAACGAATCTTAGTTACACCCATTTCTTCTTTTAAAAATTTAATGACTTTTTTCGCTTCAGGAGAATCTGCTTTCCATTCGATACCCGCATAAATATCTTCGGAATTTTCCCGAAAAATCACCATATCGGTCAGTTCAGGGTGTTGAACAGGTGACGGCACTCCTTCAAACCAACGTACAGGGCGTACACAAACATAGAGGTCGAGCTCTTGGCGTAAAGCCACATTCAATGAACGAATACCGCCACCCACAGGTGTGGTTAATGGCCCCTTAATCGAAACAACAAATTCCCGCAGCGCCTCAAAAGTTTCTTCAGGCATATATGTTCCGTAGATTTTATCTGCCTTTTCACCACAGTAAACTTCCATCCATTCGATCGAACGTTTGCCACCATATGCTTTTTGAATTGCTGCATCCACAACAGCTTTCATGGCTGGTGTAATATCAACACCAATACCATCCCCTTCTATAAAAGGAATGATTGGATGATTTGGAACATTCAGTGACAAGTCCGCATTTACAGTAATTTTGCTACCATCAGCAGGCACTACGATCTTCTGATAACCCATTGTTGAGGTTCTCCCTTTTATTATAGTTGGCAAATCCAAAATAATTGCCAAATCGACAATATTTCTAACCATTCTTAACGCATATCAGTCTAGTCTAATTTGTACATTTTTTGAGATTTATACGAGGAATAACAACATTTCTCTACTGAATAAAGCACATTGTTCCATTATTTAATGTCATTTAATTCATCATTTTTTATATAAATCAATATTCTCAATCACCTCGAATATTGAAAAATAAAAGTATTAGCTATGTTTTTCCACACAAAGAAATTTTCCAAGAGTCGGATCTTCTCCATGTTTCACACTGTAAACACAAGTAGTTAATTCTTATTTTTTAAATGATAGCCACTCTATCCAACATATCAGCCGCCAAAATAACTACAAAACCCCCCAATCGGATCTTTAAAAGTGAGAGCTAATATACCTTTTCACTATAAGCTTTATTTTCAATTTTTTGATTTGATATTCGTTATTTAATTTAAAAATTTATAACATTTTGACAATAGATTAATGACCAAACTGGCCACCTTAAAACCACAATATATTCATATATTTCATTGTATTAAAATACGCACCACAATAGAACACAAACAAAAACCCGTAAATTTATTTTGATTGCTGGTATTTTTTGCCATTGCTTTTAATTTAAAAATCAAATTATTAAAAACAACATCATCGACTTAAGATTAATTACAAAAATATTTCACTTTTACTATATGTTTTCACATGAATTTTAATGAAAGAATAAATCGAAATTCATTTTTTGATTCCTTCTGTCTATCCTATAGCCTCCAATCAAATTAACCATCTTTGCAATTATTATTTAGTCTTAAAATCTTTAACATTATTCCTGTTTTTTTAAATCGCAATGAATTTTGAATTAATTACGATTCAACCTAACTCATGGATGTAAATAATGGATCAAACTTACAGTAAAGAAGAGAAACGAGGCCGTATACGCGGTATCGTCGGCGCAGCTTCAGGAAACTTAGTAGAATGGTTTGATTTTTATATTTATGCTGTATTTGCGGCATATTTCACTAAAGCATTAACTGCACCAGATATGGACTCCGGTACTCAAGCCATTTATGTATGGGGTGTCTTTGCAGCCAGCTTCTTTATGCGACCAATTGGTAGCTGGGTTTTCGGACGAATTGCTGATAAACATGGCCGCAAAAAATCAATGGTCATTTCAATCTGTCTTATGGCAGTAAGCTCTTTCTTATTTGCCGCACTCCCAACCTATGAACAAGTTGGGATGGCAGCACCTTTCCTACTTTTACTTGTTCGCCTGCTACAGGGTTTATCTGTAGGTGGTGAATATGGTGCTGTCGCAACCTATATGAGTGAACTTGGCTTAAAGGGTCAACGAGGCTTTTTTGCTTCTTTCCAATATGTCACCTTGTCAGGTGGTCAGTTATTAGCAAGTTTGCTCGGTGTTATTATGCTGGCATTCCTATCAGAGCAGCAATTGCTTGATGGCGGCTGGCGTATTCCTTTTGTCATTGGTGGTATTGCTGCAATTATCTCCCTACTTGCACGTAGTCGTTTGGAAGAAACATTATCTAGCGAAGACAGTGATAAAGAAGAATCAGGAAGCTTAAGTGAACTGTTTAAAAATCACTGGAAAACCTTCTTATTGGTCGTAGGTTATACTTCTGCGGGTTCCCTCACCTTCTATGTGATTACAGTATATTCAAAGACCTACCTCACCAATATGGGTGTGGATAGTAAGACTGTCGGATTCATTATGACAGCTTCACTATTTATCTTTATGCTTGCACAACCTGTGTTTGGTGCTATTTCTGACCGCATTGGTCGTCGTGCTGCAATGCTTGCGTTCAGTGGAACTATGGCAATTTTCATCTATCCAGTTATGGTGATCTGGATGCCACATTTCAGTTACTCACCATTGATGGTTGCACTGCTACTTATTTTCCTGATGATGTTACTCAGCTTCTATACCTCTATCAGTGGATTGGTTAAGGCAGAAATGTTCCCGCCACATGTTCGTGCATTGGGTGTTGGTTTCTCTTATGCTGTGGGGAATGCAATCTTTGGCGGTTCTGCACCATCTGTAGCACTACAGTTCAAAGCAGCCGGTATTGAAAGCACCTTCTTCTTCTATGTGATTTTCATGTTAGTGATCTGTTTCTTGTGTAGTTTTAAATTACCGAAAGAGCCAGAATATCTAAAACATGACCACTAAATAACATGGTTAAGTCATAAATAGCTTGTGATCACTGATTAAAATTTGAGATCTACACTATTCAAATAAGCTGTACTATCCAAAGGTGGTACAGCTTTTTTATTATATGGTTTTACTTCAATAGACGCTGTTTTTTCCAGTTGTTTAGCTTAATTTTATGCAATGGTAAATTGCAAAAAGATAAAACCTCCCACCCTACTCTAAAAACCTCGTATCTTAAGATCGCCCATCTAAGAAAAATGTATTTACAACTCAAGCTTGGTAAATAAATAAAGTTGAAGAATACAAAGCGTAATCTGATATAGTAGCGCACATATCGTAGTCTTTATCTTTACCCAACTCTCTTCAAACGGGTAACTTTATCAAACTCAAAAATTTTATTGATATTTATTAGTGGTCTAAAGTGAAAATTGTCATTCTTAATAAACCTTATGACGTCCTCTCCCAGTTTCGTAAAGACGAAGCACATATGACGATGTCAGACTTCGTAGATGACTCGACTTTGCGTTTGGCGGGTCGTCTCGATATGGACTCTGAAGGTTTAGTTTTTTTAACTGATCATGGTGGTTTAAATCAGTACATTACCAATCCTGCCAATAAGAAATTTAAAACTTATGTGGTGCAAGTTGATGGTGATGTGACTGAAGAAGCCCTTGAACAGTTGCGCAAAGGTGTTGAGCTAAAAGATGGTATGACTTTACCTGCTCAAGCGAATAAAATAGAACAGCCTGGATGGTTGTGGGATCGTGATCCACCTGTACGCTTTCGTGCGAACATTCCAACATCTTGGATTGAAATTTCGATTTGCGAAGGCCGTAACCGCCAAGTACGTCGTATGACTTCAGCTGTCGGTTTCCCTACTTTACGTTTAATTCGTACCAAAATTGGTGCAATTGACTTGGTACAAATGGGTTTACAGCCTGGTGAAACCAAAGAAATTGAACCATTGCTTTATCCTGACTTCCAAAATATTCCTGCGGACGAACCTTATCGTTCACGATCTTATGTGAAGAAACCTGGTGGTACAGGTGGAAAACCAATTGTTCGCAAGAATAAAGATGGTTCAACAAAAAAGTCAGGCACTAAACGTATCTGGCAAATGGAAGATGGTGAAAAACCACGTCGTAAGACCAATGGTACCACTCGTCCAAATACCAAAACCCCACGTGGTCGTGGACGTAATGGTCGATAGGATTTAGTTATTCGAAGCCATTAATCGATTGTCGCATATTATAAAAATGCCTAATGAAATTCATTGGGCATTTTTATTTTTATAATTTAAAAAAACTCAAGACCAATTAAAACCAATCTCCCCCTCATCATTTAAATTGATTCATACAAAACTTGCAAATAAATTACTTAAACAAAGATTTATTCCCTCAATAAAAAAGCCGATGCTTATGCATCGGCTTTTCTCACCAACAAGATCGTTGGTTTATAGCATTTAAAACTTAAACATTAGCAAGTGTAGCGTTAAGCGTAGCACTTGGACGCATTACAGCTTCAACTTTAGCCGTATCAACTGCATAGTACCCACCGATATCCGCTGGCTTACCTTGAACAGCAGCAAGTTCAGCAAGAATTTTGTCTTCGTTCTCAGCTAATGCTTTTGCAAGTGGTTCAAACTTGGCTTTTAATTCAGCATCGTCATTTTGAGCAGCAAGTGCTTCAGCCCAGAATTTCGCAAGGTAGAAATGGCTACCACGGTTGTCTAGCTCACCCGTACGGCGAGATGGAGACTTATCATTATCTAACAATTGACCTGTTGCTTGATCCAATGTCTTCGCCAACAACTTAGCACGCGCATTGTCTTCTTTAATACCTAACTCTTCTAAAGAAACTGCTAATGCCAAGAATTCACCAAGAGAATCCCAACGCAAGTGGTTTTCTTCTACAAGCTGTTGTACGTGTTTAGGCGCTGAACCACCCGCACCTGTTTCGTACATCCCACCGCCCGCCATTAACGGAACGATAGATAACATTTTCGCAGAAGTACCCAGTTCCATGATTGGGAACAAGTCAGTTAAGTAATCACGTAAAATGTTACCTGTCACTGAAATTGTATCTAAACCACGAGCAACACGTTCAAGCGTATAACGCATTGCACGTACTTGTGACATGATTTGGATATCAAGACCCGCTGTATCATGATCTTTCAAGTATTTTTGTACTTTCTTGATCAATTCATTTTCATGCGGGCGGTATGGGTCAAGCCAGAAGATTGCAGGCATACCTGAGTTACGCGCACGCGTTACTGCAAGTTTTACCCAGTCACGAATCGGTGCGTCTTTCACCTGACACATACGCCAGATATCGCCTTCCTCAACGTTTTGTGACATCAACACTTCACCAGTCTCAAGATCTGTGATGTTTGCAACACCTGCTTCAGTGATCTCAAAAGTTTTGTCATGTGAGCCGTATTCTTCAGCTTTTTGCGCCATCAAACCAACGTTTGGCACAGTACCCATAGTACGTGGGTCAAAATTGCCATTCCACTTACAGAAATTGATCATTTCTTGGTAAATACGTGCGAATGTTGACTCTGGCATAACAGCTTTACAATCATACTGCTTACCATCAGCTCCCCACATCTTACCACCGCCACGAATCATCGCTGGCATAGATGCATCTACAATCACATCATTTGGTGAATGGAAGTTGGTAATACCTTTCGCTGAATCGACCATTGCAAGTGCAGGACGGTGTTCTTGACAAGCATGAAGATCTTCGATGATCTCTTCACGCAATGATGTTGGTAAAGTTGCAATCTTCTCATAAAGACCAGCCATACCGTTATTGACGTTAATACCTAACTCGTCAAATAACTTGGCATGCTTTTCAAATGCTTCTTTATAGTAAATTTTTACACAGTGACCGAATACAATCGGGTGTGAAACTTTCATCATCGTTGCTTTTACATGCAACGAAAATAAAATGCCCGCTTCACGGCAATCATCAAGTTCTTTTTCATAGAAATCGCAAAGCGCTTTTTTGCTCATAAACATTGAGTCGATGATTTCGCCATCAAGTAATGCAACTTTTGGCTTCAGCACAATGCTCTCACCATTTTTGGTGATAAGTTCCATTTTGACGTTACGCGCACGGTCAAGTGTCATTGACTTTTCACCGTGGTAGAAATCACCCTCATCCATATGAGAAACATGTGTTTGTGACCACTGTTTCCATTCGTTCATTGAATGTGGATGTTTCTTGGCATAGTTTTTCACTGCAGCAGGTGCGCGACGGTCAGAGTTACCTTCACGTAACACTGGATTCACCGCTGAACCAAGGCATTTGCTATAACGTACCTTAATTGCTTTTTCTTCTTCAGTTGTTGGATTTTCAGGATAGTCAGGGATTGCATAACCCTTTGACTGAAGTTCCTTAATACATGCGCTCAACTGAGCAACAGATGCACTGATATTTGGGAGTTTGATAATGTTAGTGTCTGGATCTTGAGTAAGACGCCCTAGCTGTGCAAGGTTGTCAGATACTTTCTGTTCATCGCTTAAGTATTCCGCGAATTCTGCAAGAACACGAGCAGCTACAGAAATATCAGTTTTGACAATCTCTACGCCAGCTGGCTTAGTAAAGGTCTCAATGATCGGCAGTAGCGAATAAGTCGCCAACAATGGCGCCTCGTCAGTCAGTGTGTAAATGATTGTTGACTTTCCACCAGCCATATATAGCCCCTTGCTTTAGATTGTGTTTTGAGAACCGAGCTTGTGACCCAGCTCTTACGAACCGACTTGCTTAAATTTAACCCCAAGAGTATCAGCCTTCCTGATATTACAGTCAACGTAAGATCTGTGATAACGACATTTCGTAAAAAAATGGTACATCACAAATATTGCATTAATAGCAATATTTGCACAAAAATTAATCACTTTCTTGTAAAAATAGCCATTCCGACCAAGAGCAACAACAATCCATACCATCTTCTTCTTTATTGTTTTAAACATTAAAAATTTTATCTTGCTGATTCTTACAAACAGAGCAACCAATTAAAAACCATTGAAAACACATCGACGCGCTTCAGCGACATAAAACAAGCCGAACAGCACAAAAAAAATCAGCTAGATACTGTTTAAATTTTAAATCATTCAAGTCTGTCTAAAAAGTGAATGAGCAAATGAATGGAAAATTTATTTATTCCCCAATACTCTGGTCACGATATGACAATAAATATGCTTTGGTTAACTTATACTCACAAAACAACAATACTTTTACCTTGAATAGTAAGTCAAAAAATCGTTATTAATAAATTACATGTTTAATTTTTCATCACATCATTAATGAAAAAATAAGCTTCAATGATGTATTTCCTATCCCCAAATTAATATTAAAACTGTAGAGGTAATATGTTAATGCTATTACTCATCGCAATACTTATTCAAATCATCTCACTCTGGGCCGTTTTCTTTTTTGCACTTGAACGGACAATCGGTAGTATCACCACGATTGTCATTGCGATTCTGAGTGCAGTGATCAGCCCATGGTCTCTCATCCTTGGTCTCCCGCTTATTCTTATCAGTTTAGTTTTACTGATTGAGCCACTGCGAATGCAAGTTTTGACTAAACCAGCTTATAAAACATTAGCCAATGCAATGCCAAGCATGAGTAGCACTGAACGTGAAGCATTGGATGCGGGTACCAGTTGGTGGGAAAAAGAATTATTTATGGGGGCGCCAGATTGGGAAAAATTTAACAATTACCCCTACCCGACGCTTAGTAATGAAGAGCAATCTTTTTTAGATCATGAGGTTGAACAACTCTGTCAGTTGCTAGATGAATGGGAAATTCATCAAAATAAAGACCTGAACGCAGAGACATGGCAATTTATTAAAGACAATGGCTTTTTTGGACTTATCATCCCTAAAACTTATGGTGGTCGTGAATTTAGCTCTTTTGCACAAAGTCGTATTATGAGCAAAATCGCTTCACGCTCATTAACCACTGCCGTAACCTGTATGGTGCCTAACTCATTAGGGCCGGGTGAGCTTTTACTGAATTATGGTACAGATGAACAAAAAAATCGTTATTTGCCCGGCTTAGCCAAGGGTGAAGAAATTCCTTGTTTTGGACTAACCAGTCCTGAAGCGGGTTCTGATGCTGGAGCGATTCCTGACACTGGGGTAGTTTGTTATGGGGAGTTCGAAGGTCAACAAGTGCTTGGCTTAATTATGAATTTCTCAAAACGCTGGATTACCTTAGCACCCGTTGCAACCGTAGTCGGTCTGGCCTTCAAACTGTATGACCCAGATGGCTTATTGGGAGATAAAACTAAAACTGAGTATGGTATTACATGTGCACTTATACCCGCCTCTCATGCAGGCGTAGAAGTTGGACCTAGGCACCATCCGGGTGGTTCTCCATTTATGAATGGCACAGTTGAAGGTAAGGACGTCTTTATTCCGATTGACTGGATTATTGGGGGCGCAAAAAATGCTGGGAATGGCTGGCGTATGCTGATGGAATGTCTGGCTGTTGGACGCGGTATTTCCCTTCCTGCATTGTCTACAGCCGCAGGTGAAATGACGTATTTATCTGTAGGTGCATTCGCTAAAATTCGTCAACAATTTAAATTATCAGTCGGTAAATTTGAAGGGGTCCAAGAAGTTAGCAGTGACATCGTCAGCCATACCTATATGCTAGAAGCTTTCCGCTATTTAGTCACTTGCGGTTTAAATCAAGGTGGCAAACCCGCTGTTATGACCGCAATGGCAAAATACTACGCCACTGAAACGATGCGAAAAATCGTCAATCATGGTATGGACATCACAGGTGGTCGTGGTATTCAACAAGGTCCGCGTAACTTTCTTGCCAATATGTATCAAGCTATTCCGATCTCGATAACGGTTGAAGGAGCAAATATCTTAAGCCGTTCGTTGATGATCTTTGGTCAAGGTTCAATGCGTTGCCATCCTTATTTATTTGAGGAATTACAATTGTTACAGGCCGCAGATAAAGCTTCTGCCTTAAACACATTTAACACCATGTTATATCAACATTTAGGCTACACTTTAAACCGTGGAGCTCGTGCATTCACTTATGGATGGTTTGGGGCAAGTAATCAACGACCTGACTCATCAGATGCTTTTACTCAACCTTATTATAAAATCATCAATCGCTTCAGTACTGATTTTGCCCTAACCGCAGATATGTGTCTTGGACTATTAGCTGGTGATATTAAACGTAAAGAAATGCTCTCAGGGCGATTAGCTGACATTCACTCCAAAATGTTTATTGCGACAGCCATACTCAAATTTTATGAAAATGGTCAAAGATCCACGCAAGAACAGGTACATGCCAAACTTGCATTAGATGAAACGCTTTATGATGCCCAAGAAGCATTTTATGGCTTATTTGATAATTTTCCGATTCAAATTGCATCAAGTCTGGTTAAATTTGTTTGTTTCCCATTTGGTCGACCGATCAAGAAACCGAGTGATCGTCAAAAGAGTGAAGCAGCAGAACTGCTCATGCAAGATAACCCATTCCGAGATTATTTAAAAACGCAGGTTTATTATACTGTTGATCCGAATGATGCTTTTGGCCGAATGGAAGCCACCTTCAATCTACTCTCAACCGTTGAAGACGATTGGAACAGCTTTAAAAAAGCGGAATCTAAAGGTGAATATCAGGGGCTAACATTTGAAGAGCGCATACAGGATGCAGTCACTCGTGGCTTAATCAGCGATGATTTAGCCACAAAATTAACCCAATATAATGCCCTGCGTTATGACAGTATGCTCACAGATATTTTTGATGAAAAATTAGAGCAGGTATTGGTATTAGAAAATCCTCATCTTCACTCAACTTAAATCTATTTGGCAAATGCCATTTAAGAGATAAGACGATATAAAACGTTGACCATAAACAGCGATTCACCATCGCTGTTTTTTAACATAGACATATTGCCAATGGGTTATTTGGTTATTTCGGTATAGTGTTAAAAATATAACAGCTGAGGAAAAAAGCAATGTCTCAACAAGATTATGAAAATGGCTTAAAAGTCCGTACAGAAGTGATGGGAGAAAGTTTTGTAAAACGCGCTCAAGATAACACTGTTCCTTTTACAAGACCTTTGCAAGACTGGATCAATGAGCATGCATGGGGTTCAACTTGGCAACGTGAGGGTGTTTTACCACGTAAATACCGCTCTTTGATTACCATTGCATTTTTGGTTGCGCAGAAAAGCCCAACCGAACTTAAAGGTCATATTCGTGGCGCATTAAATAATGGCGCGACAGTTGAAGAAATTCAGGAAGTATTATTACACAGCCTACCTTACTGTGGCGCCCCAGCGACACAAGAAGCATTTCGTGCTGCACTCGAAGTCATCAATGAATACCAAAAGGTAGATTCATAAACAATTAATGCGATCAAATTCTTCAATATAGGCCATGCTCCAACATGTTGCCTGTATTGCTGAGTTAATTCCAAAACACATTAAAACTATAAAAAAACTCATCTACTTCAAAGCGAACATGGTATCCCAACTGAGTTAACTCAGAAGAAAGCCCCCGAATATCCTCTAAAGCTAGATGTTTAGGTAAAACTGTAAAAACAGCAGTATTGCCCTGCTTGGCATTTTCTTCAATCATTTGAGCTAAACGAAATTTATATAGCTCTATATTTAAGTTAGAATTGGCTGCCAATTGTTTTGCGTCTTCAGCATGAATAAACATGATTAAATTTCCATATTATTGTTTTCCACGATATCACTACAAGATATAAATAAATATCGGAATACGCTGTATGCTTTATGTTCGAAAGCACATGCACAAAAATATACTCACGAAAAAATTTTTATAGCCATAAAAAGCTTATAAAATTCTCACACATATCTTCAGAATTAACTTGTATAAAAGTTTGAACATAAAAATTAAATTAAATCCAGTGCTTTATTTTGGTGGAATTTAATTTTTTGTATTTAAAAAGTAAATGATAATTGTTATTATTTACTTAATTTTTAACCTTTCTTATTTGATTGCCTATGAATAGCCAGACTGAACTCGATGTCCTAAACGCATCTGTTTCAACTCCGACTGTATCAACACGAGCTAAATCCGCACACTCTCTCATACAATATCGCGTCATGATTGCCTACCGTTTTGCTCTGGCAATTCTTGGTGGTTACCTGCTTGCATCCATGTCCGCTATAGTGATTGCAAAAACATTTGCCGATTATCGTGCTGCCGCTGCAATGAGCGCCACACTTCTTGCTTTCTGTATTCACTGTGCCGCATTCATTTGGGTTTTTATGGTCAATAAGACATTAAAAGCCAGCTTAGGCATACTTGTTCCAAGTATCATTTTATTTGTCATTTATAAAATGATGGGGAATTAAGATGCGCGTAGATGCAAAAGTTGAAGGTCCACGCCAATCCATGTCATGGTTACATACATGGGCAAGCTTAATTCTTGGTTGGTTACTTTATGCAATTTTTTTGACAGGAACATTGAGTTTCTTTCAGTCTGAAATAACTGCTTGGATGAAACCTGAAATTCATCAATCTGTTCCAAGTGATTCTCAAGTACAGCAAACGCAGGTTGCTTTAAATTATTTACAAAAAAATTATCCTGATGCAGGTAGTTGGTCAATTCAATTACCCAACTCCAGACAAACCACAACTGAGTTAAATATCCGCAAAAAAGGTGAAGATCTACAAGCACGTCGTGGTGGAGAAAGAATCACCCTAGACAGTGCAACTGGACAAGTCATTGAGGCTCGAGATACGCGCGGTGGTGGATTTCTCTATCGCTTTCACTTTGAATTGTATGGATTTGATCGTATTTGGGCCCGTTGGATCGTCGGTTTGGCTACTATGCTGATGTTTGTGGCAATTATTAGTGGCATTATCACCCATAAAAAAATTTTTAAAGATTTCTTTACTTTCCGTTCAGGTAAAGGGCAACGATCTTGGTTAGATGCACACAATGCCACAGCTGTTTTTGCCCTACCCTTTCACATTATGATTACATTCAGTGGTTTGTTATTGCTGATGTTTATGTTTATGCCTTGGGGAATCAACCAAGTTTATAAAGATCGACAAGAGTTTTTTCAAGAAATGCGCGGAGGCGCAGTTCAGCAAAATAATTCTCGCAATAGAAATGTTGAAAATCGCTCAGTATCTGCAAATACATCCCAAGCTCGAGGCATCACTGAACAACGCTCACGAGGAGAAAGAGGCAAACAACATGAACAAGAAGCAGGATATCCTGCACCACTTACGAGCTTAACACCACTTATTATAGCAGCTCAGGCACAATGGAAAGAAAATCCAATTGCCTCTATTCAAATCCTTGCGCCAAATACATCCAATGCCACCATTGAACTTCGTGCTTTATATGCAAAAAGTGTGGTAGAACGTGGTGTTTACCCAATTTTGAAATTCGATGGTGTAACTGGTAAAGACATCAATGAAACTGTTCAAACAAAGAATGCATCTATCCCGATGGGAATTTACAATGTTGTGACTGTATTGCATGAAGCTCGAGGTCTTGATTTAACCTTCCGCTGGTTATTGTTCTTCTCTGGCGTAATAGGTACCTTAATGATTGCAACTGGACTTATTTTATGGTGTGTCAAACGTGCACCTCAACAACAAAAGCAAGGCTATAAATCATTTGGTTATCGTTTTGTTGAAGTGATGAATATTGCTGCTGTGATTGGACTACCTATCGCATGTGCAAGTTATTTCTATGCCAATCGTTTCATCCCATTTGAGATAGAAACACGTTTAAATTGGGAAATTCGTGCTTTCTTTATCGCATGGTTAGCTACGTTAATTTATGCAGCGATTCGTCCACACCGTCAGGCTTGGCTTGAGCTTCTAGCTTTTGCTAGTGTTGCTTTTGCACTACTGCCTATTGTCAACTTTACCACGGGTGGTCAAGCATTTTGGAACAGCATTGCCAATGACCAATGGATGATTGCCTCTTTTGATTTAATGACATGGGTACTCGCCATTTTATTTTTCTTGTCATTTTATAAAGTTAAAAAGCACAAAGGACTTCCTGTCAAAAAATCTAGAAATGCACCATCAAATAAGGAGATTTCAGCGTGATTTTCTTCTTACTGGTTTGGTCTTTGTCTAGCTTGGCTTTTATTGCACTTGCCAGTGCAATGTCAAAGCATCAAAAACAGATGTATGGACAGGAGTTAACAGCTCAACAAACACGACTCGCTTCTATTTTAGGTTGGACTTTACTGCTTATTTCACTGATCATTTGCGTAATATCAGGGCCGCTTAGTAGTATGCTCAGTTTTTGGATTGGCATTCTGACATTTTCAGCATTATTTGTGGGTGCCTTATTAACCTATTACAGTTTAAAAGTGAAATTTGTTGCCTGCTTTTGTGCGGGAATGAGCTTTGTCACCAGCGTGATCCTACTCATTTAAACTGTTTCAAAAAATCAGTTATACTCATAAGCCAATCTCTAGATTGGCTTTTTTTATCAAATTTATTGCTTAGTGTTGGTATTTTTATGTCTAAACCACTTTCAATCCCTTCAGAACTACTCAATCGTGCTGCAATGGGTAATCCAGCAGCACAATTTGAACTTGCTGAAATATATATGCAAAGTGAAGATGAAGATAACAATCAACTTGCAGAAGAATGGGCTCTTAAAGCAGCACAATTAGGCCATGTTGAAGCCATGTATTGGTTAGGTGAAGGCTATGCTTATTATGCAAAAGATATCCTTGAAGAAGATCCTAAAGAAGCCAAGGCTTATTTTGAACATGCCCACCGCTGGTTAGAGCAAGCGGTCAAACATCAACATCCTGCTGCGATTTTAGAGTTATCTAATTTCTATCGCCGTGGGGATGTGGTTGAAAAGGATCTGGTGAAATCAGTCGAATTGGTTGAGCAAGCAGCAAAACTGGGTGAAGTTCAAGCCATGCGTGATCTTGTTTGTATTTACGAACACGGGATGGGGGTTGATGTTGATGAAGAAAAAGCTGATTTTTGGGCTGAAAAAGCCAAGTCAGCTGAAGACACTTCGGTATAATTGATAAATTTCAGCCCACATTAGTCAAACCACCTAATTATTCATACAAATGATTGCTATCAAGTCATTGATCATAAATAAAGCTTATATTTTTGTATGAACTTTTAGAACTGTTGGTTATCAATTCATTTTTACTTTTGAATCCTAGATGGTGATCCTACCGTGGGGCGGGGGTATATGAGCAAAAATAAAGCACTGCTTTGTTTGCAGCGCAAGAGCCCTGTTAAACAAAAGATTTTTGTCATCTTTTGATCTCTGAAAAGTGAGGCATCGCCTACGCAAAGCTATTTAAACTTTATGTAAGGTGTGGCATTGCAAACTTTTTTATAATCAAATAATTTATTTTTCCATACAATTGATTTAATTAAAAATATTTATTAAAAGAACCTATATTCTTGTGTCTAAGTTTTTTGACATGTTGACTATAGAATGAGCTTAAATTTGATTCACTAATTTAATTACCTAAATGCACAAAAATTACATCTAAATCTTGTTTAGGTACAAAGTTTTTCTCAACCATTTGGAACTGTGTCGGACTAATTTTATTGACTTTACCTTTCCAGCAAAACGATACCAACTCTCCCGGATCACGTTCAATGATCAATTTAAAATTTTCGATCGGTTTTGCCCAATTTGCCCCAGTAGTCAAAATATAACTCAGTGCATTAAAAGGCGAATGTTCCGACTGTGCTTTTTTCAAGCCTTTCTTAAAATTACTGTCCATACAAAATTGTTGATTATATTCATCTGGATATAGTGCAACCGAACCACCCACTAAAGGTTTATATTGATGTTTGACCTGTGTAATTGAATTGGCTTTAAAAGTTTGCTTCCAGCTATAAACCACTTGTGAAGACCAGTTGATGACTTCGTCTGGATTTTTAGGCAAAATACTTTTTACTTTAGGGTTTGAACAGCCTTTTAGTTTCTTTTCAAATATCCCATATTCATCAGTTTTGCGATTCCAAGGATTTAACATTTCAGTTTGTGAAAAGCCACATTGCTTAAATAACTCAGTGACATCAATTGCTTTAGACTTTTCATCTCTTTGTATAAATGTCTGCACATGCATTGTCGGTTGAACCGCTTTTCCATTAACCTGAATTTTAAAACTTTTTAATAATTCCTCAGTATGGGCAAAATCGGATTCAAAAGTATTATCAACGCGTGGTAAAGGGAATAAAACAGTTTCAGTAATATCTTGATTACTGAGGTTTTTAAATTGATAATCAACCTTAATTAATTTTTTACTAATGAATAAGTCTTCACGTTGCATTGCAATATTTTTATTTTTAAGGTACTCAATTCCCCCTGTTCCCACATAGCCCGTAGAGTCATTAGCAAAAGCAGATGTCGCTGTCAGAATCGATGTGATCAATACGATTTTTTTCATTCTATTTCATCCAAATCAGTTAATCTAAATCAGGAAATTCTATTGTTTGATAATGCACACAATAAATGGATTCATCAAAAATAATATTTGTAGCAATCTGTTTGATAATTTGTTCTTGCAAAAGAATTTCTTTTTCTAAAACTTCATTCCAATAGATTGAGTTTTCTGAAAAATTCTCATAATAATCCAGTACTTCAATCATAGCATTAAACAAAGCCACTAAATACTGGCTTTTGTTTTGATTTGATACCATCAAGAAAAACGCATCCAAAGAAATCACTTCAATGGCCTCTAATTCCTCATAATCATCGGCATATTCATCTACAGAATCATTTGATTGTCGAATTCTCTTTTGATAATCAATTAAATTTTCTTGATCAATATCATGAAACAATTGTTTTTTATCAATTTTTATTTGATAATTTTGTTCAATAGAAGATTGAAAGTTTGGTAATTTTTCATAAAAAGCAAAAATAGCTTTCACTAAACTTTTCCGCTGTTCAAGAGAAGCCTGCTCAATGGCTTGCCTCAATGCAAAACTATGCTGATCAATTACTTTTAAAATATCCATAAACTCACTGTCCCAATATTTACTTTTCAAAACCGAAACCACCTCACAGAAAAAGCAAAGTACTTTTGATCGTTAAAAATACTGCAATCCCAGATACATGCCTCAGTGACTTAGCAACCATTAAAAAGCATCATCTTGATTTTATTTTTGTTTATAGATCAATAAATACGGATCTTATTTTTGCATAGATTCTCTATTTAAAAACAATTCTATCTTTTAGTTGAATATTAACCAACTACATTTGAACTCTATTAAAATCTAGGTACAATAGTCGCCAGTCGAGGGATGCTGCGACTTTTTCACAGGCACATAAATGTGAAATCGCTAGGCTCGACGATTCGGTCAGACTTTCGTGCTGGTCAACAACGGCATCCGCGAACTGAATGATCAATATTTTTTTAATATAAAGGAGATCGTGATGAACGCGGTTAATGCTTCATTTACAGATTATAAAGTTGCAGATATTTCCCTAGCTGACTACGGTCGTAAAGAAATCAAACTAGCTGAAGCAGAAATGCCAGCATTGATGGGCTTACGTAAACGCTATTCAGCAGCAAAACCACTTGCTGGTGCAAAAATTCTTGGTTGTATTCATATGACCATTCAAACTGCTGTTTTAATTGAAACACTGGTTGAATTAGGCGCGGAAGTACGTTGGACTTCATGTAACATCTTCTCAACTCAAGACCATGCAGCAGCAGCAATTGCAGCATCTGGTGTTCCAGTATTCGCCTGGAAAGGTGAAACTGAAGAAGAATACATGTGGTGTCTTGAACAACAAATTAATGTTAATGGCACGCCTTGGGATGCCAACATGATTCTTGATGATGGTGGTGATTTAACTGCTGTTGTTCATGAAAAATACCCTGAACTTATTGCTAAAATCCACGGTATTACAGAAGAAACCACAACAGGTGTTCAACGCTTAAACGAAATGTTCCGTGATGGTACTTTAAAAGTTCCTGCAATTAACGTGAATGATTCGATCACGAAATCTAAAAATGACAATAAATATGGTTGCCGTCATTCATTAAATGACGCAATCAAACGTGGTACAGATATGTTGTTATCTGGTCGCCGTGCGCTTGTGATTGGTTATGGTGATGTCGGTAAAGGTTCTGCTCAATCACTTCGCCAAGAAGGTATGATTGTCCGTGTAACTGAAATTGATCCAATCTGTGCAATGCAAGCATGTATGGACGGTTATGAAGTTGTTTCTCCATATAAAAATGGTGTACAAACAGGTAAAAAAGAAGATATTAATCTAGACCTTCTTCAAAATACTGACTTGATCGTGACGACTACGGGTAACTATCACGTATGTGATTCTGCAATGTTAGATACATTAAAAGCTGGTTCAGTTGTATGTAATATCGGACACTTTGATACTGAAATCGATACAAACTATTTACGTGGTTATAAGTGGGTTGAAGTTAAGCCTCAAGTACACCAAGTGTATCGTACAGAAAATGAAAATGATTATCTGATTCTTCTTTCAGAAGGTCGTTTAGTTAACCTTGGTAATGCAACTGGTCACCCTTCGCGAGTGATGGATGGTTCTTTTGCAAACCAAGTATTAGGTCAAATGCACTTATTCGCAGAAAAATTTGCTGATCTTCCAGAAGATCAAAAAGCAGCACAGATCCGTGTTGAACTGATTCCTAAGAAGTTAGATGAAGAAGTTGCTGCAGCAATGGTTGCTGGTTTTGGTGGTGTATTGACGCAATTGACTCAAGTTCAAGCAGATTACTTGGGCGTTGCAGTTGAAGGTCCATTTAAATCTGAGGCTTATAAGTACTAAGTTTTAATCCCCTCTCCCTAGCTTTCTCCCTAAGGGAGAAGCAATATTCATTTACTGATTAATGAATTAAAAGCTAAGTCCTCTCTTTTTAAGAAAGGACTTAGGAGAGGCTAAAACAAATTAAAAAAGTATGAATAAAAAAGGATTTAACCATGACCAAACGTGTTCCAATTTCGTTTGAGTTTTTCCCGACCAAAACTGATGCAGGGGCGGAAAAACTTAAGCTTGTTCATCAAGAATTACAGCTTTTAAATCCAGAGTTTTTCTCGATTACTTATGGGGCTGGTGGTTCTACTCGTGAGCGTACACTAGCCGCAATTGCTGACTTTAATGGTAAAGGCACACCTGTTGCCCCTCACCTTTCATGTATTGGTGATGATAAAGTACGTATTGCTGAATTACTCGATATCTATAAAGCTCAAGGAATTGACCGTATTGTTGCGCTTCGAGGTGACTTACCTTCTGGTCAAGTCGGCCTAGGTGAGCTTCCTTATGCGACTGATTTGGTCCGTTTTATTCGTGAACACTCAGGTGATCATTTTAAAATTGAAGTTGCAGCATATCCTGAAATGCACCCACAAGCTGACAACTTTGATGCAGACATTAAGCACTTTGCTGAAAAAGTCAAAGCAGGTGCAAATGCAGCCATCACTCAATTTTTCTTTAATCCAGATGCCTATTTCTATTTTGTAGAGCGTATCCAAAAGCAAGGAATCGATATTCCTGTTGCGCCTGGCATTATGCCAATTACCAATGCAAACAATTTAATCCGCTTTGCAGATGGTACAGGTGCAGAAATTCCACGCTGGATTCGTAAGCAACTGGCGACCTATGGTGATGATTCTGAAAGTATCAAAGCCTTTGGCCATGAAGTTGTGATCAAACTGTGTGAACGCCTTATTGCCGGAGGTGCACCAAGTTTGCATTTCTATAGCATGAATCATACTGAGCCAAACCGCCAATTGGTACTTGATCTCGGTTTAGCTTAAATCAAAATTGCATCATCCACTTGTGAGTAAAACTGCATGCCCCGCTTTTATATTGAAACTGATTTAGCTGTCGAAACTACGGTTGAACTCACTGAAACAGTATTTCATCATTGGGTCAAAGTATTGCGTGCACAAGTCGGTGAAATAGCCACCTTGTTCAATGGACAAGGTGGCGAATATGAAGTGACTTTAACAGAGGTCGCCAAAAAATCGGCCGCTGTTAAAGTCACTTCGTTTAATCCAAACAATCGTACCCCTGCTTTTACAGCGCTTCTCGGACAAGTAATGAGTAAGGGAGATCGTATGGATTATGCGATTCAAAAAGCTGTTGAATTGGGTGTATTTCAAATTCAATTACTGACGTCAGAACGCTGTGAAATGCGCTTAAAATATGATCGAGATCAAAAGAAGTTAGATCATTGGCAAGGTATAGCGATTGCAGCTTGTGAACAGTGTGGTATGAATATTGTTCCAGAGATTTTAGCGCCTATCAGCCTAAATGAGTGGATAAAAACTGAATTGCCCGAGACTAGATTTGTCCTTGCACCTGAAAAAGAGCAGACTGATGTACTCAAAGGAATTAGTCCAAATATTGCCCTTTTGATCGGCCCTGAAGGCGGTTTAAATGAAGCTGAAATTGATCAGGCAAACCAATCTGGATTTAAAAATTGGTGCATTGGTGAACGTATTTTAAGAACTGAAACTGCCCCTGTCGTTGCTTTGTCAATTTTGAATTATCAAAGCTTTAAAAAGTGATGTATGTCATGTAAAATAATTGCAAATTGGATGATTTCACAGTATTTTAATCCCAAAGAAACTATTAATTAGCAAATTTTAAATAGTTGCTCCGTTAAACCTACACATTCTAAAAATAGCAGAGGTGCAAGCGCTAATGAATGATGTTCAGGAAGAGCTTCTTTCATATGATGTGAATTCTTCGAACATCAGAAAGATAACCAAAGATATCCGGATATTTTTTATTTGGGTATTTTTTACGTGCATCTGTGACGCTTTACTTTATATTTACTTATTTGATACGTCTTCAGAGCTATTAAGCAGTTGGTTTATTGTCACTGTCTTATTTGTATTATCAGCATGTTTTTTCTCCACCTATCTCTTACAGCAAAATAAAATTCAAAAATTTAAAAATATTGATCTTTTTTTTCAGTTTTCGTGTTTAATTTTAGGAAGTTTATTTGGGATTGGCGTTTATATCATCAATTTAGAATTTATGATGATGCCAAATCGGGTTGACCCATTTTTTTCATTTCTTTTATCCAGTTTTTTATTAAGTTTTTCATATGTTTTGGCAATGAATTTTCTAAACCAAAAATTTAGTTATTTTATTGCCTTTTTTGTTCCCTCTGTAATCCCAATAGTGACAATCCCCCTGCTTTTCCCTCAAAATACCAACGAAATCTATAGTACCATTTTCATTATTTGGTTTTCTTTACTATTCTTTAGTACTTATGCCTCACATAAAATTTATATTAATGCAGAAATATTAGAACTCAAAAATAAGTTTTTATTTAAGCAATCGCAAGAACAGCTTGGAAAATATACAGACCTTGAAATACAACTTAAAAATGAAATCTTAAAAACACAGGTCATGAAAAGTGAATTGCAATTACATAATCATTTATTAGAACAAAAAGTTAAAGAACGGACTTTTGATTTTAAACAGATGAACGACCGTTTAGAGAATCATCAGGCCAATTTAGCTTTTGCACATGAAACTGCCGGTATTCACTCTTGGGTCTGGAATATTGAAAAACGAACTTTTGAGATCTCTGACTCAAAAAGCGGTGCCGAATTTAAACAACTCAATCTAAAACACAATAGTGTAGATGAATATGTTCATCCTGATGATATTGCTAATTATAAAACAACTCTCAAGCACCATCTCAAAGGTAAAACTGAGCGTTTTGAAGCAATCTACCGAGTTAAACGAGATAATCACTGGTGTTGGATTCAAGACATTGGCAAAGTGGTTTCTAAGAATATCAATAACAAACCGCTCAGAATGGTGGGTATCCAACGTGACATTCAAAAAGAAAAGACTGACCAAGAAAAGTTAAAACTCGCAGCAAATGTTTTAGCCCAAGTGGCTGAAGGTGTTTTCATTTTAGATAATAATTTATGCTACTTAGAAGTAAACCCTTATTTTGAAAAACTCTTAGATTACAAACAACACAATATCGTTGGAAATCATCTATTTGATATTACGATCAATAATAACCCACGTACTCAGCAAATGTATAATGTGATTACCCAAAGTTTAATTCAAAAGGGAGAATTTGAATCTGAATTGCAAATTGATTTTACCTCTGGGAAAAAACTCGCACTTTGGGTACATATCAACGCAATTTATGATGAAAAAAATAAATTTTCCAATTATGTGGGCATTATTACTGACTTAACTGATCGAAAAAAACAAGAACAACGACTCTCGTATTTAGAACATTATGACATTCTCACCGATTTGCCAAATCGCTTTTATTTTAAACAACAACTGCATAATTATTTAATTCACTATTCTGATTCATTTAAAAACTTTGCGGTTTTACGCATCAACATCGACCGTTTTAAATTATTTAATGAATTTATGAGTCATAAAGAAGGTGATGAGTTATTAAAACAAGTCGCTCACAGGTTAAGATTATGTTGCCCAAATGCCTCTCTCATTGCCTATTTAAATAATGATGATTTTGCTGTGATCTATAATTTAAGTAGTAATAACATTAATATTCATCAACATACCCAACATATTTTAGATGCATTTAAACAACCTTTTGATGTTAAAGAACAAGAACAAACCATTACGATCTCAATTGGCGTTGCATTATATCCAGAGCATGGTTTACAACTCGATAGTCTCATTGGCCACGCAGAATCAGCATTACATGAAGCAAAGCGTTTAGGTGGAAATACTGTATATTTTTATTCTAATAAAAAAACACCTCTACTCAACCAAGGTATTAATTTAGAAAATGAGTTGAGAAAAGCGATTAAACACAAAGAACTAACCGTACATTATCAACCTAAAATTTGTGTTAAAACCCACCGTATTTATGGTTTCGAAGCATTAGTGCGCTGGCAACATCCAAGTTTGGGTTATATCTTGCCAGATATTTTCATTCCACTTGCTGAAGAAACTAGCCTCATTTCAGATATTGGCTTAATTGTATTACATGAAACTTGTCAACAAATACAGCAATGGCAATCGCTCGGTTTTGATCATTTTAGAGTATCGATTAATATTGTTGCTCAACAAATCTACCGTGGTCAGTTGGTTAAAGATATTGATTACGCCCTCAAAAAATATAACATTTCGGGGGATATGCTTGAATTGGAACTCACTGAATCATCTCTATTTGATAAATCTGAAGAAGTCAATTTTCTCTTACAACAATTAAAAGATCGCCATATTTCTATTTCTTTGGATGATTTTGGGACTGGTTATTCATCTTTAGCATATCTAACCAGTTACCCTTTTGATATTTTAAAAATAGATCGAGCTTTTATTTCAAAAATCGGACAAGAAAAAGATGAAGCCATCGTCAATGCGATTATTGCAATGGGCAATGCAATTGGTATTACCTTGGTGGCTGAAGGTGTTGAAACAAAAGAACAAGCGTTATTTTTAGAAAAACATGGTTGTTACATTTTACAAGGCTTTTATTTTTCTAAAGCATTGTCATCGGCAGACAGCACAAAATATTTGGAACAGCATAAACTTATAAAGATTTGTTAATTTTTTTAGACTTTATATCTATTACTTTGTTTGAAATAACTATTTTTTGACTGTCGGTATCGCTCAACAAATGTTATATTCGATTAAATTAAGTCAAACCACCAGCCTCGCTGGAACATGTAATAATCGAGATTCAGATGGATGATCAATCTTTAAAACAGCAAGCCCTTTACTATCACGAATTTCCAACACCAGGAAAAATTAGCGTTACACCAAGTAAGCAACTCGTCAATCAACATGACCTTGCGCTTGCTTACTCGCCAGGTGTAGCAGCGCCTTGTTTAGAAATTGAAAAAGACCCTTCAAAAGCAGCCCTTTATACTGCTCGTGGTAACTTGGTTGCAGTGGTCAGTAATGGTACAGCCGTTTTAGGTCTAGGTAATATTGGTCCATTAGCATCTAAGCCTGTAATGGAAGGTAAAGGCGTATTATTTAAAAAGTTTGCTGGTGTAGACGTTTTTGATATTGAAATTGCTGAAAATGATCCAGATAAAATTGTTGATATCGTTGCAGCTTTAGAACCTACTTTTGGTGGTATTAACCTCGAAGATATTAAAGCACCAGAATGTTTTTATATTGAGCAAAAACTTCGTGAACGCATGAAGATCCCTGTGTTTCATGATGACCAACACGGTACCTCAATTATTGTAGGCTCAGCTCTTCTCAATGCTTTACAATTAAATGGCAAAAAAATTGATGAAATCAAGATTGTTGCTTCGGGTGCAGGTGCTGCAGCGCTTTCTTGTTTAGACTTGCTGTGTGCAATTGGCGCTAAAAAAGAAAATATCGTGGTTGCTGACTCACGTGGTTTATTGACCACTAAACGTGAAGGCTTGGATGAGTCTAAAAAACGTTATGTACAAGATATTGAAGGAACTCAACTTGCAGATGTCATTGCGGGTGCAGATATGTTCCTTGGTCTTTCTGCGGCAGGTATTTTAACCAAAGAAATGGTTAAAGTGATGGCAGTTGATCCAATCATCTTTGCGCTGGCAAACCCAGATCCAGAGATTTTACCTGAACATGCACATGAAGTACGCCCAGACGTGATTATGGCAACTGGTCGTTCAGATTATCCGAACCAAGTAAACAATGCACTTTGCTTCCCTTATATCTTCCGTGGCGCCTTAGATGTTGGTGCTACGACGATTAATGAAGAAATGAAAATTGCCTGTGTACATGCGATTGCTCGTATGGCACATGTTGAAGCTGATGCTGCATCATATGGGGAAAAATCTGCATCATTTGGTCGTGATTACTTAATTCCGCGTCCTCTTGATCAACGCTTAATTCTTGAAATTGCCCCTGCTGTTGCACAAGCTGCAATGGATTCAGGTGTTGCAAGTCGCCCAATTGCGGATTTCTCTGCTTATCGTCAACGTCTATCTGAATTTGTTTATAATTCAGCATTGATGATGAAACCAATTTTTGCACAAGCGAAAACAGCGCCTAAACGTATTGCATATGCTGAAGGTGAAGATCTTCGTGTATTACGTGCGATCCAAATCGCAGTAGATGAAGGTTTAGCACAACCTATTTTGGTCGGTCGTACTGCAGTCATTGAAGCAAATATCAAAAAATTAGGTTTGCGTCTTGAGCACGGCGTAAATATTACCATCGTGGATCAAGAAAAGAATCCTGATTACGATAAGTTTGCAGATGACTATTACAACTTGATGCAACGTAAAGGTGTAACGCCTGAGTATGCACAACGTGAAACACGTCGTCGTTCTACCCTGATCGCAGCTATGTTGGTTCGTCACGGTCTTGCCGATGGTATGCTATGTGGTACTTATGCAAGTTATGATATTCATTTAGACTTTGTTAGAAATGTGATTGGTTTAAAAGAAGGTCGTAACAACTTCTTTACGCTTAATGCATTAATGCTTGAAGATCGTAATATCTTTATGGCAGACACTTATGTAAATACCAATCCTACTGCTGAACAGCTTGCTGAAATGACTATTTTAGCTGCTGAAGAAGTTCGTCGTTTCGGGATGACGCCAAAAGTTGCATTACTTTCGCACTCTAGCTTTGGTTCAGATCAAAATGATCCAAGTGCACAAAAAATGCGTAAAGTATTTGAAATCTTGACTGAAATCGCACCTGAATTAGAAGTAGATGGCGAAATGCACGCAGATGCTGCACTTGATGAAAATATTCGTCATTTTGCATTTCCAAATTCACGCTTCAAAGGTTCAGCGAATTTGTTGATTATGCCAAATCTTGATGCGGCAAATATTTCATTCAACTTATTAAAATCAACTTCAGGCAACAATGTGACCATTGGTCCTATCTTGCTTGGTGCTGCTAAACCTGTTCATATTTTAACACCTACGGCGACAACACGTCGTTTGGTTAATATGACAGCTTTAACCGTTGCTGAGATTCAACAAGCTGAAGGCTAAGCCTTATTGTCAATTTAACATCAATAGCTCAGAACTTTAGTCAATCACTCAAGTTCTGTACTTGAGAAAACCTCTATTCTGTTGCATGATGGCAGTAAGAATAGAGGTTTTTTCATGCAAGTTTATTTAGTAGGCGGTGCCGTTAGAGATCATTTACTCGGTCACCCCTATCACGAAAAGGATTATGTTGTTGTTGGCGCTACGCCAGAACAACTTCTTGCCCAAGGTTATCAACCCGTTGGGAAAGATTTCCCTGTGTTTTTACATCCTAAAACAAAAGAAGAATACGCCCTCGCCCGTACTGAACGTAAATCGGGACATGGTTATCATGGATTTGAGTTTTATACCGATCCAGATGTCACATTGGAAGAGGATTTAATTCGTCGTGACTTAACCATAAATGCTATGGCGATGGATGAGGCAGGTCAAGTGTATGACCCTTATCATGGTCAAGATGATTTAGCACATAAAATCTTACGCCACGTTTCAGACGCTTTTGCAGAAGATCCTTTACGTGTACTACGTGTGGCTCGTTTTGCTGCTCGTTATGCACAATATAGTTTTCGTATTGCCGATGAAACCCTTACATTGATGCGCAAACTGGTTGAATCTGGCGAATTAGAAGCACTGACACCTGAACGCGTATGGAAAGAAACCTCTCGTGCTTTAATGGAACAGCATGCAGATGTTTACTTTGAAGTCTTACGTGAATGTGGTGCATTAAAAGTGCTCTTTCCTGAAATAGATGCCCTGTTTGGCGTTCCACAACGACCTGAATATCATCCTGAGATTGATTGTGGTATTCATACACTGATGTCTTTACAGCAAGCATGTAAAGCCAATTACTCTTTAGATGTGCGTTTTGCTGTACTAGTACATGATTTAGGTAAAGCTTTAACCCCAAAAGATGAATTACCTCGTCATATCATGCATGAAGAACGCGGGATTCAGCCTGTCACAGATGTATGTGATCGTTTAAGAGTGCCTACTCAAACGAAACAGCTTGCTCTAGCAGTATGTAAAGAACACTTAAAATGCCATCAGGCTTTTAGCTTAAAAGCAGGCACTTTATGGCGTTTGTTACAGCGTTTAGATGTGTTGCGTCGCCCTGAACGCGTTGAAGCTTTTGCACAAGCTTGTGAATGTGATGCTAAAGGCCGTTTAGGCTTAGAAAATCGCGAATACCCCCAAGCACATTACCTATTAGATGCAATGAAAACCGTACGGACGATTAAAGCATCGGATTTGCCCTCGGATATTCAAGGTCCTGATATTGGTGAAATGTTAATTCAAAAACGTATTGAAGCGATTGCTCATTTAAAGCATGAGTTAGGTCATCATCATCATACGGTTTAAAAAAATGCCTCTCAGCAATGAGAGGCGTTTTATACATAGTTTTTTCTATTAAATAATATCCAAGCATTCGTTAACCATAGCATTCATAAATACCAGCAGCCTATAGTCCAAAACAACTTTATATCAAGACACATCCGCAGGAAATGTAATCACCCTTTCCAACTTGATTTGGTTCATCACCACCATTAACAAACGATCAACTCCCAAAGCAATACCCGCACATTCCGACATATTCGGTAAAGCAGCGAGCAAATACTCATCGATTGGCATCACATATAAGCCCAGCTTTTCACGCTCTGCATTATCTGCTTGAAAACGACTACGCAAAACCTCAGCATCAATTAACTCATCATAGGCATTGGCAAGTTCTAACCCTTCAATATAGAGCTCAAAACGTGCAGCAACTAACTCACCGTCCTCATCCAGTTTGGTCTTTGCCAACGAGGCCAATTCTGGGGGGAAATCAGTTAAAAATACCGGCGTATCAAAACCTAAACTTGGCTCAACCATATGAGAAAATAACAAATCAATATAGGCTAAACGATCATCACCCAAATCAAGATTGAGCCCCACACGCTGTGCTGCATCTTTTAATTGTTGCAATGTTGCTTGCAGTGGATTCAAGTCCAAACGATCGATAAATGCATGTTTATAACTGAGTACGGTTGGTCGAACTTCACCAAAACGTTCAGCCAAAACCACATTTAATAAATCAGTGACTTCTAGCATCAAATCTTTCAAGCTGAATTGCGGACGATACCATTCCAACATGGTAAATTCACTATTGTGCTTACGCCCATGTTCATCATCTCGAAAAACTTTACAAATTTGATAAATCGCACCACTGCTACTCGCCAATAAACGCTTCATGGCAAACTCTGGTGAAGTTTGTAAATAATGCGTTTGTTTTTTGCCATGTACATGACGCTGAGCCTGTACAGAAGCCAGATGGACATCAGTTACACCCGCTTGAGACAAGATCGGAGTTTCAACCTCTAAAACATCACGCTCAATAAAAAATTGGCGAATTTGTCTATAGAGTTTTGCTCGTGCTTTAAGCGCCTGAATATCACATGTTGGTTTAAAATCTATGCTCATGCTTTTGGCCCTCCATGAGCAGCCCATTCACGGCGCAAAGGATAAGTTTTACGAAGGTAATCAAAGGCTTTTTGATCCACCTTGCCGTCCTTTAAGCAATCTCTTAAATTTTCATCATCTCGCTGAATATTGTAAATTTCAGCTAAGTATTTTTTTAACGTTTGTTTAATGTTATTGCCATAAAAATATTGTTCGCATGCTGGTAATTGTGATTCAAATTTCTTATGTGCGGTATAGGCAAATGTTTTACAAAATGCGTCATAAATCATCTGAGTACCACGTGCTTTACCTTCCAGACTGTAACCCGCAATATGTGGCGTCACGATTGTAATTAAATCCAGTAGACGTTGTGAAATCTCAGGCTCATGTTCAAAAACATCCAACACCACTTTACGACGTGTTTTTAAGATATCTGCCATTAATGCTGCTTCTTCAACAACAGCACCACGCGCTGAATTAATTAAAATGGTTTCTGGCTGCATTAGCGCCAATGCATTAGCATTGATTAAATGATGTGTTGCAAACGGCCCTGTTTGGGTTAAAGGCACATGTATGCTGATCGCATCGGCTTTCTTTAATAAAGCGTCAAATTCAACTTGCTGAACATTTTCTCGTTGTACCAAGGGATCATAGCCAATTACATTCCAGCCCAACAACTGAGCCATATATGCTAATCGTGTTCCCACATTGCCTAGACCAATAATGCCTAAAGTAAACTTTTTCCCTAAATCTAGAAAATCCTGATTGAGATGCAATAAAGCTGTAATCACATATTCTGCAACGGCTTGTGCATTGCAACCTGCTGCATTTGACCATGCAATTTGATGCTTTTCTAATGCTGGAATATCTAGATGATCTGTACCTATGGTTGCACTACCGACAAATTTTAGTGCTGTATCTTGGATCAACTGTTCATTGACTTTTGTTATAGAGCGTACCAATAACGCATCTGCATCATTCACATCATGATGAGTCAAATTGCGTCCTGCTGCTTGATGAATGGTTCCGAATTCTGAAAAGAAATATTCAGTAAATGCTAGATTTTCATCTGCAACAATTTTCATAGCGTCATCCACAAGTTTAACTGCCGCTATGATAAACCTTTGAACCATTTAAGACTATGCAGTTCACACATCAAATCTTTTAAATATGGCATAAAAAAACCCGCAAGATGACTTACGGGTTTTTAATTCTGAATATTTGTTTAGAACAAACGATTCATACCATTCAATGTTGCAACACGATAGGCTTCTGCCATTGTTGGATAGTTAAATGTCGTTTCAACAAAATACTTAATGGTATTGTTTCCACTTTGCATCACCGCTTGTCCAATATGGATAATTTCGGCCGCATTATTGCCGAAACAATGCACACCTAATAATTCTAAGGTGTCACGATGGAATAACAGTTTAAGCTCGCCGACTGTATCCCCGGTAATTTGCGCACGTGCCAAATGACGGAATGATGCTTGTCCAACCTCATATGGAATTTTTTCAGCAGTTAACTGGCTTTCAGTTTTACCAAAGAATGAAATTTCAGGAATAGTGTAAATCCCCGTTGGAATATCTTTCACTGGTTTAACATTTTCTTCGCCACTCATATTTGAACCAGCGCAACGACCTTGGTCATATGCTGCAGAAGCAAGTGATGGCCAACCTACAACATCGCCTGCCGCATAGATATTTTCAACTTCGGTTTGATATTGGTCATTTACCGCAAGTTGACCACGGCTATTTGGTGTAATACCTACATTTTCAAGACCTAAACCATCTGTATTTCCTGAGCGACCATTACACCAAAGAATGGCATCAGCTTTAATTTTTTTACCGCTTTGCAAATACAATACTACATGATCATCAAATGTTTCTAAATGATCAATTTGCTCATTGTGACGCATCAACACGCCTTGTTCACGTAAGTGATAAGACAATGCATCAGCAATTTCATCATCAAGATAACTGAGCAGCTGATGCTGTGTATTGATCAAGTCAACTTTATGGTCTAAACCAATAAAGATAGATGCATATTCACAACCAATTACACCCGCACCATAAATAATAATTTTATGAATTGGATAATCTAAATCTAAAATTTTATCTGAATCAAATACACGCGGATGATTAAAGTCTAAACCTTGTGGGTGATAAGGACGGCTACCTGTGGCAACCACAAGCTGTTTGAAAACTAAAGTTTCTTTAACACCATCTTCGCTAAAAATAATCACCGTGTTTTTATCTTGGATATAAGCGCGACCGTGAAATACATCGATGTGGTTACGGTCATAAAAACGTGAATGTGTATCAACTTGCTGTTGAATCACTTTATGCGCATTACGTAAAACTTGCTTCATAGTGAATTGTTTCCAATCCCCTACTTTTTTAAACATTGGATCACGTTGGTAACGGATAATACTTGAAACTGTCTGACGTAAAGCCTTACTTGGGATGGTGCCAACATGGGTACAGTTCCCACCAAGTTGCTCACGAATATCTACAATTGCAACACGCTTACCCGATTTAGCAAGCTTCATTGCCGCGCCTTCACCAGCAGGACCAGAGCCAAGTACGACCGCATCGTATTTCACAAATTTCCCACTAACGACTTCTTTCTTACGTGGCATTCAAAGCTCCTTATAGTAAATTCAGTCTATATCTTGTCTTATGCGATATTATGACCTAAACCAAAACAATTTTCTGTATTTCGCATGCATATATTCTGTGATAACGACATTTAGTATATGAATAGTGTTTTTGCCCTATCTTTTTGCATTTCCGCTATAATGAGCATAATCTCCCCCGTAGAAAACAGTGGAAAAGTTGAATATGTCAGAGAACCGTAAACCAGAACAGGGTGTCAAATTACGTGGCGCGGAAAAAGTTGCTCGTATACCTGTAAAAGTTATTCCGACGGTTGAAGCACCACGAAAGCCGGATTGGATTCGTGTCAAAATGGCTGCGCCTGATGAAGTTCAACGAATCAAAACCACTTTACGTGCACAAAAACTACATACTGTGTGTGAAGAGGCGGCTTGTCCTAACCTTCCAGAATGTTTCGGTGGTGGTACTGCAACCTTTATGATCATGGGTGATATTTGTACCCGTCGCTGCCCGTTCTGCGATGTTGCACATGGTCGTCCAAATGCACTTGATCCAGATGAACCTCGTCATATGGCAGAAACCATCGCCAATCTCGGTTTAAAGTATGCAGTGATTACCTCTGTAGACCGTGATGATCTTTTAGATGGTGGTGCGCAACATTTCGTTGATTGTATTCAAGAAGCACGTCAACTCAGTCCAAAAACACTATTAGAAATATTGGTTCCAGATTTCCGTGGTCGTATGGATATTGCACTGCGTATCATGACTGAATGTCCACCAGATGTATTTAACCATAACATTGAAACAGTACCTCGTCTCTACAAAGCGATGCGTCCAGGCTCAGACTATCAACATTCTTTAAACTTGTTAAAAATGTTTAAAGAGTACTGCCCTGACGTGCCAACAAAATGTGGTTTGATGGTAGGTATTGGTGAAACCGAAGAAGAAGTGATTGCCCTGTTAGATGATCTACATGCACACGGTGTTGATTATGTGACAATCGGTCAATACTTGCAGCCTTCTAAAGAACATGCACCAATCGACCGTTTTGTCACACCAGAAGAATTTGAACGTTATACTGCACATGGTCACAAGCTTGGTTTCAGAAATATCTGGGCTGCACCAATGGTTCGTTCTAGCTATTTTGCAGATCGTCAATATTATGGTGAACCTGTCCCAGTGGTACGCCGTAAAGTTGATCCAGCGAAAAAAATTGCGGTACAAGCCATCGAAGCTTAAGTCATTGTTCAAAAAATTTAAGCGTCCAAAAAGCACTCTATATTGAGTGCTTTTTTACAGATATTTTTGATTTTTAACGACACTTCCCTGTAGTTTTACCTTCAACACTACTCATACTGCTTTGTAGTTTCGTCAGTGTGGAACATTGTAAATTTCCTGTAATCATTGATTTATTTAAGCTCAATGTTGATGAAACCTGACCTGCAAGCACATTTCCCTCAACAGAAGAATTAACCAACTTTAATACTTTGGCTGTATTGGCTTGCACATTTCCACTCACTGAAGAGTTGTTTAAAATCAAACTTCCACCATTGAGTACATTCACGTTCCCTTCAACGGATGTACTATTTAACGTACATGTTGCACCTGCTGGAACAGTTAAGTTTACCACAGCATTATTGCTGATTGTACTTGAACAATTTGCAGCAAATCCAAGTGGAGCTACGCCTAAACCACATGCGATTGTGATGAGCCTTAAGAAACGCTTTTTCATTGACATTATCCTTTTGTATTATGAATTTAGAATAAACTTATTGTTGGATGATTTTAAAATATACAGTCAGAAAGTTTAATGACAAATATGTTGATTTCTTTTAACTGGGAATCATAAATATAAAAATGGATGATACTTTAGCTTATTTGCCTCATTTTACTGTTGTTGCAGATTTCGGTTGAAATAAATCATTGCTGATTTATCGACTTAGCGAATTTGACTGATTTCAAAATCAAAAAGCCACTTAAAATTTGGGAGGTGTCGTTATTTTACTTACTGCTTAAGTTACTTAACATAGCCTGCTGAATTCAACATTAAGCCCTTTCTAGTCAGATCCTCAGAGAGTAATTTAGTACGAAACCAATTGTCGGTCGATTTATAATTTTACAGAAAATACAGATGTTCTAACTCATTCTGAACCTCTGTTTTGAACTGAGCAATCAATTCCTGAGCTCTTGCTTTTCCTATCTATTGGCTAAGTAACTAAACAAGAATTGTGGCTACTCTCTCTAATAACATCTATGCTTTTGATACCATTGATCATATAAGCCTTGTAACTTATGAGGGAAAAGGGATCTCAGGAAGCAAGTGTTTTTGGAAACAAGCCGTAAGGTGTATATAGAAACTACATTTTTCCTGTACTGTCTGCTCGCACAACAGATGTCGCCAAAACCGAACCCTACACAAAATATATTTGGGATATTGATGATTAATATAATTTTACATTTTTTTAACAGCAATGCTTCAACTTGACCTTAACATAGAGATTTTAGTCTTAGTAAAAAACATGATGAAAAAATTAATTTTAGCTGTTTCGGCAACCCTATTTTCTGGGATTTGTTTTGCCCAAAACCCATTAAGCGTACATGTATTAAATCTTGAAAATGGCTTACCTTCAAGCAATGTTAAAGTCATTCTTGAAGCGCAACAAAAAGATAAATGGGTAAAAATTAATGAAGGAAGCACAGACAGTAATGGGCGAATTTTATCATTGTATCCTGAAAATAAAGCATTAGATAAGGGTGTATATAAGGTTACTTTTCAAACAGGCGAGTGGTTTAAACAGAACAACCAACGTGCTTTTTTTCCAGAAGTTCCTGTGGTATTTGTGATTGATGGAAGCCTTGAACATTATCATATTCCACTGCTGATTAGCCCCTATGGATATTCAACATATCGTGGTAATTGATTGATCATATCAAGTTAAATTTTAGGCGTAAAAAAACCGATGTTTTTTTAACATCGGTTTTTCTTGGTACACAACTTAATTAAGCCTTTAACCATTTATCAGCCTTAGCTTGATCTAATACAGTCAACTCAACCGTAGTCAAAGCAACTTCACCACCTTGCAACTCAAATTGTAAAAACTCATCACGGCGGAATGCATAAAGTGTAAATTGACCTTGATGTTTTGCATATTGGCTTAAAAGTTTTTCAGACGCTTTTAAACCATCAATCGCAATGATCACATCATTGGCAGATAAACCCGCTTTTGCGCCAACACCATCACGACGCGCTTGCTGAATGATGACACCCTCAGCTTTTTCAGCAACTTTCAAACCAAATGGAAGTGCTTTTTCATTTTGCAAGCCATAGCTCAAACCAAATTCAGGGAACAATTGATCCAGTGGTAATTCATCTGTGGTATTAATCAAATGATTAATCTGTTCGATCCAATTATCACCCGTCAGTTCATTACACAATTCAACAATCGTACGCTCATTGACTTGCATACCCTTTTGGGTATTTTCATACAAACGGCGCATTAATGCATCCAGACTAGAACCACGTAAACGTAGACCTAAATCTAAACTGAGTGCCACCAAACACCCCTTATTGTAATAACTGGTTCCAGCATTATTTGAGTTTTCATCCTGACGATAAAATTTAATCCAAGCATCAAAACTAGACTCTGAAACAGATTGAATAAAACGTCCTGGATTCTGTAGATAACGATCAATTTGCCCTTTTAGCAACTTTAAATAAGATGCTTGAGAAATCACACCACTGCGATACAGAATCAAATCATCATAATAAGAGGTGAAACCTTCAAAAATCCATAGCAGTGAGGTATAGCCTTCCTGATCCAAGTCATAATTTGCAAAATTTTCAGGACGGATAAATTTAACCAACCACGAGTGAAAATATTCATGGCTACACAACCCAAGGAAGCGTTGATAATCCGCTGAGGGCTCTACAGGTTCATTTGCTTTAGGAAGATCATCACGTGGCGAAATCAGACTGGTACTATTCGGATGCTCTAAACCACCATAACTATTGCCGGTTGCCATGGTCATAAAAGTATAGTTTTCAAAAGGTGCTGAACCAAACATTGAAATTTCTGTACTACAGATTTTTTCAAGATCTTGCTTCATACGCTCTGCATTGATTGTATGCTGACCAGAAATCACAAATTCATGTGGAATCCCATTCGCTTCAAAACTAAAACGAGTTTGTTCTGCCAATTCAAATGGCGCATCAATCAATTGTGCATAATTGTTGGCTTTTAAGGTGTAGCGCCCTTTCACCAAACTTCTTGACTCTAAACCTGTGGCAATTTGAAAATGCTTTAATTCTTCAGGTAAAAATACTTCAACTTCGATTGCTGAATCTTCTTGGTCTTGTAACCCTAGACAGACACAAGCAGGATTGACATATAAACGGGTTTGATCGACATACGCGCCACGTACCGAAAGATCATAGGCGTAAACATCATATTCAACAGTAATCAGTTCATGGTCTGTGTTATATAAACGCCATTTATTTTTTTCAAACTTATTAATTTGCAGCTGACGACCTGCTTCATCATAAGCTTTCACAGATTCGATATGTTTAGAAAATTCACGGATCAAATAGCTACCAGGAATCCATGTAGGAAGTGACAAAACTTGGGTAGGGTTCGCCAGAAAGCGCAATGTGACATGGATGAGGTGCTGACGGTAATCGTCAAATTCAATCTGATAATGCAACATAAATATATATTCGAAAATAGACAGTGAGAAATTACCAATTAGATTAGCATTTTTTTACAAAGTCAGGCGATTTTAGTCGCAATTGTCTACGATTCTGACTAGCGAAGAGTGCAAAAAAGGCATAGCATTCGCAAAGTTTATGCACTCTCGCCATAGGATTGGCTTAAAGGTAAATCTGTTGAAAATTCTTGCTTCTTTTATCGCAATAACGGGCTTGGTTTGCTCCACGTTTGTTAATGCCGCTTTACTTAATATTAATCCGCAATCTGTTGAAGCTGAAGCTTGGACAATATTAGATACGCAATCAGGTCAAACCATTGCTGAATATAATAGTCATGTACAGCGTGCGCCAGCATCCATGACCAAAATGATGGTCGCTTATATTGCGTTGAAAGAACTCAAAGCGGGTCATATCAAAAAAGAAGAGATTATTACTGCAACCCCTGTGGTTCAGATCGTGCAATGGGATGAATCCCAAATGTACCTAAAGCAAGGTGAGCAAATCTCAATCGACCAACTTCTTGCTGGATTGATTGTGATGTCTGCCAATGATGCAGCAGTAACACTGGCAGAACGTATCTCAGGTAGCGTACCTGCATTTGTTGCTCGTATGAATCAAGAAGCACAAGCATTGGGAATGAAGGATACTCATTTTGCCAACCCTCCCGGTATTACCATGCCTGATCATTTTTCGTCAGCGCATGATATGGCAATCTTAGGTCAAGCAGTGACATCACAAACCCCTGAATATATGCATTATTCAGTGATGCCAAGTTTTAGTTATAACCAACATTTTCATCATGCCACCAACCTTGTTTTAAAGTCTGATCCAAGTGTAGATGGTTTAAAAACAGGTTTTACCAAAGCAGCCGGCTATAACTTAGCACTGACAGCGCATCGTCCTTCTGCCATTACAGAGTCTCCTGATCGTCGTTTAATTGTGGTGGTGATGGGTGCAAAAAGTGCAGTTAAACGCGCGGAAATTGCACATAAACTGTTAAACTTGGGCTATGCCTATACCCGTGATGAAGTCGCAATTAAAGACAAACAGCTGATTGCTGAGCTCCCTGTGGTTAAATCCACCTTGAAAATGTTTAAGGTTGAAGCAAAAAAACCTCAACTCATTACCACATCTTTATATAACGATGCGACACCAATTGATTTAGCGACTTTTGATGTTGTAAATAGCCGTATTATGAAAACTGAAGCAAATGGTCTATTGGCAACAGTTGAACCGCTTACAACAACTCAAACCCATTTGAATGTTGAACTGAATGAGACATCACTTACCGCACCTTTAGAAAAGATCATGCATTTGGCAAAAGTGAATGTTTACCAAAACAATCAACTGATTCAAAGTTTTGATATTGAAGATGAAGTGCATATCGAACAAGCCTCTTGGTTTGAACGTTTAATGGAATGGATCAAGTCAATTTTTGGAATTTAATTAAAACCAACCAATTTACTTAGATTTATTATAATTATGTAACCTGTAATACAAAAAAAACCTAAACAATTAAATAGAATGGCATATTTATGCCATTCTATTTTCATAACAACAATTTAGGTTTTCTATGTCAAATCTACATCATATCGTGATTGTTGGTGGTGGCGCTGGTGGTTTAGAACTGGTGACACAACTCGGTGATACGCTTGGAAAGAGTAAAAAAGCCAAAATCACCCTTGTTGACCAAAAACTCACCCATATCTGGAAACCATTGCTGCATGAAATTGCAGCTGGCACCATGAACCCAAGTGATGAAGAAACCAATTACTATGCGCATGCAGCCAAGCATCACTATGAATTTGTCTTGGGCCGTTTTGAACATTTAGATCGTGATAACAAAACCATCGAGCTTAGCAAAACCCAAACCAGTAAATATGAATCTAATCAAGAGAAAATCACACTGCATTATGATACCTTAATTCTGGCCGTCGGCTCAGTCTCCAATGACTTTAATACGCCCGGGGTTAAAGAATTTTGCCATTATCTCGACAGTCGCCAACAAGCGGAAGTCTTCCAGCAGGACTTACTGCACTTGTATTTAGATGCTCAAAATAAAAATATTGATCGTGAATTACACATTGCCGTGATTGGTGCAGGCGCAACAGGTGTTGAACTTTCAGCTGAGTTGGTTCAAGCCAAACAGAACTTTTATAAATATGGTTTAAATAAAATTAACCCAAACAATGTCAAAATTACTTTGGTTGAAGGCGCTGATCGTATTTTACCTGCACTTTCTGAAAAAATGGCAGAGCATGCCACACAGCAATTACAACGAATGAAAATAGATGTATTAACGGGCAAACGTGTTGAAAAAGTAGATGCTGAAAAAGTCTATTTTAGTGATGGCACATCTGTAGAAGCACAATTAAAAGTTTGGGCAGCAGGGATAAAAACCCCTAAAGTAATTGCCAATTTAGCAGGCTTTGAAAAAGATCGTATGGGGCGTTTAAACGTATACGCAACCTTACAGACTCAGGCTGATCCAAACATTTTTGCCTTTGGTGATTGCGCCCACTGTATCTTAGATGCAAGAGAAGCACCACTTGGTCCACGTGCACAAGTCGCAAGTCAACAAGCTTCGTTTCTTGTAGATGCAATGAATGCACGTATCAAAGGGCGACCACAGCCAATGTTCCAATTCGCAGACAAAGGCTCACTGGTATCACTTAGTGAAAATAAAGCGGTCGGTGAGCTACTTGGTCAGGTCAATGTTCAGGGCTTCGTGGCAAAATCGATGTATGTGTCTTTATATCGTATTCATCAAGCGACGATATATGGCTATGCTCATGCAGGCTTGTTAACGGCTAAAGATTTTGTTACACGAAAAATCGCGCCAAAAATAAAATTGCATTGAAATTTAAATTTTTGCCCATATTTATGAAAAAATGGTCAAAATACAGATGAAAATGCAATTTTTTAGTAATTTTAGTCTACAAAAATTGCTTTTCACTTTATGATGTAGCCTTAAAATTATCGATTACCCAATGGATCAATAACATGACTGCTATTGCAAATAACAACGTGGTTTCTTTCCACTATACGCTGACTAACGCTGAGGGTGAAACTCTCGATAAATCACAAGGTGAACCACTTGCATATTTACATGGCGCAGGTAACATCATTCCGGGTTTAGAAAAAGCTTTAGAAGGTAAAACTGTAGGTGACAAATTTACAGTCACTATTCCAGCTGCTGAAGGTTATGGCGAATACAACCCTGACCTCGTTCAAGAAGTTCCTGCTCAAATGTTCCAAGGTGTTGAGAACATTGAAGCTGGTATGCAGTTCCAAGCTCAAACTGATGATGGTGTTCAAATCGTTACTGTTAAAGCAATCGAAGGCGACAACATCATCGTTGATGCTAACTTCCCATTAGCTGGCCAAGATCTTACTTTTGAAGTTGAAATTGCAGAAGTTCGTGATGCATCTCCAGAAGAATTAGAGCACGGTCATGTACACGGTGCAGGTGGTCATCACCACTAAGATCTGATTGATCTGATCGAAAAGGCAAAGTTTTTACTTTGCCTTTTTTATATGTATCCGTTTAAATTGATTAAAATCTAGTGCAATTGAGTCTATTCTGATAAATCCTATGCAAAAACAACTTCTTTGGTTCCGTCAAGACTTGCGTATACAAGATCATACTGCCCTATGGCATGCGGCACAAAGTGGCCCTGTGATTGCACTTGTGATTCTTTCACCTGAACAATGGCAGATGCATGACGATGCACCAATTAAGCTTGATTTCTATTTACGTCAAATTAAAGCCATCCAGCAAGAACTTGCTTCCATTCAAATTCCGCTAATTATTTGCAACATCCCCTTATGGGAAAACATTCCAACCGAGATCAATCAACTGTGCCAAAAACTGGAAATTGAAAATGTACATGCCAATATCGAGTGCGGTGTCAATGAGTTAAATCGAGATTTTCAAGTTCAAACACAACTGAATCAAAGTAAGCGTGATTTGATTTTATATCATGATCGCACGCTGTTCCCTGTGGGTTCAATTCGAAATAAATCCAATCAACCCTATCAAGTTTTTGGCCCATTTAAAAAATATTGCTATGAACAACTGAGTATTTCAATCCCGCAATGCTTCCCTATTCCTGAGACTCAAGCCTTAAATGATGCAATAGATGTAAGCAAGTTGAATAACAATAGCCTGCCAACTTTGGCCGAGCTTGGTTTTAAATTCGATCCGAATCAGATCAACAAGCAGTGGCAAATTGGCGAACAATATGCTTTGAATGTCTTGGATGAATTTATTGAAAACAAAGTCCGTCATTATCAACTCGAGCGTGATTTCCCCCAAATTGAAGCTACCAGCCAGCTTTCAGCCTATTTAAATATAGGCATCCTTTCAATTCGACAGTGTTTCAATGCCCTCTTTCGAGCACAATTTGGACATTTTTTTATTGATCATATTGGTCAACAAACATGGCTCGATGAGCTGCTTTGGCGTGAGTTTTATCAGCATATCCTGTTTGATTTCCCTCGTGTGTCAAAGCACTTGCCCTTTAAAATGCCAACACAGCAGCTACAATGGCGCAATGCTCCAAATGATTTAAGCGCTTGGCAAACTGGTCAGACAGGGATTCCTATCGTCGATGCAGGTATGCGCCAGTTACTTTACACAGGCTGGATGCATAATCGGATCCGCATGGTTGTCGCCATGTTTCTCACCAAGAACCTATTGATTGATTGGCGTTTAGGTGAGCAATGGTTTATGCAACACCTTATTGATGGGGATTTGGCTGCCAATAACGGAGGATGGCAATGGTGTGCATCCACAGGAACAGATTCCGTACCTTATTTCCGTATTTTTAACCCTATCAGCCAATCGCAGAAATTTGACGCACAAGGTGATTACATTCGAAAATGGGTTCCAGAACTTGCACATTTAGACGCAAAAACCATTCATGAACCTTATGCAAAAAATCCCAATATAGAGCTCAACTATCCAAAGCCAATTGTGGATTTAAAGCAAAGTCGTATTCGAGCAATTGAAGCTTTTAAGCAGATTTAAAGTCACACTTAAAAGCGTTCTCAATGGTTTGATTAAATCGCTTGCTGATACAATTTAAACGGGTTTTGAGGATGGTTTTTTGGGCGTTCAATCGATTCAAAATAGCAGTAATATTTAAAGATGCGATCCAAAGAAACATAAAGCACTTTTTGTTCTGAAACTGACCAAATTTGTGCGTGATTAGAACCTGATAAGGTACTTCCACTCAATTGGAACAGATAAAAATCTTGTGTACGTTGAACTGGTTTTTGAGTAGCTTGCGTGTCTGAACTTGATGAAACCTGACTGGATGAATTTAATAATCGACATGGTGTATTAATCAGCCATTTTTCACTAAACCATAGTTGCAACAGATCGCTCAAATACAGTTTTTTTTCAGTAAATGGCCAAACATCTAAATAGGCTTGTTCAACTTGGATAAAATATTGTTCAGAATCTTGCAAGATTGAAAGGTAGTTTTCTTGATAAAATAAGAAGTTTTCAAAAATTTGAGAAATAGTAAGCGTATTCATTCGCTGTCTCCTATTTAGCCATTTAGTGCTGGCAAGTTGGTTTTAAATCCACACTGTTTAAGTCAAACTTAAACACTCTTTATGGTTTTAATCTAACAAGACCGTTTCACTATTGCAACTGTAAGAATCAATTTTTTTAATTTATCGATAGATTGCTCAAATAAAAACCATACAGTGTACAAATGAAGAAAAGATGACAGGAAAGGCTTGACCCATAAAGATATATCCTTATAATCGCATTCAGATTCTCCAATAGCTCAGTCGGTAGAGCGACGGACTGTTAATCCGCAGGTCCCTGGTTCGAGCCCAGGTTGGAGAGCCAAATTCTAAAAGCCCACTTTCATAAGTGGGCTTTTTTTATTTCAGAACTCGACACCGGGTGTAACAAATAGACAAGTTTTATGTGCTACTTTCATTTCTAAAAACAACATATAGCCAACCTGTCAAAAAACCCATGCACAAGAATATAAGTTCTCTCAATTCGTATGTTCATTTAAATTATTTACAGAACAACCTTAAAGCCAATCAGCTTAGCCTCACGAATGAACAAATTCTACAACTTGATCAACTTTTTGCACCTGATCAGATACAGGATGAACGTTATCCAAATGCAGGCTGGACAGGTATCGAAACTGCCTAAAGCAACAATTTCATCTGATTTTATTAAAGAGTACAACGAAATAGACCAAAGCAATGCTTTGGTCTATTTTTTAATTCAGCTTTTAATCAGATAATAGTTAAGCTGGCACACCACTATGAAAACGGAAGGTCTTATCAGGCGTTAAAATCAAATCCTTCTCTACTTCACGAATCAATTCGATACGTTGCTCAATATCCTCTTCTGGATCTTTTAATTTGGCAGTTTTAGCAACATCTAAAGCCAAAGCTAAATAGTCCTCATAGTGACGAGATTCAGATTTCAACAAGTAACGGTAATATCGACCCAGCTCGTCATCCACCAATGGTGCTAAAGCATAAAATCGTTCACAAGAACGTGCTTCAACAAACGCCCCAATCACCAGAATATCAATCAAAGCTTCTGGTTCATAAGTACGAATTTCCTTACGCAAACCACCTGCGTAGCGACCTGCACTCAGACCTTTCCATTCTTGACCACGCTTGCTCATAAACTCTAACACTTGTTCATAATGCAACATTTCTTCACGAACAAGTTGTGCTAATTTGATCTGCAAATCGGTAAAAAAACTGTAACGGAACATCAAGTTCATTGCTGTTCCCGCCGCTTTCTTTTCACAATTCGCATGATCTTGCATGAGCAATGGGAGATTGTTCAATGCCTCATCCAACCATGCCTTTGGCGTTTCACAGCCTAAAAAAGCAATCACAGGTTGCATGAGTTCATCATAATTCATATTCGACATGATCAATATTCAACAACGTAAATCAAAAATTAAATTAACCAGCTGCATGAAGTGCGGCCTTCATGTCCTTCACTGCTTGTTCCAAACCGACGAAAACACTTTCGGCGATAATCGAATGTCCAATATTGAGTTCATGAATCTGTGGAATTGCAGCAATTGCAGCCACATTGTCCAAATTCAAACCATGACCAGCATTGACGACCAAACCTTTAGATGCTGCGTACTCTGTACCTTTAATAATTCTTTCTAGTTCAATCTGTTGAGCTTCAGCATTTTTAGCGTCTGCATAAGCACCTGTATGCAATTCGATGGTTGGTGCACCACAAGCAATAGCAGCATCAATTTGCGCAAGATCAGCATCAATAAATAAAGATACATCACAACCAATCGCAGTTAATGCCTGAGTCGCGGCTTTCACATCTTCAAAATGTCCAAGCACATCTAAACCACCTTCTGTCGTGATTTCTTGACGTTTCTCTGGCACAAAACAAACATGATGTGGTTGAATCTCTTTTGCAAATGCAACCATTTCATCTGTTACAGCGATTTCCAAGTTCATTCTTGTGGTCAATACAGGTCGCATACGGCGCACATCATCATCTTGAATATGACGACGATCTTCACGTAAGTGTAAAGTGATCCCTTCCGCCCCTGCTTGTTCACAAATTAATGCAGCTTTCACAGGATCAGGATAAGTTGTTCCACGTGCTTGTCTGAGTGTCGCAACATGGTCAATGTTTACACCTAGCAATGCAGCCATAACATTCTCCTAATTAACCAATAAAATAAAATTAACGGCTCAAGGTTTTAGATTGAGCGTTTTGAACCCAAAGCTGACGACTTTTTAATGGTCGATCACCTAAAAGTGAAGTAATCATTTGTCGATAGAGTTTAGCCAATAATTGTAACTGTTCTGGGCTAAAATCCCTACCCTTTTCATAATTTGCCATACTTAGAATTTGTTGCCCCAGCAACGTCCCAGATGAAGTATATGACACTGGTGTAAAGCCTTCCGCCAATTGAAATTGATAACGTTGGGTCAGCATAATCTCTTGTTGATTTGAATCATGCTCATAATCCAGTGGATAACCCAACTCTTCTAACAGTGCATGTTCAAACTGGCGTAAAATTTGTCGGAGAAATAAATCTGCTTGTGGATGTTCAGCCAATTTTTGTAAATGCTGTAAGGTTAAATGGTATTGCTGAAATGTTTCAGACATCATTTCTTCAAGCGGACATAAACGAAGTAGCAGTTCATTTAAATAAAAGCCTGAAAAGAAAGCATCCCCATAAAAGAAAATCGGTTGATTGAGTATTTCGAGTTTTGAAAAGTTTTTAAGCTCGGATTTTCCCGACGCTTGTAAAGTAATCGGTTGATATTGGGGTGGTGGGGTTTGTCTAAGAATACCGTCGACACGACCATGCTCTTGTGTAAATAAGTGCACAATATGACTACGTTCTCTGTATTTTCGATGATGGATTAAATAACCATGCAAGATTTCATTACGCATCTAGCTTGAACTTAATCATCCTTTTCTTTTTTCTTATCATCGTCATCATCCCCGTCAGGGATAACAGCGCCTACAACCGCAGCTGTACCTTTAACCACGCCTTTTGTGGTTTTATACGCAACTTTGACGGGAACTGTCACAATTTTAGTGATACAGCCTTGTAACATGACTATGCAAGCAAGAATTGCTATAACTCGAATCATTTCAGTTCCCAAAAAGTCAATTAAATATCGCTGTAGCCTAAACTTTTTAAAGCACGTTCGTCATCAGACCAACCGCCTTTAACTTTCACCCAAAGTGTTAGCATGATTTTTTGCTCAAACATTTTTTCCATGTCAACACGAGCATCCATACCAATTTTCTTCAGCTTAGCACCTTTTTCACCGATCACGATGGCTTTTTGGCCAGGGCGATCAACAAAAATTGTGGCATCAATATAAGTACATGCTGCTTTAGGACGACCAGTTTTTTCATTCACTGTTGCTTCTTCTGTTTTAAATGATTCAATTTGAACCGTTAAATCATACGGAAGTTCTTCGCCCAACTGACGCATAATTTTCTCACGAATGATTTCACTGGCAAGAAAACGTTCTGAACGGTCAGTTAACTGTTCTAAAGAATACAATGGTGGCTGAAATGGCAGATACTTTTCAATCGCTTCACGCAAATGATCTAAGTTTGCACCACGTAAGGCAGAAACAGGAACAATTTCAGCAAAATTCATCAACTTCGCACGTTCTTGAATCAACGGTAAAATCATACGCTTATTTTCTAAAGTATCGATTTTGTTGATAATCAAAACGACTGGCATTTCTGCATTTTGTAGTTTCTCTAAAACTAAGTCATCATTTGGCGTCCATTTCTGGGCATCTAAAACAAATAGAACCAAATTGACATCGCGTAAGGCAGAATGTGCAGCTTTGTTCATCATTTTATTAATCGCACGCACTTCTTTCTTGTGCATCCCTGGTGTATCAACAAATACAGCCTGAGACTTTTCACGACTATCAATACCAATGATTTTATGGCGTGTCGTTTGTGGCTTACGTGAAGTAATTGACAACTTTTGACCCAATAAATGGTTCATCAATGTCGATTTACCCACATTTGGACGTCCTACAATTGCAACAAATCCACTTCGATAATCCGAAGGGATTTCTGTACCTTGCGAGCTAAAAAATTGATTAATTAACTCATTACCGTTTTCAGACGGCTCGTGATCAGCATCATTGTGATCGGAATGTGTACTCATGCAGTTTACTGCTCCAATATCTTTAAAAAATCCGCCGCGACTGCTTGTTCTGCAAAACGGCGACTTGATCCCTCACCCATCATTTTAGGCAAGCCATCTACTGTACATTCTACTTTAAAATGCTGGTTAGGTGCATCACCCTGAATATCTACGACCTCATAAACTGGGAGATGCTTTTTACGAGCTTGTAGATATTCTTGTAAACGTGATTTTGGATCTTTGAGTTGATCTGTCGGTTCGATATGGTCTAAATAGGGTTCATACCATTTTAAAACAATCGATTCCAATAAAGGCAAATCTCGTGTTTCGGTATAAATCGCGCCAATAATTGCTTCAACAGTATCCGCTAATATTGACTCACGATGATGACCGCCTGATTTCAATTCACCTGTACTTAAAATTAAACTTTGACTTAACTTTAAATCATTTGCAATTTTACCCAGTGCTTCTTGGCGTACCAAAGTTGCACGCATACGCGTCAAACGTCCTTCATTTTCATGAGGATATGCATGATATAAGTAATTTGCGATGATCATACCCAACAATGCATCACCTAAAAACTCTAGGCGCTCATAGTTATATTTATGACTCACCGAGCGATGAGTCAGTGCGAGTTGTAATAACTCGTATTGTTTAAACTGGTAACCGATTCTACTCTGTAAGCGAGGATCACTTACTTTCAACTGACCTTTGATCAAAACTCTTCTCGAAAGTGAGGACTAAATCTATATTCAGCATGAAATTTTTCCGTACTTCATATTTTTTAGTCACTTGTAAACCATCTTTAGTTGATACAGTCGCAATATCCTCAAATTTAGTATCTCGGATATTGTTCATTTCTAACCGTTTATCAACTTCTGTTGCAAATTTCATTGGCGTGATATCAGTAGAGCTTTTATTTATTTGCTCTACAATTTGATTGTTAATCACACGATCATCCCAGTATAAGGGCCATACAGCAACTATGATTTTCAACATAAAAGCTAAGGCAATTATCCCCAATAAAATTCCAATATATGAAGCGCCTTGTTGATTTTTACGCATTTTTTTATCCAACAGGTAAGAATGAATAATCTTTAATCGCAATTGAAAATAATCATATAATTGAGTCAAATACTGTGATGCAATTCAACTAATCATTTTCAATTGTTATAAATTTTTTATCCACTGCAACCCCTGGTGTGATAAAAAACTTTTCCGCGCTATTATCCTTGAAACTGCATCAAGTTGCTAGTTTAAATCATTTGTTCTATTTCATTTTTCTTATAAATCAAGGCAACTTGATAGCTTTAACAGATAAAAATAAAGGTCAACATAAATTGACCTTTATTTGATTTTGTAAATTGTAGTCGATTAGTTAATAGCACCATTGCGACTAAATGAAGGAATTTTAAAACCAGGTTCCTTATGCATCCATACATATATTGCATGACCCGTTAAATTTTCTTCAGGTACAAAGCCCCAAAAACGACTGTCTGCACTTTGGTCACGGTTATCACCCATGGCAAAATATTGACCTTTTGGAACAGTGACTTCCCAGCTTTGACCATTGGATTTTACAAAGCGATCATTTGCTGTTGCTACATATGGTAGGTCTTGTTTCTTCTGTGCATAATTAAATGCTGAAACCAACGTGTTTTGGCCTTCCAACAGACGGACTAAATGCTTATGTGTACCCATCGTTTCATAATAGTAGATTGACTTAGGCGTATCTAAAATATCTTTTTCACGACTAAACTCAGTAGGTACTTGCTCAACATTTTTGCCATTGATTGTGAGTTGACCATTATTGAATTCAAGATGGTCACCTGGTAAACCAATAATACGCTTGATGTAGCTAATTTTAGGGTTTTCTGGATAACGGAAAACAGCAACATCACCACGTTGTGGCTCACCAATACCAATAATCTTGGTATTGGTAATCGGTAAACGTACGCCATACTGGAATTTGTTCACCAAAATATAATCACCCGTCTCTAAAGTGGGTACCATAGAATCAGAAGGAATATTAAACGGTTCAAATAAGAATGAACGCAATACCAAAACCACTGCTAGAACAGGCCAGAAATCATATGCCCATGAAATAATGACATTTTCATTCCCCTTACCTTTGGTTGCACGTTGTTTCAGTACAAACTTATCCAGTAACCATAGCCCAAAAAATATAAGCGTTGCAGGAACGAGAATTAAATTAAAATCAAAATCCATGAGCAATAAGACCTCTAGTTTTTATCTTTCTACTTTTAACACAGCAAGGAACGCTTCTTGTGGGATTTCAACACTACCCACTTGCTTCATGCGTTTCTTACCTTCTTTTTGTTTCGATAACAGTTTCTTCTTACGAGAAACGTCACCACCATAACATTTAGCCAATACGTTTTTACGCATCGCTTTAACTGTTGAACGTGCAATGATTTGTGCACCAATTGCAGCTTGAATCGCTACATCAAACATTTGACGCGGAATCAAATCTTTCATTTTTTCAACTAAAGCGATACCACGGTGACGCGCATCATTACGATGACAAATCATTGCCAAAGCATCAACCTTATCACCATTAATTAACACATCAACCTTAACTAGAGATGAACTCTCAAAACGCACGAAATTGTAATCCAGTGAAGCAAAACCACGTGAGCAAGATTTCAATTTATCAAAGAAATCCATAACCACTTCTGCCATTGGAATTTCAAAGGTAATAGATACTTGATTACCCAAGAATTTCATATCTTTTTGCACACCACGGCGCTCGATACATAAAGTCATGACATTACCCAAGTATTCTTGAGGCACTAAGATATGACATTCAGCAATCGGCTCGCGTAAATCTTCAACCGTTGAACCATCAGGCATTTTAGATGGGCTATCGATATAAATCGTTTCGCCATTTTTCATCAATGCTTCATAAATTACGGTTGGCGCAGAGCTAATTAAGTCTAAATCATACTCACGCTCTAGACGTTCTTGTACAATTTCCATGTGTAGCATTCCCAAGAAGCCACAACGGAAGCCAAAACCTAAAGCATCGGAGCTTTCGGGTTCAAAGAACAACGCAGAATCGTTAATCTGTAACTTATGTAGTGCTTCACGGAATGGTTCAAAATCACTAGCATCAATTGGGAATAAACCCGCATAAACCTGTGGTTTTACCTTTTTGAAACCCGGTAAAGTCGCAACATCCGGAGTCGTTGCCAAAGTAATCGTATCACCAACAGGCGCACCAAAAATATCTTTGATCCCAGCGATGATGAAGCCAACTTCACCCGCTTCTAAAATACCGGTATCGGTATGTTTTGGATTAAAAATACCAACTGAAGTGATAATGTGCGATTGACCTGTTGATTTCATCAACATTTTATCACCTTTACGCACACGACCTTGCTTGATACGAACAAGTGATACAACACCTAAATAGTTATCAAACCAAGAGTCAATAATTAAGGCTTGTAAAGGTGCATCACGGTCACCTTGCGGTGCGGGAATAATGTCAACCAATGTCTCTAAAACAGACTCTACACCTAGACCTGTTTTTGCTGAACATGTTGGTGCATGTGTTGCTTCAATACCGATAATTTCTTCGATTTCATGAATAACACGTTCAGGTTCTGCTTGTGGTAAATCGATTTTATTCAGGACGGGTAATACTTCTAGACCCTGCTCAATTGCGGTATAGCAGTTTGCAACAGATTGTGCCTCAACCCCTTGTGCAGCATCGACAACCAACAACGCACCTTCACAAGCCGCAAGTGAGCGCGATACTTCATAAGAGAAATCCACATGCCCAGGTGTATCGATAAAGTTTAATTGATACTCTTGCCCATTTGGATGGGTATAATACAAGGTTACAGAAGCCGCTTTAATGGTAATCCCACGTTCACGCTCAAGCTCCATAGAGTCAAGGACTTGAGCCTGCATTTCACGGTCTTGCAATCCACCACACATTTGAATGAAACGGTCTGCAAGTGTCGATTTACCGTGGTCGATATGAGCGATAATGGAAAAATTACGTATATTGTTGATATTAACGGATTTCTTAGCTACTGCCATACACTACTCTAAAAATATGTACACGATCATGTACTCAATATCAAAAGTACTTATGACGTGCAAAAAATGAAATATCTTAATTGCTGCACAGTATAAGCAGAACAGGGTCAAAAATATAGTGAGGCTTTGATAAATTCAGATACTATTAATTAAATAGTAAAAACCATCATTACAAAACAACTAAAATTATTTTCCCCATTTAGATTCATCCCAAAGCCACCAATAAGATGACACGTTGCAGATGAAGATAATACCTCCTAATTAAGATAGTTCGCGAAGTAGTTGCTCCAAATCATGTTCGCCAGTTTTTGTTTGAGCACCTCCCTGCAAACCGCCACGTATTCGTTTTTCAGCAGCAGGAAGCGCAAATAGACCTGCCCATTCCTGATGCTCTCGCAACAAACCCTCTCTCAAATCCGCTGGTTTAACGACTTTCTTTGCAGCGGAAATAACACCTTCTGGCAAAGCAGCAATATTGTTGGCTAGACGGCGAACAAATGCACCCAACTCGTTTGCAGCAAGTGCACGGTTCACCCACCCATATTTTTCTGCCAGCAGCGCATCAATGAGATCCGCTCCAAGTATTACTTCTAACGCACGTCCCCGCGTCATTCGCTGTGAAAGATATTGAGTGGCACCGCCACCGGGAATAATACCCATCAATGCCTCACATTGAGCGAGTCCTGCACGACCAATGGCGGCGAATGTCATATCCACTGCCGCCACGAATTCAGCACCACCACCCCGCGCCAGACCTTCGAGTTTGACAATTGTCACTTGCGGTTGTGCCCGAATCATCTCTCCCAAAGCCTGAAATGGGTTCAAGCCATCAGGAGCATTCTTGGCTATCTCATCGAAAGCATGCGGCTCATCAATCAGTGTCATGTCTACATGAGCTATAAAAAACTCTGGATCAGCACTTTGGAAAACGATTACGCGAGTTTGTGGATCATCACGCACCTGAGTGAGAAAACTTTGGATATCGCTCATCACAGCAACATCCAACACATTGACTGGCGGATTATTGATTGTAACAGTAGCCACACCACCATCATGCTCAATGTGAAGTGTAGAATAAGTGGAAATATTCATAATGTACCCTGATTTAGCTGTATATAGTCATGGTATCTTATGTATACTAGGTGTCAATTACGCACCTTAAGCATCCTAAGTATGTTGGAGCATACCAATGAACCTTGACCTAGATCCAGTCTACCGTGCCGACTGTCCTAGCCGCGCTATTCTCGATCAAATCGCAGACAAATGGTCAATGCTGGTCTTGATTGTCTTACATGAACCACGTCGCTTCAATGCCATTAAGCGTCGCCTCGATGGTATTACCCAGCGCGTATTGACACAGACACTTCGTAAGTTAGAGCGCAATGGTATGCTGACACGCACTGTCATAGACGGTAAAACCCTAGGTGTAGAATATGCTTTGACACCACTAGGTAAGTCACTCAAACTACCTTTTAACGCGCTCTACGACTGGACTGTAGAGAATATGGAAAGCATTCAGGCTTGCCAATCTCGCTATGATGAGTGTGATGATGTAATTGGCTCGAATTTCACGAAGGAGTCTCCCGTTACTCCAAAATAAAATACGTGGGAGATGGCTACAAACAGTGTCTGAGCTTGGCTTACTTAATTTATCCCGCTTTCCTTTAGACATTAAAAAACCACTCAAATTAAACTATTGATTATTATAAATTATCCTGAGATATGCATATAAAAAACCTACATATCTATAGACGTTTTTAGAATTATTGATTTGATAAACAACAATACTCAATACTTTTTAAATCAGATTCAATCAACAATCCCTTGCTAATCAGCATAATTCTAGAAACGATTGTGACATTATTTGGTTGATTAGGATTGATTTTCTTAAAATTATTATTAAATACTTTAACGAACCTAATTATACAAATTGAGATCAACTATTTTAAATTGACTATTGACTGCACCGAGTTGTAAAAATAGTTAATCTAATTCGCTTTAAGTTTTTAATTCAGAACAAAGTAAGAAATTTAATATTAAAAGTAAATAGATATTTACTCTGTAGTATGGCTATTTAATATTTCTACCAACAGTTTAGAACGCAAATATCGAAGCAGATTTATGCATGCCGATTTATTTAAGTTTTATAATTCTACTTCAATATATAATAGCAACTGATTAACTCTAAACTTTAAATTTTTTATTGTGTTTAAACTATCGAGCTTAAATCAAAAGGATCTACTTCAGGATCAACTGGTTGATAGGCTTGAATAAAAGTTGGAGACATCCGTTTTGGACGCCCTGAAGCGATTTCTATACATGCCCATTTGGTATTACCAGTAAAGAGTAAGCTAAGATCTTTAGCATTAAAAAAAGCGTATTGACGAAAAGAATAAAGTGCATTGATCTCATATAGCCAAGTTCTCAGAATAATATCATCATCCAACATCGCTGCTTTGCGATAATGAACATGATGTTCTACTGCAACCATTGCATGTTTCATTTCTAAGTATTGATCTAAGCCAACACCTAATGTTTCGATATGTGCAGAGGCAACATCCTGCATCCATTGTACATACACCACATTATTTACATGACCCAAGAGATCTATATGCTCTGGTTTTACTTTGATTTTTAAATCAAATACTGAACTCATCTCATCATTCCTTTTGCACTTTTAAATCATCCGCATAAGTTTGACATAAAAAAGCCACTCTTTGAGTGGCTGATTCTGATCAGTTGTATTTATTGAATACGTAATCCAATCATAGCATGTTGTCCTTCACGAACAATCGCTACACGTGCTACCGTATTTTTCTGTAGCTCAGACACTGCATCAACAAAATCATTTGGTGTATTTACTTTCTTGTTATTTACTTGTGTGATTACATCACCAGGTAAAATCCGTGACTGTGCAGCTAAGCCGCCTCTGGTCACATCTTGAATAAACACGCCACCTTTAACATTTAAACGATTCTTTTCTTGTTCAGTTAACGCACGAATCGCAACACCGATGATAGGTCCTTTATTTGGCTTAGCTGAAGTGTTAGTGTTATCAACTTTTGCAGGTGTATCATCAGGTGCAACGGTTAAAGTTGCTGTAATCACTCTCGGTTTATCATCGCGTAAAATTTCGAGCTTAACAGATTGATTTGGCTGAGTACGATTCAAATAGTTCAATAATTCTGAAGTACGTGAAATTGGTGATCCATTATATTTTAGGATCACATCGCCTGATTTAAAGCCCGCTTTTTCTGCAGGTGAATTTGGCGCAACTTGTGTAATCAGTGAACCTTCTGGTTTATCTAATTTATAGGCTTCAGCTAAGTTTCGATCGATATCTTGTAACATTACACCAAGATAAGAACGGGTAACCTTACCATTCTTTTTCAACTGATCAACAACATCCATTGCAACATCAATTGGAATAGAAAATGACAAGCCCATATAACCGCCAGTACCACTAAAGATACGTGAGTTTACACCGACAACCTGACCTTGTTGGTTAAATAATGGACCACCTGAGTTTCCTGGATTTAACGCGACATCAGTTTGGATAAATGGTACCGATGTTTCACCCATCATATTGCGTGACTTAGCACTGACTATCCCTGCTGATGCTGAATAATCAAAACCAAATGGTGATCCAATTGCAAGAACAGGTTGCCCTACTTTAAGTTGATCTACATTACCCACAGATAATGATGGGAAATTATTTCCTTCAACTTTAAGCAAAGCGACATCAGTACGTTCGTCACTACCCACCACTTTTGCATCAATTTCACGGCGATCGTTCAGCATAATTGTTACTTTAGATGCATCTTCAACCACATGGTGATTTGTCAGTAAATAACCATCTTTACTAATAAAGAATGCACTACCATACGCGGTCTTTTCTTGTGGCGCACGTTGTTGTGGAATAATGATTTGATTACCAAAGAAACGCTTTAAAATTTCAGGGACTTGCTGTTGTAACAACTCTTCCTGAGATAATTTTTTAACAACATTAACACTAACAACAGCTGGACTGACTTGTTCAACCAAGTTAGAAAAATCCACAGGCGTTGAAGCTTGAACTTGTGATGTTGCCGCAGCGACAGTAAATACTGCTGCATACATTCCTTTTTGCATTAGACCATTACTCATTTCTCACGAACCTGTATCTGATGATGATTGCTTAAAAATATTTGTAACATATTATTTAATATAAATACGTAAAAATATGTTTACATTTTTTTATAAAACAAGACTTTACTTAATTTTATCTTAAAAGCCTTAGAATATCTTATTTATACTAAAATCTGACACATGTGACTATTGTAATTTGTTAAAAAAAAGAGTGTTATTAGCAAACATTTTTCAAATTAGCTGATGGACATGTCTAATTTAAGCACAACTCATCAATTTGACGTGGTTATTGTAGGGAGCGGCGGTGCTGGCTTAAGTTTAGCCTTATCTTTGCCTGAAAACTTTAATATTGCTGTTTTAGCGAAATCGACCTTAACCGATGCAAGCACGTATTTTGCACAAGGTGGTGTTGCTGCTGTACTTGATGAAACAGATTCCATTCAACAGCATATTGATGACACTATGATTGCTGGCGCGCAGTTATGTGAGCTTGAAGCAGTTAAACATACGGTAGAGGGGGGGCGACCTTCTGTCGATTTCTTACTCCACCATGGTGTGCAGTTTACATTAGATCAGGATGAACAATTACATCTGACCCGTGAAGGTGGACATTCGCAACGTCGTATTATTCATTCAGCAGATGCAACAGGTAAGGCCATTTCGACAACACTGGTTCAAAGGGCTCAAGAAAAGAAAAATATTCATATTTTTGAAAATTATATTGCGATTGATTTAATCACCACACATAAATTAGGACATAAACAACAACCTAATCGTTCGGTTGGTCTGTATGCACTTGATGAAAGCAATGAAAAAGTTCATACCTTTTTAGCGCCCTTTACTGCCCTTGCTTGTGGTGGTGCAATGAAAGCTTATTTATACACATCAAATCCTGATATTGCCACAGGCGATGGTATAGCCATGGCATATCGTGCAGGTTGCCGTGTGGCAAATATGGAGTTTAATCAGTTCCATCCCACTTGTTTATATCATCCTCAAGCACGCTCATTTCTGATCACGGAAGCAATGCGTGGTGAAGGTGCATATTTACGTTTACCCGATGGTGAACGCTTCATGTTGCGCTTTGATGAACGTGCAGAGCTTGCTCCAAGAGATATTGTTGCACGCGCCATTGATTATGAAATCAAACGCTTAGGTATCCGTCATGTATGGTTAGATATCAGTCATAAACCTGCTGAATTTGTCAAAGAGCACTTTCCTACTTTATATGCACGCTTATTGGAACTTGGTATTGATATCACCAAGGATATGATCCCTGTTGTCCCAGCAGCGCACTATACTTGTGGTGGTGTGGTTGTCGATGAAAATAGCCAAACTGATTTAGCTGGTTTATATGCGATTGGTGAAACATCCTATACGGGTCTACATGGAGCTAACCGTATGGCGAGCAATTCACTACTTGAATGCTTTGTGTATGGTATGAGTGCTGCTAAAGACATTGAAGCAAAATTTAATCATCACTTTGACATACCCACTGTACCTGAATGGGATGCTTCACTATCGACCAATCCTGATGAAGATGTTGTCATTCTGCAAAACTGGGATGAACTGCGTCAAACCATGTGGAATTATGTCGGGATTGTAAGAACAACAAAACGTTTACAACGTGCATTGCATCGTATTGAAATGCTGAAGAAAGAAATTACAGAATATTATCAGGACTATCATGTCAGTAAGAACTTGATTGAGCTGCGTAATTTAGTCATGGTGTCAGAAATGATTGTTCGTTGTGCCATGCAACGTAAGGAATCACGAGGCCTGCATTATACGCTTGATTATCCAGAGCTTTCCCCTGAATTAAGAAAAACGGTATTAACACCGCCAAACTTTACTGTCGAAACACCCCTGGTAAATGAAGAAGTTTAAAACTCCTTGAAATCTTGAAAAATAGCCAGATGATTCTGGCTATTTTTATATGAGGATATTAGAGTTTATTACCCTTCCATACATGGTCTACATTCTGAATTAAAATTGAGCATGAAAGGTATACATCATAAAGCATGCACGTGAAGCGCGAGACTAGTTCAAAATTCATAAGGGATAGTGTATCTATTGCTAAAGAAATTATTTTTAATTTTTATCTCTGAAAAGTGAGGCATCATCTACATCTACGCAAATCAATTTAAAGCTTTCAATCTAACATGAGACATGTGCAAAATCTTTAATGCTATTAGGTCTTCTATTTGAGAATAAAAAAGTTATGTTTGCTGCATATAATTTCGAGGTGAAAGATGCATTATTTTCTTAAACATCATAATAAATGAGCTATCACTATCATAGCCTAATTTCATCGCAACCTGATGCACCGAATTCCCTTCAGTTAACCACTGTAATGCCAATACAACATGTAACTTTCTTCGCCATTGATTAATACTCATCCCTGTTGTTTGATGAAAAGTGCGTGTAAGGCTGCGTTCACTCATACAGCATAACTTTGCCCATTTAGCTAGGCTTTGATTTTGCTCAGGGTTCCTCAATAAGTTGTCAGTCATTTTCACTAAACGTAGATCTTGCGGGATCGGTAAAAAAAATGTTGGCTTTACAACCGATTGAATTTCGTCTAACAAACATTGATGTAAACGTAAGCCTTTTTCTGAAAGTACCTTCTCAGACAAGCTTTCAACTCTTTCCAATAGCGCATTAAGTAAATTTGTCACCTGTAACATAGTGCAAGTGAGTTCTGAGAAATGATCAAGTTGGGGATCAATAAATGCAACATAGCCAGAGGAGATACCATAACTACTGACTTTATGTGACACATTTGATGGAATCCATAAAGCATGTTGCGCTGGAACAACCCAAATTCCAGATGGTGTTTCCACAGTAATTAAGCCATTGATGGTCATCATTAATTGGCTTTTTATATGCTGATGTGACGCAAGTTCCCAATCAGGAACTTGCTGATGTATTTTTAATACAATAATTGCTTGGTCTATTTGATCTACAAAAAAAGCATCCACATTATCAAGCATGGTTTACCTATACATTTATCACTTTAAAACAGCGTTGATAACTTTCTGTGCTTGTTGTTGATTGTCTACGATAAACATCGGGTAACCTGTAAACTTAATAAAGTTATTGGCAAATTTTTGCGCCTCTAGTCGAATATTTTCATCAGGTTCAATATGAATCAATGCTTTCACATATTGGATTAAACTTTCACGTTTTGCTTTTACCCATGCTGCAACTTGCTTGCGTTCTTCATGATCATTTTTTTGTTCAGGAAAAGCGCCTTCACTGATAAAAACAAAAGTTTCTTTGCGACTCAATAATGATTCATAAATTGCAATTGTTTCATCAACTGAAACTGCATCTTCAGCTTGATAACTAATACGAACGATTGGAAAGTTTTCTAAATTTTGAATAAACATGATAATTACCTTAAATGAGAATAATTATCATTGTATAAATTTATACAGATTGCACATTACTAAATTCAGCCAATAAATACGGTATTCCAGCCAATTTTAAAAGAGTCTAATCTTTATTTTTTCCATAATAAATACGATGTGCTATATGAAAAGTTTCAGCATGTAATTTTGCTAAATCGTCTAAATTCTGATAGCCCCCTGCAAGTACAAACATGATCGGAATATTTTCACGTTTGGCTAGGTTAAACACCATTTCGTCTCTTTTTTGAATTAACTCTGTCGTAAACCATGCTGAACCATAAGGATCTGCTTGATGACAATCCATCCCCGCTTGATAAATAATAATATCTGCTTTCCACTCATTCGCTCGCTGAAATGCTTCATGCAATGCCATGGTATATTGAGCAAAACTTCCATGCTTGGTATGAATGTGACGACTTTCCGCTCGCTCATACGTGGGGTAGCCAAAAGCCAAACCGTAAATACTAAAATTATATAAATTATCCAATCTACGAGTAAAGTCAGCCGTTCCATCACCACCATGCTGATCGCAATCCAAAATAAAAATTCGCTTATTTGCATAATGTTGTGCAATTAGTGCCAAACCATTAAAAGTACAATATGAGCCACCATATTCATAATTTGCATGATGAAACCCTTGCGCAATATTGGCAGCAATTCCATGTTGGAGTGCCAGTTCAGTTGCCAACAATTGCCCAGCATTGATGGAGAGTACCGCATCTCTTAATTGTTCATTCCAAGGCTTAAAACCAGCAAAAGTTGCAAGTTTTGCTGGTTGCCCAGTTAAAAAAGCCTCGACATATTTAGGAGAATGTAAGGCTTTTAAAATCTCTGGTTCAATTTGTTGTGGTTCATGAAATTTATAATGATTAAATTGCTGTAGTTGCTCTGCGACTGCAACAAGTTTTTCCATGCTATTGGTATGTGTTTGAGCAAAATAGCGTGGAGAGAAACAAACATTTAACATAAAACTATCCGAGAATGAGTGCTCTCAATTGTGATTTTGCAACATCATTGAGTTGTTTTATAAGTGTTGTGTCCGGACTAAACAGTCCATTATTCACTTGTTGTTCAAAATGTGTCGTAAATGCCCTTTGTCGATTCTCAGGTGAAATGGCTAAAGTGGTTAATCGCAAGAACCAAAAACCTTGAATCTCTTTATAAGGAATAATATAACCTTTAAACTCTTGATTGGAGACTTTGTTTGCAATTTGTTCGATATCATAATCGACAGAAAATAAGGAACCAATCGGAATACGAATCCCATTCATCAATAAAGGTTGTAAATTTATACACGAATGATTATCTCCCATATTCATTTTTTCAATCAATAACGGACGATTTTGATCATCTACAAAAATATTAATTGAGCCTTGTCTTAACATGGAGCGATGGGCAATCTTTAAGAAAAATGCTTCTGCCATGGGACATGAGCCCACTTTAGGCTTGCCCTCTAGCGTCGGAATTTCAACATAACCTGTTTCATCTGCTGTTTTTGGTAAAATCACATCCTCCAACATAGCGCAAATAACATTACTTTCTTCTAATTGTGCTTGTTGCGATAAGCGTCTCAAGTTTGCTTGAATTGCAACTTCTTGTTCAACTAAGACTTTAAACTCATCATCTTTGGCTTCAGTAAGAAAATTTTGAATCGATTTATTTTGATCTAAGTTATGCCAATCATCGATCTCTAAACCATAAGCATTTTTTTGCTCAATGATTTTTTTTAACTTCTTAAAATCATAATCTTTAAATATTTTTAAATCAGTTGCTTCAACTTGATCACGCGGAAAATTAATGTACTCAGCCAATACTCGTGTAGCCTGCGTATAACCGCAACCACGGCGCTCAGTTTGATGTGAATAGTGTTCATTTAACATCTCCGTCAATTTATCTGATAAAGGAAAAACCCGTTCCTTAAACAAATCTACGACTTCATGACCTGATGACATATTCTTTATTCCATTCAATCTATATTAATATTTTTAAATCAACTATTTATTATGAATAAATTAGCATTATCCCTTGCACAACTCAATATATCACTCAAGTTGTAATTCCATCTATATCAATCAATACAATTGATTATTTATTATTCTTTTTGATACTCATGCTCACATTCATGATTTAAGTATCCATCAACGATCTTTCATCAATCAAAAATGGCCATATTGAGTGAATTAGACTTTTTATCGAAAGCCCCTTCTCCCTTTGGGAGAAGGCTAGAATAAGGGGATTGTATGATGATCTATGCTTTAAAAAAGAACGAACGTAAAAGTCTATTGTTAATGATGCTTGAACCAAAAATATAGATTGATGATCAAAACAAGCTAACCATCAGTAAAAATAGTGATCATTAAAAACCATCAGAAAACTGCTAGGGATTATAAAAAATCACCCAACAGGTATTTTAAAACCCCTAAATGATTTTTTTTTGTGGTGGAACAGAATAAGTTCCTGTCACATGAGCAACAGGATCATCCGAATCCAAAGAATAAATCCAGACCTCCCCCACAATTAAAGCTTTACCCACTTTCATCAATTTACACACGCCGCGAATATCAACACCACCTGTTGGTTTGCGTAAAAAATTAATATTCATATTGGTTGTGACCGTCAAACCCACTAAACCGATTTCACCCATAATCGCAACATACAGTGCAAAATCTGCTAGGGCCATCATGGTAGGGCCTGAAACAGTTCCACCTGGTCGTATATCTTGATCACTGACATGCCAAACCAATGAAGCTCCTTTTTCGGTTACTTCTTCAATTTCACAACGTTGTAAGCTAGGTGAAAAAAATTGCTGTAAGAATTCTACGATTTCAGCTTTCGAGCTTTTCATAATTAAAGTCTTTATATCCATGACCTAAAACAATATAAAGACTTTTTCGGTTCAAAACACTAGGGGCCGTTGACAATTCGTCTATGTTTACGACTATAAGTGTTTTTTAGGCAATACTAGGCACGAAATACGAAATTTAGTCATTCTAAATGATGAGAAACATCGTTTCGCAAGGTAACGAAGTAGTGACAAAAAACACTTAAGTCCCCCCACTGCGCCTTGCGCTGCAAACAAAGCAGTGCTTTGTTCTTGCTCAGGGTTGTGACTAAAATTATCTTAGTCTGCGTTATGAAACTCGAAAATAGTCTCGCTATTTTCTTCATGCTTTACGACGTATACGTCTCATGCTCAATTTTAGCCTCCAACGCAAGCCATTTATGAAATGCCAACAGCCCCTTTATCGTTCAAATCAATAGAATAAATTGCTCAACTGAACTTATTTAGAGGATTGATTGGCACTTATTTTAAATAACTCAACGCCTCAGCAAATACTTGCGCTGGTGCTTGAGTTGCATCTAAACGTTTCATTCGCTGAGAATCGCGAAGATGTATTTCAGAAAAACCACTACGTACCGATTCAAAAAACACCACTTTTTCTTGTTCAAAGCGGTCTAAGGCACCGCGTGCACGTGCACGGTTCATTCCCAATTCAATTGGTGCATCCAACCAAAAAGTAATATCTGGCATTTTAGAAACAAAATTTTCATTGAGCAGTTGTAACTTATCTCGGCTTAACCCGCGACCAGCACATTGATAAGCAAAGCTTGAATCGACAAACCGGTCACACAGTACAATTTTACCCTCTGCCAATGCAGGTAAAATCACAGTTGCCAAATGTTGTGCTCGTGCTGCATACATCAGCAATAACTCAGTGTCATTACTCATCTGTTCTTCATGATTGACAGACAGCAATAATGAACGAATTTGTTCAGCTAAGGGCGTACCACCAGGCTCACGTGTTAAAACAACCTGTTGACCTTGTTGTTGAAAGTAATCAAATAACTTTTGAATGAGCGTGGTTTTTCCTACACCTTCAGTACCTTCAAAACTTATAAACATGCTCATTCCTTAATTCTTAGACCGCATAACTTGAATATATTCTTGCACTGCGCGATTATGATCATTCAGATTGGCTGTAAATTTGTGCCCACCATTACCTGTGGCAACAAAGTAAATGTTTTCAGAGTGATCTGGATGCATCGTCGCTTCAATGGCTTTTTTACTAGGTAAAGCAATCGGTGTAGGCGGTAAACCATTGATCGTATATGTATTATAAGCAGTCGGTGTACGTAAATCCTGCTTAGAAATTTTACCCGTATATTTATCACCCATCCCATAAATCACGGTAGGATCGGTTTGTAAACGCATGCCCAGTTTTAAACGACGATAGAACACACCTGAAACCTGAGGTAACTCGCTGTCTACACTAGTTTCTTTTTCAATAATCGATGCCATGATTAAGGCTTCATATTTATTTTTATAAGGTAAGTCTGGCGCGCGTTTTTCCCAAGCTTCATCTAAAATTTTCATTTGACGTTGGTAAAGATCAGTCAAGATTTGCTTATCCGTTGCACCTTTATCAAAGAAATAAGTATCAGGTGCAAATAAACCTTCTGGGTGATCATAAGGAATATCTAAAGCTTTCAGCATTTCACTACGGGGAAGTTGGATCACTGATTTTTCAACCAATGGATCTTTTTGCAATGACTGAATTAATTGCTTGGTTGTTGTTCCCTCAATCACTAAAAGTCGGCTCATCTGAGCATTTTCAATATTAGAAACCATTTCTAATACTTGACGTACATTCATCCCTTTGGTCACTTCATACACACCAGCTTTCATGGTGTCATGGATGAAAATCTTACGATAGAGCTTAAGAATAATCGGAAAACTGACCTTATCCTCTTTGGCCAATTGATCAATAAAACCGGTATAGGTTTCACCATTTGAAATAGACAGCTTTTGTTTTTGACCTGTCACTGGATATTCTTTAAAAATACTATTTTTTAAAATAATTGCAGTTATGAGAAAAAAAATAACCAGAACGATTGCAATGCCTTTATAAATGTTATTGCTCACTTGGGCTTGAGTTTTCTTTTTAGACTTTGGCTTAGGTTTGGTTTTAGACATGAGAATTAAACTGACTTAAATTTAAAGTATTAAATAACTCAACACAGGATTGAGTGTCTAGATATTGATGATTCAACGTTTCGACTGCTTTCATTGGACTGAGTGCATTGCAAAAGAATAGGCTTTGAAAATGTTGAATTTCATCCATATCGATAAAACGCTGTTCACAATTGACGCCATAATGTTGCATCCGTGACAAAATTTCGGCTCGCATCACACCATGTACACCATTATAACGAAGTTCAGGCGTAATCCATCTATTGTTTATTCGAATAAAACAATTACTGCTCACACCTTCAACAACTGAACCTTGTACATCTGTAACTAATGCTTCTAACCAGCCTTTTGCTTGAGCTTCTTTTTTGAGTAGTACCTGTTCTAAACGATTTAAGGTTTTTAGTCCCACCAAATTTGGCATCAATAAGCCAATCGCCTGATCTAATACACCACTTTGAATTAATTCAGGCTGAAAGCACGCAGTTGTTTTTGGATAATAGACCACATAAAGGTCTGCTTCATGCTCGGGCATTGCATAACCACGGTCACCATCTCCCCGACTAATAATCACTTTCAATGTTCCATTCAATATTCCATTTTTTTGTCTTAAACCTTGTAGGGTGTGATCCAACAATTCGAAATTCACATCTAAAAACAAACGTTCAGCCGCTAGCTTCAATCGAGCACGATGTAAAAGTTCCAACTCCATAACATCTTGATGTAATCGGACTGTAGTAAAACAACCATCTCCATAATGAAATGCTCGGTCTAAAAGTGAAATAGAATCAACAAATTGAGCATTTTTAAAACAGATCATTAAGCAGTTTCCTATGACTTTGCACGAATACTATAAGCAATATAAGTATTTTCTTTTTCTTTTTTATTCATATAAAATTCGTTTTTTATTATTTTTTATGGATAAAGACTAGCGTTATGCTCACTCCATCTTACCGAACTTCAGAATTAAATGGGGCAAAAAAATGCAGTTCTCTAAACTTAAATTCGCTGTAGCAGCAGCACTAATTTCAACCACATCTTTCAGCGTTGCTGCAAAAGATTTTTTAAATGTCTCTTATGATCCTACACGAGAATTGTACGATAATTTTAACAAGCAATTTGCAACATTTTGGAAATCTAAAACGGGCCAAGACATCCAATTTAAACAATCACATGGTGGTTCTGGCAAACAAGCCCGTGCTGTAATTGATGGTTTGCAAGCAGATGTTGTGACTTTAGCATTGGCCGCAGATATTGATGCAATTGCGCAAAATACAAATTTATTGCCAAAAGACTGGCAAAAGAAATTCCCACAAAACTCTACACCTTACACATCAACAATCGTTTTCCTCGTCCGTAAAGGTAACCCGAAAGGCATCAAAGACTGGGGTGATTTGGTAAAACCAGGTGTAGAAATTGTAACACCAAACCCTAAAACTTCAGGTGGTGCACGCTGGAACTATTTGGCAGCATGGGCTTGGGCAAAACATAAATATGGTTCAGACGCGAAAGCACAAGAGTTTGTACGTCAAATTTATAAACAAACTAAAGTACTTGATTCTGGTGCACGTGGTTCTACTACAACATTTGCAGAACGCGGTATTGGTGATGTGTTATTAGCTTGGGAAAATGAAGCGTATTTATCTACACGTGAACAACCGGGTAAATTTGAAATCATTACCCCATCACTATCGATCTTAGCAGAACCCCCTGTCGCGATTGTTGAAAAGAATGCTGAAAAAGACGGTAACTTAAACTTAGCGAAAGCATATTTAAACTATCTGTATTCACCTGCTGGTCAAGACATTGCAGCGAAAAACTTCTATCGTCCGCGTAATGCAGCAATTTTACAAAAGTATGCGACAACCTTCAAACCGTTAAAATTGGTAACAATTGACAAAGAGTTTGGCGGTTGGACTAAAGTTCAAAAGCAACATTTTGAAAATAATGGTGTTTTTGATCAAATCGTAAAAGCCAATGCAAGCAGCAAATAACTGTTTAAAATAAACTTAAACGAAAGGAAACAGGAGCATAGACTTGATTCATACAATTATTGTTCCAGGCGTTGGTGGTAGTGATTACGATCACTGGCAATCTAAATTACAACGTGAACTCATGTCTTGCTCGCGCGTACAACAACAAGATTGGAACTTACCTATTCTGAAGGACTGGATTGCCCAATTTGTTGCGACTGTCGTCAATTCTGAACAACCTGTTCAAATTGTTGCACATAGTTTCGGATGTTTAACCACGGTTGCTGCTTTGGCTCAACATCCTGAAATTGTAGCTAAAGTAAGAAAAATTATTTTAGTTGCACCAGCTAATCCAGCACGTTTTGGTGAGGCTGGTTTTGCTCGAAACAGTATGGGTGACTATGAAGCTTATTTTCATGAATTGAAAATAACTGTGCCTGCTGAAATGATTATTTCTGAAAATGATCCTTGGTTGAATTTTGAGGATGCACAAAAGCTAGCAAAAGCATGGAAAATTAGACCTCGAAATTTAGGTCAAGTTGGGCATATCAATGTTGCATCAGGCTTTGGGCACTTTCCTGAAATTTATGATCATTTGATTTTTAATCAGCAAAACTTCTTTATCAGTAATACTGATGACAACAAGTTGTTATTTAAATTTGCAATTTAATCATTGCCTTTTAAGCTTGCAAAATCGTTTTAAATTTGCTTATTGATTTCAATAAGCTTTCTCTCTTTTGAGGAGTCATCATGTCGCAGCGATCCCGAGTGCTGCCAGGTTTTGGTCTTTCACTAGGCTTCACCCTAGCGTATCTATCATTAATCGTACTGATACCACTGTCTGCTGTATTCATAAAATCATTAGGCGTAGGTTGGGATGGTTTGTGGGAAATCTTGAGCTCTGAACGTATTTTAAAATCATTACAGCTCAGTTTTACCACCGCCCTCATTGCAGCCTTAATCAATGTCATTTTCGGATTTTTATTGGCTTGGTGCTTAGTCCGTTATTCATTTCCTGGTAAACGTATAGTCGATGCATTGGTGGACTTACCCTTTGCATTACCTACAGCGGTCGCAGGTATTGCATTAACCTCTTTATATGCATCAACAGGTTGGATTGGTCATTTGCTTGAGCCTTTAGGGATTAAAATTGCCTATACCTCACTGGGTATTACGCTTGCTTTAATTTTTATTGGTATTCCTTTTGTGGTTCGTACAGTCCAGCCTGTTTTAAGTGATCTTGAAACTGAGCTAGAAGAAGCCGCTTCGGCATTGGGTGCAAACCGTTTTCAGATCGTAACAAGAATCATTTTACCGATTTTGTTTCCTGCATTACTGACTGGCTTTGCGTTGGCATTTGCTCGTGGTGTGGGTGAATATGGTTCGGTAATCTTTATTGCGGGAAATATTCCTTACGAAACTGAAATTGCTCCGTTAATGATCATTACGCGCCTTGAAGAATATGATTATGCAGGTGCAACGACAATTGCAGTTGTGATGCTGGTGATTTCTTTCTTTATCTTGTTCCTGATTAACTTGATACAGGCTTGGGCTAGTCGCCGTACAGGGAGAACAGCACGATGAGCTTAAATACCAATAGCAATGCTTTGGCAGAAAAATTGCAATCTCGTGATGCGACACGTGAACCGGCATGGGTACGTAATACCTTACTGATTATTGGTCTGATTTTCTTTTTAGGCTGCTTAATTCTACCGTTGGTGCTTATTTTTGTTGAAGCATTTAAACAAGGGGTTCAAGTCTACTTTGCCTCACTAGTTGACCCTTATACTTTGTCTGCAGTCAAACTCACATTATTGACTGCAGCCATTGCAGTACCTTTGAATGTGATTTTTGGTGTTACAGCAGCATGGTGTGTCGCCAAGTTTAATTTCCGTGGAAAATCATTCTTAACCACCATTATTGATACACCATTTTCAGTCTCACCCGTCATTGCTGGTTTAATGTTGGTTTTAATCTTTGGTTCACAAGGTTGGATTGGATCATGGTTAATTGAACATGATATTAAAATCCTCTATGCAACACCGGCCATTATCCTTGCCACTGTATTTATTACTGTTCCTTTTGTGGCACGTGAATTGATTCCATTGATGGAAGCACAAGGTACGGAAGAAGAAGAAGCTGCGATTGTACTCGGAGCTTCTGGTTGGCAAACCTTTTGGAAAATCACCATTCCAAATATCAAATGGGGTCTTATTTATGGCGTGATTTTGTGTAATGCACGTGCCATGGGTGAATTCGGTGCAGTATCTGTGGTTTCAGGACATATTCGTGGCGAAACCAATACCTTACCGTTGCATATTGAAATTTTATATAACGAACCAAATTCGATTAGTGCTGCTTTTGCGGTCTCAACACTGTTAGCATTCTTAGCCATTTTTACCCTGATTTTAAAAACATGGGTTGAATATCGCCAAGAAAAACAAGATCGAGAAAGTAAAGAATCAACTGTTTCTTAAGGAATTGCACATGAGTATTCAAGTTAAAAATATTGAAAAAAACTTCGGTGCATTCCATGCACTTAAAAACATCTCTTTAGATTTTCCAGAAGGTCAGCTGGTTGCGCTACTTGGCCCTTCTGGTTGTGGTAAAACGACACTACTGCGTATCATTGCTGGTTTAGAATCTACCGATAAAGGGCAAGTCATTCTTGAAGGTACAGATGCGACTAATATTCACGTACGCGAACGACAAGTAGGTTTTGTTTTTCAGCATTACGCATTGTTCCGTCATATGACCGTCTATGACAATGTTGCATTTGGTTTACGTGTTCGTCCAAAAGCAACTCGACCAAATGAAACTGAAATAAAAAAGCGCGTTACCCGTTTACTAGATTTGGTACAGCTCGGTTTCTTAGCAGATCGTTATCCAGCGCAATTGTCTGGCGGTCAACGTCAACGTATTGCATTGGCACGCGCATTGGCTGTTGAACCTCGGGTATTACTCTTAGATGAACCGTTTGGTGCACTGGATGCCAAAGTACGTAAAGAATTACGCCGTTGGTTACGTACTTTACATGATGAATTACATATCACTTCAATCTTTGTTACCCATGATCAAGAAGAAGCCTTAGAAGTTGCTGATCAAATCGTGGTAATGAACAAAGGTGATATTGAACAAATTGGTTCACCGCGTGAAGTTTATGAAAAGCCTGCAACACCTTTTGTATTTGACTTTTTAGGTCAAGCAAACCGTTTTGAAGGTGAAAACCATCAAGGCATCATTCAAATTGGTGAAGATCGCATCCATCTGCCTTCGGCTACACAAACCGCCAATGGTAAAGTGATTGCCTTTGCCCGACCAAATGAATTGAAAATTCATACGCAACCGACTGAAAATACAATTCAAGCAATTTTCTTACGTGAGTTGTGGATTGCGGGTAAAGTTATGGCAGAGTTACAAGATCGTCAAGGACAACTGATTGAAATTGCTTTAAATCCTGATGAAGCAAAATTACATCAATATCGACCAAATCAAACAGTTTGGGTAAGTGCATCTACACTTCACCTATTTGAAAATCAAGTCGCATAATCGACGACAGGATGAATATTACTCCTATTCATCCACATTTGAGGTATCGAACATCATGAACTTTCAACAATTACGAATTATTCGAGAAACAGTTCGTCAAAATTACAATTTAACTGAAGCATCTGCTGCACTTTATACCTCGCAATCAGGTGTAAGTAAGCATATTAAAGATTTAGAAGATGAATTGGGTGTACAACTTTTTGTTCGTAAAGGTAAACGGTTATTAGGTTTAACTGAACCTGGTCAAGCCCTACTGAGTATTGTTGAACGCATGCTCATTGATGCTGACAATATTAAACGTCTTGCAGACGATTTTAATAAAGTTGATGAAGGTACACTCACCATCGCAACAACACATACACAAGCACGTTATGTGTTACCACCGATCGTGAATTTATTTAAAAAAGCATTTCCAAAAGTTCATTTGATTTTGCAACAAGCCAGTCCTGTGGAAATATCTGAAATGTTATTGCTTGGTTTGGCTGATATCGGTATTGCAACTGAATCACTGACCACTGAAGATAATTTGGGCAGTGTATCTTTCTATAACTGGAAACACAGCATCATTACGCCACAAGATCACCCATTGACTAAGCTTAATCCCAAAGAGATTACCTTAGAAAAATTGGCTGAATTTCCAATTATTACTTATCACGGGGGTTTTACTGGACGTTCTAAAATTGATAAAGCCTTTGAAGATGCCAATTTAGATGTAGACATTGTGATGTCAGCACTGGATGCCGATGTGATCAAAACCTATGTTGAACTGGGAATGGGTGTCGGTATCGTCAATGATGTCGCTTATGACACAGAACGAGATAAGCGTCTAAAACAAATCGATACTGATATTTTTGGTTTAAATACGACATGGATTGCAGTTCGGAAAGGGCATCTACTCCGTGGCTATGGCTATGAGTTTATTTCGCTCTGCTCTCCAGAAGCTGATATCAAAGCATTGAAAAAAATTGCGTATCCTGATGATTAAACTTTGAAATCAATCATCAAGAAAGAAACCATCAAAGAGTCATGATGATTAATGATAGAGAGCTACGGCTCTCTTTTTTATCATTTAAAAATAAAACACAAACTCTTAAGAATAATTAATCTATTTGATTTTATTTAATATTTTATTATGAGCATGCTTTTTTAGTATAAAATTTAGTCTTATCTTAATCACTGATCAATTTATTTTTGGGGGAATGAATGAATTCGATTGCTTGGGGCTTAACCCTTGGAAGTTTTGTTCCTCTTTTTAGCCATGCAGCAGGTATGGAGAAATCTGACCAGTCTATCCTTGCTTTTTTAGAACCACGTCATTATGTAGAGTTGTCTTATGCAGAGCTCTATGCAGATGTTTCAGGACAACTACCCCAACATGAGCAATTCAAACAACTCGGCATTCAAGATTTTTCAACAGGCAACCTTGTTAACAATTACCACTTTGTCAAAGCTGCCGCAAAACTACAAATTGCCTCGCAACTTTCATTTGGACTGATTTATGATCAGCCTTATGGTGTTGATCTCAGTTATGAATATCGCCCACAGAGCTTTGCTGGAAAGCAACTTTTAGAGTCGGGTCAATTTAAGTTTAAAAGCCAAAACCTTTCAATGTTATTGGGTTATCAACCTAGTGCGAATTGGAATATATATACTGGTGGCATTTATCAACAGTTTGAGGGTGAACTCAAAGTCTTTGGAGCAAACTATTCAGCGATGAGTGGTTATCATGCAGAGCTAAAACAAAGTTCAGGTCATGGTTGGCTTGCAGGTCTAAGCTACCAAATTCCAGAGTATGCAGTAAAAACTGCGATTACCTATCGTTCCAAAATCAATCATCAATCGGCAATCAATGAGGATGTTGCAGAGCAAGCTTTAAGTATTCTTCCCTTCGCGAAAACGCAAATCACCACACCTCAATCCATCAATTTGGATCTTCAGACTGGTTTAACACCATCGAATATTCTTTATGGTAATTTGAGGTGGGTCAATTGGAAAGATTTTGAAATTCAACCTAGACAATTTGGTGCAGTGGTTAATATTGCTGCAGAACAATATCCCGAGCTAATCAAACCTTTTAATTTGATTGATTACAACAAAAATCAATGGTCTGCAAAGCTTGGGCTTGCACATATATTTTCACAACAATGGATTGCCACTACGGATATTTCATGGGATTCAGGCACTGCGAATCCCGCTGGAACCTTAAATCCTTCTGATGGCTTTTATGCTTTAGGTTTGGGTGCTTTATATAACATCAATCCGCAGAGCTTTATTTCTTATGGTGTTAAATATTTTAAATTCAATAAAGCAAAAGTTAGCGACTTAGATGCCAATACTTCGATTATTCAAAACTCAACTTTATCTGAAGTGGCTCATAATGATGCTTTTGCCCATGGAATTCGACTTGGCTATCGCTTTTGATTCATCTGAAAATCCAGTTATAAAAAATACCCAGTTCAAAATAAAAAAACGAGCCGAAGCTCGTTTTTTATTACATGATCAACAATCAATTACCAATGGTAGCTTACGCCCACTTTACCAACTGGTAACCATTTATATTTGTCATCATTACGGATTTTATCCGCTTCTGCTCTAGTTGCTTGACCTAGAGTACGACCATCATCACCAATTAATCCAGGGTTACTAGAAACCAGTTCCACTGTTGGATTACCTGTGTAGTAAGCACCTACTTCACCAAATACACCGAAATTCTTATTAATTTTCGGAGCAATACCGAAGCCTACATATGGGGCAATGTCATTATCGTATTTCTGGTTACCTTTGATTGATACATTATCATTTAAACCAGCATTAAAGCGTGACCCATCAACTTTAAATGATGCATTACGACCAATATTACGATTTACATCATAATCATTGTCAATATAAGCTACACCAGCAGCGACATATAGACCTTGTGCCCAAGTATTTTGGCTTGCACCCCAAGGACGAATCTCAGCGTTTAAATACGCTAATTTGTTGTCCATGTCTAAGTCATATTTAGATCCATTGATTTTTAAATCATCAGACCAAGAAATATCACCACCGTTATAACCCAGTGCTAAACCAACATAAGGGTTAGCAGTCCAAAGTAAAGCACCACCGTAACCAGTTGTACCGACTTCAAGACGAGCACCTGTAGGAATTAATTGGTTTGCTTCAAATGCATAACCTTGGTCAACAACAGAACCATCTGCCATTGCTAGACCAGAAGCAGATAACGCAGCTGTAACAGCCAATAATTTTAACACTTTCATTTATGTCTCCTCAAAAAATAGAGTTTGTTCTTTAATCATTAATGTGTTGGACTCAGGACGATCATATGTGATTCTCTGCTCACAATTAATAGATAAATTGATTGCTTTTTGTTATTTTTTGATACAAATAGATATTAATTGTTGTTTTTAAAGAGAATAAGTTAAATAAAAACTTAACAATTCGCTCTTTTGGTTATTTTATTTTAAATTATAAGATTAGTTTTTTCGATTGAAACTAGATTTTATATCTAAACTGAGTCCAATTTGGTGTAGAATCTTTTAAAATTTTTTGGGAAGGAAGATCATGTCTCAGCTTTCAACGATCATCGAACAAGCGTTTGAAAACCGTGCTAACTTTACAGCAGTAGATTGCCCTGCTGAAGTACGTCAAGCTGTTGAAGAAGCCATTGCTGGCTTAGATAACGGTACACTTCGTGTAGCTGAAAAAATTGACGGTGAATGGATTGTTCACCAATGGTTGAAAAAAGCTGTGTTATTGTCTTTTAAGTTAAATGATAACAAGCCAATCGAATCATGTGATCTTCGTTTCTATGACAAAGTAGAGACTAAATTTACAGGTTGGACTGAAGAACAATTTAAAGCTGCTGGTGTACGTGTAGTACCGCCTGCTGTTGCGCGTAAAGGTTCTTTCCAAGCGAAAAATGTAGTATTGATGCCTTCGTATGTAAACATTGGTGCTTATGTAGATGAAGGCACAATGGTCGATACATGGGCAACTGTAGGTTCGTGTGCCCAAATTGGTAAAAATGTTCATCTTTCAGGTGGTGTAGGCATTGGTGGTGTTCTTGAACCACTTCAAGCAAACCCAACAATCATTGAAGATAACTGCTTTATTGGTGCACGTTCTGAAATCGTTGAAGGTGTGATTGTTGAAGAAGGCTCAGTTATTTCAATGGGCGTATTCATTGGTCAATCGACTAAGATTTTTGACCGTGAAACAGGTGAAATCCATTATGGTCGTGTACCCGCTGGATCAGTTGTTGTTTCAGGCAGCCTACCATCTAAATGTGGTACGTATAGCTTATATGCTGCAATTATTGTCAAGAAAGTTGATGCTAAAACACGCGCTAAAACAAGCCTGAACGAATTGCTTCGCGAAGACTAATTTATATCCCCTCGTGGAATTTTAGTCATCTAGCATGGCAATCGCTTCTCATCTCTACGGTCAATCGTGATCGTAGAGATTTTTCATTTTGTAATCTGTGGTAAATTTCATGAATTCTCTTCGTTCTTCAACTATTCCTGTTTCTGATCCGTCTGCGGGGCTACGTATCACGGAGATTTTTTATTCATTGCAAGGTGAAGCCAACACTACGGGTTTACCTACTGTTTTTATTCGTTTAACGGGTTGCCCATTACGCTGTACCTATTGCGATACCACCTATTCTTTTGAAGGTGGCGAGCGCCAATCGCTTGACCAAATAATTCAAACAACATTAGATTATAAAACTCCTTACATCTGTGTCACAGGTGGCGAACCCCTCGCTCAACCCAATGCCTTACCCCTAATGCAACGTTTGGCAGATTTAGGTTGTGAAGTTTCTTTAGAAACCAGCGGCGCTTTAGATGTCTCTAAAGTCGACTCACGCGTTTCAAAAGTTTTAGATTTAAAAACCCCAACTTCGGGTGAGGTTGCACGAAATTTACTGAGCAATCTTGATCATTTAACCCAACATGATCAAATCAAATTTGTGATTTGTAATCGTGAAGATTATGAATGGTCTAAACAGCAAGTTGAACAATACGCTTTAGAGCAAAAAGTCAGTACAGTTTGGTTTTCTCCTGCTTTTGCAGTGGAAAAAGGTGCGGCACGTTTGCCTCAGCTTGCTCGTGATTTAGCACAATGGATTTTAGAAGACCATCTCCCTGTTCGCTTCCAGTTGCAATTACATAAATTGCTTTGGAACGATGAAACTGGTCGTTAAATTTATCGTCAATTATTAATATTTGGAGAGTTGGATATGCGCCCTCGTGCCGTAGTCTTATTATCTGGTGGCTTAGACTCAACGACGTGTTTGGCTTGGGCTCAAGCAAACTATGACTGTATCGCCCTAAGTTTTATGTATGGTCAACGCTCTACCACTGAACTCGATGCAGCCCGTGCTTTAACGCAACGCGCAGGTGTAGAACATCGTGTGATTAATATCGATTTAGGTAATTTAGGCGGTTCAGCGCTTACAGACCTTAACATTGATGTACCTGATCATGAAACAGATGGTATTCCTGTAACTTATGTTCCAGCACGTAACACCATTTTCTTGTCTTATGCACTTGCTGCTGCTGAAGTTTTTGATGCTCAAGCAATTGTAATTGGCATCAATGCTGTTGATTATTCTGGATATCCTGACTGCCGACCAGAGTTTATCGAGGCTTTTGCCAATATGGCTCGTCTTGCAACGAAAGTGGGTGTGGAAGGAAAGCCTCTTAAATTTGAAACACCTCTGTTACATTTATCCAAAGCGAATATAATACGCTTAGGTATCGAACATGGCGTAGACTATAGTCAAACGGTTTCATGCTATCAAGCAGATGACCAAGGACGTGCTTGTGGCAAGTGTGATAGCTGCCGACTTCGTAAAGAAGGTTTTAAGGATGCAGGTATTGCAGACCCAACACGTTATATACCGCAATAACAAGGTACTGTTTATGAAAAATTTAAAATCAAGTCTTATTCTTTCTGCTTTATTTTCAGCCTCGGCTTTAATGGGATCTACGGCTTTTGCTGCTGAATCAAATGCAGTTCAACAAGCCTATAAAAGCGCAAATGTGAAATCTGCGCTTATTGGTGTGTGTAAAACAGAAACTGCTAAAGGTGGTAAGTTAACTTCTGCGGAAGTAAGTAAATACTGTAGCTGTGCTGTTGAATCTGATGGTAAGTTAACCAATGATCAAAAATGGCAAATTCAAAGTGCCATTAACCAAAAGAAAAGCCCAGCGACACTGGCTTTCGTTCAAAAAAACAACCAAGACCTTCAAACATGTTTTGGTCCTCAGTTAACAGGTAAATTAAAAACCTTAACTGAAGAAGCAATGAAAGCTGCACAAGCGAAGAAATAATTTCTTCTTGTTGTGAAGAGCCTGCATATGCAGGCTCTTTTTACAATTGGATGATACAAAGCGATATGCTAGATCAATGGGACACTGTTCTACAGCAACAAAAGTTTGTTGCTTCATATAGTGGCGGTAAAGATAGTAGCCTTGCGTTATACCATGCTTTGCAAACTGGACAAGCCGTGGCTTTAATGGTCATGTTAGAAGAACATGGGCAAAGATCTCGTTCTCACGCCATGCCGCTGGATATCATTGATACTCAAGCTAAGCTGATTGGTTTACCAATTCTTAAAGCAGCAGCCACGTGGAATGAGTATGAACATCAATTTTTAAATCTGCTCAATCAAGCCAAACAGCTGGGTGCAGAAGCCCTTGTTACGGGTGATATTGATCTGATTGGACATGCGCAATGGAACCAATCTGTCTGTGAGCAAAGCCAATTACAGTTATGCATGCCATTATGGCAAAAACCACGGCTCGACATTGTGAGTGAATTGATTCAACTGGGTTTTGTCAGCATCATTGTGACGATTAATTTAAACCTCGGTATGCGGGTTGAAGATTTAGGTAGAATTTTAACAGCTGATTTTGTGAATGAATTAATTACACGAGGGATTGATCCATGTGGTGAAGCTGGTGAATTTCATACCACATTGATAGATGGTCCCATTTTTAAAAAACCACTTTTAATGCATAAAGGTGATATTCTGTATCATGAAAATTATGCATTTCTAGCACTTGAACTTAAACAAGATAGCATTTAAGGACAAACAATGACTGAGCAAATATTACTTCCGAATCAAAAATTCCCTACGACTACGGGTGAAATCAATCTCACTGAGCTCTCCACAGATTGGTTAGTTTTATATTTTTATCCAAAAGATTCTACATCTGGCTGTACCACTCAAGCGGTTGGTTTCTCCTGTATAAAAGACCAATTTGACGCTTTAAATACCACTATCATTGGTGTATCTCGTGACTCTGTAAAAGCACATCAAAACTTTACTGAAAAGCAAGCATTGACCATTAATCTGATCAGTGACAAAGAAGAAGAATTATGTAAACACTTTGATGTGATTAAAGAAAAAAATATGTATGGTAAAAAAGTGATGGGAATTGAACGCTCAACATTTATTTATCATCAAGGTAAACTGGTTAAAGAATATCGTAAAGTTAAAGCAGCTGGACATGCTGAACAAGTTTTAGAAGACTTAAAAGCACTACAAAAAGCTTAACTGCAAAAGTCCCTACTCGCTTTGAAGTTAACGCGATTTTAAGCGTGTCAGGGACTTTAGCAGTTTCTTATTGAGAACATACTCAAATCCGATATAGCTTATTCCTTCTTTTCTCATTAAAAATGATCATTATGGTGAGTTGACCAACAATACCAATTAAACCAGCAAAGATATTGCAATTCCCCACATGACTAATGCAATAATAAAATCTAATATTTGCCATGAGCGTTGATTTTGAAAAACGGGGAGTAAAAAGCGTGCACCAAAACCTAAGCTAAAGAAGAATAACCACGATGCCGTTACTGCACCAATCGCAAAATACAGCGCGGCGGTAGATTCAAACTTTGTCGATATAGAACCAATTAAAACCACTGTATCCAAATAAACATGTGGATTAAGCCAAGTTAAAGCTAAACAAATCAGAAGCATTTTCATTAGTTTGAATTCATTATTTTCACTCGGTTTTAAACCTGTCGATGTTCTGAAAGCTTGTAGAAAATGTTGTGCTCCATAGACCAATAAAAACGTTGCTCCGAAATACTTTGCCCAATCGACAAACTCTGGATGGGTTTGAATAACTTTTGAAAATCCAAGCACACCCAATAAAATTAAAATCGAATCAGATGCGGCACAGACCACGCAAACCCAAAATACATGTTGCTTCTTTAAACCTTGTTTGAGTACAAAAGCATTTTGAGCGCCAATTGCAATAATCAGGCTAAACCCAACAGCTAACCCCTGCATATAACTTTGCAACATTTTAAAACTACACTTTTAAAGTTTTGAATGGATTGTGCTATTATCCAAATTTACTCCTTTAAATGAGTATTTCTAAGTAAATATCATCTAAGTTAAGTTTTTCTTAGTTATTGGTAATGGGGTATTTTAAAATAACTCATCTCTTTATATAAAAACGTCCAATTTTTTAGAGGATCGGCATGTTACAAAGTAAGCATAGTGAAGCTTTTCTAGCGGTTGCCGAAACAGGTAGCTTTGAGCAAGCTGCTATTCGTTTGAACATCACAGCGTCAGCGGTAACACTACGTTTGCAAACTTTGGAAAAACAACTTGGACAAGTCCTGATCATTCGAGAAAGACCATGCAAAGTCACTCAAGCAGGCCAGGAAGTGTTACTTTTTCTACAACATCATCGCTTGATGGAACAGAATTTAATTCAGAGTCTTCAAGGACAAAGTTCACAATCACAATTTTTTAAATTAAACATAGCCACCAATGCCGATTCATTGGTGACGTGGCTATTACCCACAATTCAACACACCTTACTTACAGAAAAAATTGCTATAGACTTAAAAATTGATGATCAAACTCAAACCCATCACTTACTGGAAGCGGGATTAGTCAATGCCTGTATTTCAACCGAATCGAAACCAATGAAAGGCTGTGAGGCGATTCATTTAGGTACAATGAGTTATAGGATGGTTGCTACACCGAATTTTATCCACACTTACTTTCAGCATGGTATTCAACGTGAAACATTACGGCATATCCCTGCTGTTATTTTTAATGATAAAGACCACGTGCATGCCGAAGTTTTACAGCAAGTTTTTGGCTTGATGCCAAACAGTTATCCATGCCACTTTATTCCTTCTGCAACATCTTTTGTAGATGCGATTTTGCTCGATTTGGGCTATGGCATGGTACCTAAAATGCAAATTCAAAAAGAATTAGTAACAGGACAATTACTTGAAATCATACCCAAAGCAAGAACCGATTTACATCTATATTGGCATCATTGGAAACAACAATCTAAGCAACTGGAAAAACTCACTTTGGATTTAATTAGTAATACTCAGTCTATTTTAATCTAAGCACATGCTAATACTATTTGATTAATAGCGAATTCAAATCACATGTAAAGAGCCCAACCATATCCCAGATTGAAATTTCATACATTTGACGAGCTAAACCCTTAGCTTGCGTTACAAAAAATTGTGCTTTGTTCTAGTACTCAGAGTTAAAGTATCTAAGTACCAAAAAAATTGTCGAATGAGTGAATCGTCCCCGCGTAAAAATGATATCCGTATCGCTATGCGATAGATATACAATAAATAATTGAACAATAAAAAAAGTAAAACTACGTTATAGATATTATGCTAATTATGTTGGGCACTGTACGTTATTACTTTATCCTCCACTGCCCAGACACTTGGATATTCACTTTTTCTCCAACGCCACCCACAGCTTTTTTCATTCCGAAATCACTACGCTTTATGACTGTAGTAGAACTAAAATCCAGCAATTTTGGATTATTTAGATTGGGTTTAATTGTTGCATTAAAAGTTACAGGCTTAGTCACATTACGCAAGGTTAAATTACCTGAAATTAGATACTTATTATTAGCAAGCGGTTTAAATGCCATACTTTTAAAAGAAGCGGAAGGATATTTAGCAGCGTAAAATAAGTCTTCACCCATAATCATATTTTTTAAAGAAGATTTATTAATGCTTAGGCTATTTACATCCATCACAAATTCAGTAGATGCATTTTGCGGAGCGCTCGTATCAAAATTAAGGGAAGAATTAACACGCTTAAATTGCCCTTTGACGATGTTCATACCCAATGAGTCGATATGAAATCCAACATCACTATTGGGTGTCAATGTCCAAGACGCGGCATAGCTTGAAATCGAAATAACGAAGCTACCCAATAAAACTCCGTTTATAGCGACTGATTTAAACTGCATGCAATACTCCATTCATATTCTATATATTTCTATTCAGTGTATTGCAATGCACACAAAAAACATTAAAGATTTGATTTGTCTTGCGTTTGGTATTTGTACTTTAATTGTTGGTAAATTTCCGTTTTCTGAAATTTCTCTAAAAACTCAGCTGTGCCCAAAGGAAACTCGACCTGATAAACTTCACCACGATAATATGCCTCACGTAGTGGGGTCGCAGAGATAGAGCCAACTAAACTATCCAATTCAACCATTTGCCATTCTGGAAATAGTTTTAAGTAATAAGATGAATCATCTTTAAAGTGACCAATTAAACCAATCTTATCAGTCTCTAAAACTGTAGCATTCACCAAGGACTTAACCAGCTCTACCCATTTAGTATCATTATAAACATCAATAACATGTACAAATTTGATTCGTTTTTGATCCGCTTCAGAAAAATTAGATAAAATCATTTGTTCCCGTTCTGATGCCAGAAAAGGATTTTTAGTATTCCGTTCATTTTGCGCAGAACCCAAGGCCAAAATTACATATTGGCTTTGTTGTAATGCAATTTTAATAGTTTGCATATGCGCGAGATGAAAGGGCTGAAAACGTCCAATATAAACAAGATAATCAAATTTATAAGTCATAAAAGTAATTTTTATGAACTCATCAGTTGCAACAGAATTTCAAATATGCGACATAATGAGGGCATAAAATCCAATTAAATTTTAAAGCAAGGATAGTACGATGACACTTAGTTGTATTCAACAGCCACATCAACATTTAAACGCAAATTTAGAGAATGGTGTACTGACTTTAGCAATTAATCGACCAGAAGCAAAAAATGCACTGTATGGTGAATTATATCTATGGATTGCAAAAGCCCTAGATGAAGCTGATCAAGATCGTGATGTTCGTGTGGTAATCTTACGTGGCGCAGATGCTGACTTTAGTGCAGGTAATGATATGAAAGATTTTATGGCTTTCATTCAACAACCACTTGAAGGTAAAGAAGGTGACGGCCCTCCATTTGTATTATTAAAATCTGCTGCACGTTTATCTAAACCATTGATCTGCGCAGTACGTGGTGTGGCGATCGGGATCGGAGTAACAGTACTTTTACATGCTGACCTCGTTTATGCAGACAATACTGCCCTATTCCAAATCCCATTTGTCAGTCTGGGACTTTCTCCTGAGGGTGCTTCCAGTAAACTCTTAATTCAACAAGCGGGATATCATAAAGCGGCTGAATTACTGTTAACTGCACAAAAATTTAACAGTGAAAAAGCGCTCAATGCTGGCTTAATCAATAGTATTGAAGACGATGTATATGGTCACGCTTTACACCAAGCACAGACCCTAGCAGCACTTCCGTTGGCTTCAATCAAACAAACCAAAGCATTAATGAAGCATAATCTTGAAGAGATTATTCAATGCGTGGATGATGAAGCGGTGATCTTTATGCAACGCGTTAAATCACCTGAAATGGCTGAAGCCGTTGCCGCATTTATGCAAAAGCGTAAGCCAAACTTCTCTCAATTTAATTAATTGAGAGAATCTGTCAAAAGCCACTGCATGACTAATATTCAGTGGCTTTTGTCATTTTGAATCCAATAAAACATATCATTTAATTATGGGTAAAGATCATGTCACAAGATACAACGACCAAGAAGCGCTATTACGAACCCGCTCCACAAGATATCGATATTGAAAATTTCCGTAAAGTCATAGAAAGTCGTCGCTCAGTACGTAAATACACTGAAAAGCAAATTCCTGCCGATGTTTTAGATGCTTGTTTAGATTTGGCTTTATTGGCACCAAACTCATCAAATCTTCAGCCTTGGACGTTCTATGTGGTTCAGTCTCAAGCGAAAAAGAAACAATTAGTCAAAGCTTGTTTAAGCCAATTATCAGCAAAAACAGCCGCAGAACTGATTGTATGTGTGGCACGTATTGACCGTATTGATGAAATGGCAAAAAACAATTTAACCCATTTCCCAATGCCAGAAGCGCCAAGAGCTGTAAAACAATATTATAAATTTATTGCATATAACTATAAAACAGGTTATCTGAATGCTTTAGGTAACTTTAAAAAGGTGGCTTTTAAAGTAGCACGCACTTTAGATAAACAACTTCCTGTCACTGCATTCAACCCAGCTGATGCAAAGCTTTGGGCCAGTAAAACAACAGCCTTGGCTTGTGAAAACTTGGTACTGGCTTTACGTGCTTATGGTTTTGACAGTTGCATGATGGAAGGTTTTGATGAACCCTTAGTTCGCAAGATCCTCAATCTAGGTGATAAAGAATTTCCAGTCATGGTGATTAGTGCCGGTGAACGTGCTGAAGATGACGTATTCTTCCCACAATACCGTTTTGATCGTGATTTGTTTATTCAAAAAGTTTAATTTTAGCTTATAAATTCCACCTCTTTGTTCAGAAGAGGGTTAAGATTTTTAAACTATTATTCAATATCAATGATTTGAATAAACTCAAAAGCAGGTTCTTCATAAGGATGACTTGCTTTTAAAGCGATTGCCACTTGTTTGGCCTTGTGTTCAGGAACGATAGTTTCCACTCGCCATTCAGGCAATTGCTCTAAATGATCTAACTCGCCTATAAAAGGCTGTGCACCGCTTAACGGTTTAAATTGCCCTATTCCTAACACTTGCCAAGCGCAATGTTCATAATCACCAATACCACCCGCTCCTGCTTGAAAAATTGCAAGTTTGGTTGCTTCAAGGTGTGATTCTGGAACATAATAGATCAGTTTAAGCATATTATTTTATAATCAAAAACTTGATTATAGCTTTGTTCGTATTTACTTTTACTTATTTTTATTTGGTTTTCGTTAGAAAAAAGCTATGTATCGTTAGCTCAATTCATAAGATTTAAACAGAACTGTAGATTTTATAAGCTTGATCAGAATACAAAAAAAGAGCGCCTAAGCGCTCTTTTTATTTCTCTAAAAATTACTCGTCAGATTCAGTATTATTAGACTCAGTCTCAACTTGATCCATAACGGTTTCATCATCAACTAATTTTTCTGAATCAATTAAACTCTCTGACTCTAAAGTAGTCTCGCCTTCAATTACATCTAACTGATCGATAATCTCATCATCAGCTTCGACAGCTTCAACCGCAACCACACCGACCAAGACTTCTTCATTACCTAAGCGGATCAAACGAACACCTTGGGCATTACGACCTGTTCTCGCTACTTCAGAAGCACGGGTACGAACCAGTGTTCCACCATCAGAAATCAACATTAATTCTTTAGATTCATCGATGGCAACAGCACCCACTAACTCACCATTACGTTCAGATGTTTTAATTGCAATAACACCTTTACCACCACGTTTTTTAGTTGGGAAGTCATCTACTGGTGTACGTTTACCATAACCATTTGCAGAAGCACATAATACTTCGCCAGTTTCTGGTACAACAACTAACGAAACGATTCGGCTAACCACATTGGTATTCGAATCTATAGTATCTTCATCATCTGAATCTACATCAACTTCAACATCTTCTTCTGTTTGTGCCGCAGCCAATGCCACACGCATACCACGAACACCTTTCGCAGTACGACCCATCACACGAGCATCAGTTTCAGAGAAACGGATTGCTTTACCTTCATTCGAGAACAACATGATTTGCTGTTCGCCATCAGTAATTGCAACACCAATTAAAGTATCTTCTTCTTTCAACTCAATCGCACGTAAACCATTTGAACGAACATTACCAAACTGCTCTAATTCAACACGTTTTACTGTACCTGATGCTGTTGCCATAAATACATAGAAGTTTTTACGAACACTTTCTACACGTTCAGCAAATTCAGCGATTAATTCATCATCAAGATCAGAAGCAGAAAGTTCAATACCAATTTCTTTGAGTTGCTTACGTAAAGCATCTGATAAGTCATCTGGATTTTCACCAAGATCTGCAAACGCAGCTTTTAGTGCTTCATAATGTGAGTCGATAATTGTATTTTGACGCAGTTGAGCAACGTTGGCACGGACAAAAGTTCTAAACTCTGTTAAACGCTCTGTAAATTTCTTCGGTGCATCGATAACAGGAAGAATCGCTGTAATGGTCTCTTCTGCATCCAGTGGTAATAAGTTCACCATTGGGCGACCTTTTGCACCACGTGACGCTTGAGGTACTTCAAATACTCTTAAGCGATAAACTTTACCTACATTGGTAAAGCACAATACAGTTGCATGGTTCGATGTCACAATTAAATGTTGAATATAATCGTCTTCTTTCATCGAAGTTGCAGATTTACCACGTCCACCACGGCGCTGTGCAGCATAATCAGACAATGGTTGCGTTTTTGCATACCCTGTTTTTGAAACAGTTAAAACAACTTGCTCTTCTGGAATCAAATCTTCACGAGAGAAATCAATACGTGATTCAACAATATCCGTTTTACGTGCATCGCCATATTGTTGAAGAACCAATGCAAGTTCTTCACGAATCACATTCATCAAAAGATTGAAGTCATTTAAAATTGCGGTAAGTTCAGCAATTTGAGCTAAAATTTCAGAATATTCAGCTTGTAATTTATCTTGTTCAAGCCCTGTTAAACGATGTAAACGTAATTCTAAAATTGCACCAACTTGAGCTGGAGATAAACGATAAAGCTGACCGTCTAAACCAAATGGACGACTTGGATCTTCACCTTCAATCTCATCTGGGCGAACTGAAATTGCACCCGCTTTTTCTAGCAATGCAACAACATTTCCACCCGCCCATTCGCCAGCAAGTAAACGCTCACGTGCTTCAGCTGGATTCGCAGAAGTCTTAATGGTTTCGATGATTTCATCAATATTGGCTAAAGCAACAGTCAAACCTTCTAAGATATGACCACGTTCACGCGCTTTACGTAATTCAAACATGGTACGGCGCGTCACCACTTCTTGACGGTGACGAATAAATGCCGCAATGATGTCTTTTAAATTCATCAGTTTAGGTTGGCCATTATCCAAGCAAACCATGTTGATACTGAATGAATTTTCAAGTTGAGTATTTAAAAATAAGTTATTAACAATAACTTCAGCGTTTTCGCCACGCTTTAAGTCAATTGCAATACGCATCCCGTCTTTATCAGATTCGTCTCGAAGTTCTGAAATACCTTCAAGTTTTTTCTCTTTGACCAATTCAGCAATACGTTCAATGGTTCTTGCTTTATTGACCTGATAAGGAATTTCAGTGAAAACAATCGTCGTACGACCAGTTTTTTGATCTTCTTCAAAATGGTATTTACCACGAATATGCAAACGACCTTTACCCGTACGGTAAGCATCTACAATTCCTGATTTACCATAGATAATGCCGCCTGTAGGGAAATCTGGACCAGAAATATATTCCATCAACCCTTCAATTGAGATGTTTGGATTATTTGCATAAGCCAAACATGCATTAACTACTTCTGTCATGTTGTGTGGCGCCATGTTGGTCGCCATACCGACAGCAATACCTGTCACACCATTGATCAGTAAGTTAGGAATACGTGTTGGCATAACCTGAGGAATACGCTCAGAGCCATCGTAGTTATCTTCCCACTCGACTGTATCTTTTTCCAAGTCAGCTAACATTTCATGGGTGAGCTTACGCATACGCACTTCGGTATAACGCATTGCTGCTGCGCTGTCACCATCGACAGAACCAAAGTTACCCTGACCATCAACCAATTGATAACGTAGACTAAAATCTTGAGCCATACGAACAATTGTTTCATAAACAGCTGAATCACCATGTGGGTGATATTTACCGATTACGTCACCAACAACACGTGCAGATTTTTTATAGGCTTTGTTATAGTCGTTGCCTAACTCGTGCATAGCGAACAGCACACGACGATGAACAGGTTTTAAACCATCTCTCACGTCTGGTAATGCACGAGATACAATAACACTCATGGCATAATCGAGATATGAGCTTTTTAGTTCATCCTCAATGGCAATCGGTCTAATTTCCGATACGCTCATGCATACTCCTTATTACAAACAGTGCAAACTGCTACTGCTCATTTATATAATCTAGCTAGTCAAAATTTAGCTCAAAAAGCGTTGAGCCAAAATCTAAAATTCAGTCGCACAGTATAGCATAAAACCAAGCGATTTTGTGCCTATCCAACCACACTATAATCATGATTTTTTGTAGTATTTTTAAACAATTTTAACGATTTATTGACAATAAAAAAACGCCTGATTGTCCACTCAATTAAGCATCGTTAAATTTATAAATGAATGAGTATTTTTATCTCGAAACCTAGATTTTTTCTATCCAATCATACCCAATGATGTGCTTCATTGACTATTTTTGTTATGTTTATTAGTAAAAAATAAATCACATCAAACAGTTTTGCTTCGGATAGATTAAAAAACTCAAACTTGAAAATTGCCCTATAAAATCCAATATGGCAAAAAATATGAGCAAAGCAATACGGAGTCTAACTCCACTGATCAGAAAAATCTAAACACTTCCAAATATAGAGTTTTGTGAATTTCTATCATTTATATGGATCTGCCTGAATCAATTCACAGTGTTGCAGCAAATCATCACTGATTGCTACACGATAACATTGCCAATCATGAATTTTATTATTTTCAAGCTGTGGAACCATATATATTCGACTTGCAGGAGTATCAGTGAATTTACCCACTAGAACTCCTTGCTGTGTAATTTCAATTTGATCAAAAATAAAATCACTAAACTGAGTCTGTTCAAACTTTTCAATATCTTTTAGGCTCGTTGCAAAACGATGCTTGACATCATAATACTCTGTTAAGCGCGCTTGATAAGCTTGCATATCAAAATAACGCGCTTGATATTCATTAGACACCACCTCTTCGCTTGCAGGAAGTGCTTCATCTGTGATCGCAGCCTCATCTTGATTGGATGCCCCAATTACAGACATCACGATAGGAATAACGACACTTGAAATAACCCCAAGCACTGCCGGACCAAACAAAAATACAGCTAAAAGTATCCAGACAATTTTAAAATTTTTCTTTTTAGGCTGATTCTGAGACTCTCTTTGAGTATGTGCAACTTTCTGCTGCCATGATTCAAGTAATGCACTCGCCTTATCTCCTACAGAAGCATGCTGATTGCTTTCTGTTTCATTGTTCGGCGGAGTCTGTCGAGGTTTTATATTATGCGTGGGATTTGACTGTCCCTGCTTATTTTCACGGCGTACAGAAAATTCAACATTACTATTGCCTGTTAAATCGTTAGTCTGTTTAACATGTTTTAAACGAGTACCACAAATACCACATTTCATGGCTTCATTGATATTCTCAGCGTAACATTTGGGACACTTCATATTTATAGGTATTCTAGGTGAGATGATATGGAATTGAGCAGTAATGGAAAAACACAGCGTCTAAAATGACAGAATCAGCCAGTCTAATGCGCCAACAAATATAGAATTAAAAAAATGGTGAAAAACAGCTACAGAGTTAAAGGATATGTTTGTGTCTGTAACAACTGATTTAAACTGGAATTTTCTGCATGTTGTCAGTATACGATTGAAAATTTAATTATGTTTATCATTTGATCTTATAGGGTTTAAAATTAGACTTCAAGGCATTTATCTACTCATTCTCTCTCGCAATATTCCTTAAAAAACTTAACTATTTATATCAATTAATTATAGATAAAATAACCACTCAAATTACAGTACCTTAGACGTAAGAATTAATATCAGAAAAAATGAAAATAGCATTTTTGATCACTGTTTTTATTTTATGATACCTTATGTTTAAAAATCCCTTTTATAAATCAAGAAAAGATCATGTAGCTTGAATCGTATTAGTTTTGCAAGGTTCCTTATACCTATGGGAAAAATGACCATAAAGGAGCTTTTAAATTGATTTACACTATAAAAAAAGGTCTTATGAGAGAAGCTACTCAGAGTTTCTTTATTAGCATAGAGAATAACCCACCACCACGACTTTATTTATCCGCACATACAATCCATCTATTTAATCAATAAATTTGAAAAAAAAACGCACTTAGGAAATCCTAAGCGCGTTTTTTGAAACTTAATTCGAGAATTAAAGCTTAGAAACTAATTCAGGAACAACAGTATTCAAATCACCAACTAACCAGTAGTCAGCTACAGCATTGATTGGTGCTTCTTCATCTTTGTTGATTGCAACAATCACTTTAGAATCTTTCATACCTGCCAAATGCTGGATCGCACCAGAAATACCTACAGCGATGTAGAGATCAGGCGCAACGATTTTACCAGTTTGACCAACTTGCATATCGTTAGGAACGAAGCCAGCATCAACCGCAGCACGTGAAGCACCTTGAGCTGCACTCAGCTTGTCAGCAAGTGGGTCAAGTACTTTATGATAGTTCTCACCAGAACCAACACCACGACCACCCGATACAACGATACGCGCAGCAGTTAATTCAGGACGTTCTGATTTCACAATTTCTTCAGAAATGAACTTAGAAATACCTGCATCACCTGTAGAAGCCGCTGATTCAACTGCAGCTGAACCGCCTTCAGCAGCAACAGGATCAAAAGCTGTACCACGTACAGTTGCAAGAACAATTGCTTCGTCAGATTGAACTGTAGCAATTGCATTACCTGCATAAATTGGACGTTTGAAAGTTTTAGGACCTTCAACAGCAATGATGTCAGTGATCATGCTTGAGTCTAAAAGTGCAGCAGCGCGTGGCAAGATGTTCTTACCTGTTGTTGTTGAAGCAGCAAGGATATGTGAATAACCTTTACCTAATTCAGCAACAAGTTTCGCTACGTTTTCAGCCAATTGGTTTGCATAAGCTGCATCGTCAGCAAGCAAAACTTTGCTTACACCAGCAACTTTCGCAGCAGCATCTGCAACTGCTTGAGCACCAGAACCTGCAACCAATACAGTGATATCACCACCGATTTTTTGAGCCGCAGCAACAACGTTTAAAGTTGCACCGTTAAGTGTCTTATTGTCGTGCTCAGCGATAACTAAAATACTCATGATTTTATCCTTCTGTATTAGATCACTTTCGCTTCATTTTTAAGTTTTTCAACAAGCTCGTCTACAGACTTCACTTGTACACCAGCTTTACGCTCTGCAGGTGGTTCAACTTTAACTGTTTTAAGTTTAGAAGTTGCTGTAACACCGAAATCTGCAGGAGTTTTCGTATCAAGTGGCTTTTTACGTGCTTTCATAATGTTTGGAAGCGCAGCATAACGTGGCTCATTCAAACGTAAGTCAGTGGTAATGATCGCTGGAGTATTTAACTCAACAGTTTGTAAACCGCCGTCAACTTCACGAGTTACTTGAACTTTATCGCCATTTACAGTTACTACAGAAGCAAATGTACCTTGACCAGCGCCAAGTAAAGCCCCCAACATTTGACCAACTTGGTTAGAGTCGTCATCAATTGCTTGCTTACCTAAAAGCACAAGTTGTGGTTGTTCTTGTTCAACAACAGCTTTTAGGATTTTAGCAACTTCTAAAGCGCCAAGTTGACTGTCATCAGCCTCAACTAAAATACCGCGATCTGCACCGAGCGCCATAGCAGAACGAATTTGTTCTTGCGCTTCTTTTGGTCCAATAGAAACAACAACGATTTCTGAAACTGTTCCTTTTTCTTTTAAGCGAACCGCTTCTTCAACTGCGATTTCATCGAATGGGTTAATTGACATTTTAACGTTAGTAAGGTCTACCCCACTATTGTCCGGTTTAACGCGAACTTTAACGTTGGCATCAACCACACGTTTTACAGCAACAAGAGCCTTCATGTAATCCTCGGCTGTTTTAGCAAAAGTAAATGTTAAGAAGAGTTATAATAACGCTTCATTTAAAATTATTTAGGTGTCCTATCTTGCAATGTGATTGGCATTTCGGTCAAGTCACAATTCGCAAAACTGCTGTAAAAAGTCATAAAAAAGCTTGAACGTACAGTTCACATTTTTTCTAAATATTTTAACTTAGACACATAAGGCTACTATTTCGACAATATTTATATATTGATAAATAACATTATTTGTATAGATTCTGTATAAATAATCAAAAAAATTAAGATAAATTATCAATCAATCAAAGGGATGACACCACCCGTTCATCGATACTGCTACACTCTGTCATTTTAGACAGAATCAGCAATTTTTCTAAGTATGTTTATTGATTAAATTTGTGAACTTTTTGGCATTAAACTTGTAACAAAATACTAAATATACAAAAACGGGCTTCTTTTCAGAATTACCCGTTTGTTTCTGCTTGGATTAATTTACCAATAACCATGCGGCTGCAATAGTCAACAAAGTCCCTGAACCACCATCAATCCATTTTTGCTTACGCTCATTGATGTGCTGCTTTTTGGTCAATTGAGCAATCAAAAGACTCAAACCACAATACACCAAGAAAATCAAAGCAATAAAAATTGCTGACAAAGCCAAGCCTTGAAACACGGTGTTGCCTGATTTATCGATAAATTGTGGCAAAATCGCAAAATAGATCAACATGCCTTTTGGATTCAACAATGCCGTAACAAAGCCTTTGCGAATAGGATTTGAAACTGCTTTCTGTTCAATACGTAATGCCTTTGGGCTAAATACTGATTTAATCAAATGAAATGCCAAATACAATAAATAGGCGATCCCCAAATATCGAATCGTCTCAAACAATACTGGGAATGAAACAATAATTGCAGCAATTCCAAGCGCAACCAGAATCGAATGAACCAGATAGCCAGAACAAATACCGATTGTCGCCATCATGCCTGCTTTCGCATCTTTACCTATCACTTGTGACAGGATAAATAACATATCTGGTCCTGGTGTGAAAATTAACGGAAGTACCGTTAAGGCAAAAAGTACAAATACAGACATCTCTTTTCCCTTTCTGAAGTTTGACTGCGAGAAGAAAACAGTATCTTTTAAAATGCTTAAAATAGGATTTCAAATATTCTATAATAATGATTATTTTTCGAATTAAATTCTAATTTATGAAAATTTCATCTAAGACTATTCTAATCAAACTAGATCGTATTGATAAAAATATCATTCGGGCTTTACAAGCCAATGGCCGAATCCAAAATAATGATTTGGCTCGTGAGATTGGGCTCTCGCCCTCATCATGTCTGAGACGAATTCGACTCTTAGAAGAAGCTAAAGTCATCCAAAACTATACAACAGTGGTGGATCCACAAAAAATTGGATTTCAATTGATACTATTCTCAAGAATCTGGCTGTTAGGACAAGATGCTGAAACCATTGATACCTTTATTGAAGCAATGAAAGAACTGCCTCAGGTCATGGAGTGTTATATTATTCTGGGTGAATGTGATGCGATGTTAAAAGTGGTCGTCCCCGATTTAGAAAGCTACCGTAAATTTCAGTCGACACATTTGACCAAGAAGAATGGTATTACCAGTGTAAAAACCGATGTCCCAAGTCAAATCATTAAACAAAGCTTTCAGCTACCTCTTGAAGATTTATAATTCAAAAATACGCATTAGGTGAATATGAAAACATTTACTCCCCCCGTTCAATTAGAAACACCTAGACTTATTCTTAGACAATGGCAAGTTCGTGATTTTGATGTTTTTGCAGATTTAAATGCTGATCCAGATGTTATGCGGTATTTTCCAGCGGCCTTGTCAAAAAATGAAAGTGACCTTTTGGCAGGTCGATTTCAAGACACAATTACTGAATATGGTTGGGGATTTTGGGCGGTTGAGTTAAAAGAAAATCAGCAATTTATCGGTTTTGTGGGTCTAGCCAATCAAGCGGAAAAATTTACTTTCTCTCCTTGTGTTGAAATTGGTTGGCGCTTGGCACAGCAATATTGGCATCAAGGTTATGCAACGGAAGCCGCTCAGCAATGTTTAAAGTTTGCATTTGAAAAATTGGCTTTGGAACAGGTTGTTTCGTTCACAACTGTACTGAATCAAGCTTCGGAAAAAGTAATGCAACGACTTGGTATGGATTATGTCGAGAACTTTATGCATCCCGTTTTAGACAAAAACCATGCTTTGGCTGAACATGTACTTTACCGTATACAAAATCCAAAGCTGTAACGCTGGTCAATATGCGGATTATCTTAGACGATGTAAAATTATATATCATAGGTGAAAATTTGACTGAGGCAATACGCTAAAAATTCTCCCCTCTTCTACTTAAGTAGTGCTTTAATCAGGATATTCAATAAAAATGATTTATGAATTATGTACAGATCGTCTTTTACTTCGACAATGGCAAGCTTCTGATTACGATGCATTTGCAAAAATCACAGCAAACCCTGAAGTGATGCAATTTTTCCCAAAAATTTTAAATCGTGAGCAAAGTGACGAACTGGCAAATCAGATTAAATATTTAATCGAAATCAAAGGCTGGGGACTTTGGGCTGTTGAATTGATTGAAACCCAAGAATTTATTGGATGTGTGGGACTACATCAACAACCCTCAAAATTTGAATTTTCACCATGTATAGAAATCGGGTGGCGGCTTGATCCAAAATTTTGGAATAAAGGCTATGCAACTGAGGCAGCTCAAGCTTGTCTAAGATTTGCATTTGAAGAACTGAATTTTCAAGAAATTGTTGCATTTACATCTAAACATAATTTTGCGTCGCAAAATGTCATGAAAAAAATTGGAATGAGCTTTTCTCATGACTTTCTGCATCCTGATTTTGATGAGCACCATCCACTACATGAAGAGAAGCTCTATAGAATCCAAAAACAAGATTTTCAATTTGAGTATTGAACTATTTCGCCATGCTTGCTAAAAAATCACGATGAATATGGCTTAAATCAATCAAATCTTGATTTTTGAGCTCCAGCACTTGCCAAATCTCAATAAAGTCTTCTTTTAAATCAATATGATTAGACACTGTTTGGGCCGCTTGCCATTGTTGGTCTGATATCCATAAATAGGTCTGATTAGTTGCTGTATTTACAGCTTGAACTTTACCCTCAGCATTGATACCCAATACTTTTCCTTCTTGCGGTAACGTTGCCTCAATTTTGGGAAGGCTGAATTCTACAAAATGTTTAATTTGACGTAAGCCATAGCCCTTAAAAATTTCTTTTTGAGCGTCAGTCAGTTGCTTATATTTTTGTTCAAGTTCAGGGATCATTGAAAGACCTAATTTTTCTGCAAAATTGAATCAATAGAAATGTATTGAATAAATAAGAAACCTAGATATACATGAGAGCATTTTTAAAAACAATTATCTATTCGACTTTTTTCTGTGCTAAATGTGTTTAAGCGCTGTGCATTTTATCAAAAACTAACAGTACTTCTCAGCAGGTCTATTCATTACAAAATACAAAGATCAACGCTTAATAAAGCCTTATATGCAAGGTCAATCTTTTATTTTCGATGCAGCAGCTCTTGGATGCGCTTGATCATAGACTTGTGCCAGATGATCAAAATCGACATGGGTATAAATCTGTGTCGTGGTTAAATTGCTATGTCCTAGCATTTCTTGCACTGCACGCAGATCTCCACTATTGGATAACATATGACTGGCAAAACAGTGGCGCAATAAATGTGGGTGTAAATCAACATTTACCCCTGCACGTAGTGCTTGATATTTGACTCGATTTTCAATCTGACGTGGGGTAATACTTGTGCCGCGTTGGGTAATAAATACCAAAGACTCAGGGCTAAACTCCCCCTGCCAGATTCGATAAATTTTTAACCATTCAATCAGACTCTCTCTCGCTTTAGAGCCAAAAGGTACAATTCGAGTTTTATTCCCCTTACCCGTGATACGCAATAAATGGCGGGTAAAATCAATATCCCGTATAGTTAAACTTTGCACTTCTGCCAAGCGTAAGCCACTGGAATAGAGCAATTCCAGAATAGCTTTATCTCGTAACCACAACTGCTTTTCTCCAGGCTTTTCAGGCTCGGGCTGATCCATAATCTGATTGACCGTTTCAATATCAATCATCCCTGGTAATGGTCGAGATTGCCGCTTTATCTGAAAATCATCAGCTGCATTGATTTCTAAATAATCACCCTGTTTAGCCCACTTCATAAACTGACGAATTGAAGTTAAATGCCGTTGTAAACTACTGGTTGAAAGCTGATCTTTTTCGACACGATAAGCCACATACTCTCTTAAATCAGTAGCTTCGACTTGTTTTAACTCCATCTGCTTGTCATAGCAAAAGTCAATAAAGTTAGCCACATCTCGGAAATAAGCTTCTAAGGTATGTACCGATTGATTCTGTATTTTCCGATCCTTAATCCACATCGAGAGCAATTGCATTGCACCGTATTGCATAAGCTCTCCTTTGATCAAAATAGCAAATGATATAACCTGATTGAAAAATATCAGTCTTGTAAAACTGTATACACCACACCATTGATGACTTCTGCCATCTTATTTAAATTGAGTTTTTCAACAGTATCGTCTTGGGTATGATAATGCTTATTTCTAAAAAAAGCCGTATCTGTGATCATAATAGCAGGTATATCGAAAAGCCAATAATTCAAATGATCTGAGAAATCCACGCCTTGTACAAATGATGGCGCTATCAATCTTTGACAATCAAGGCGTTTTAACGCTTTCATGGCATCACAATATTTTTCACCCAATCCACGTGAAGTGAAATTACTCACTGCGCCAATAAAATTTCCATGTTTGGGATAAAACAGAGCTAATCCGGATGGATAATCCTGAACATTTTTATGGTCAAAATATCCAATCATTTCCAAAATATACACCGCTTGAATTTGATCTTTTTGTTTTAAAATGGATTGTGCGTGAATATAACTCCCCATATGTTCAGTACGGAAATACGGAGGTTCTTCCAAAGTATAAAAGACAAAATCAACATTCTGTTTAAGACTGGCTTTATTGACTGCCAAAATTCGCGCTGTCTCAATCAGCCCCACCACACCAGAAGCATTATCATCAGCACCTTTGAAATTCCCATAAACATCATAATGGGCACCAAGAATCACTTTTTTGGCGTGCCCCATTTGTAAGTGACATATTACATTTCGATAAGTTTTGCCTTTGACTTGATAAGGCTGGTATTCACAAGGAATCGCAAACTGTTCAAGTTGTTGTTTAATGAAAGCCGCAACTCGATCGAGCTCTTGAATATTTTGATAATTTCGAAACGCTTGTGGGTGAATCACTTGTTGTAAATAACTGTTTAAACGATCAGGTTCAGCTTGCTGATCATAGCGTTGTTCTGCGGCTACACTCCATGTTGAAAGCACACAGCTGAGCAATATAATGAAAAGATAATTTAAATTTAAAAAATTTGGATAACCTATTTGCATGTATAAATCCAATTTAAAAGCGTGTTGGTATAGCTATAATTTAAAAAAACAGCAGTTAGACATTCAGTTCTTGTTGTACGCCTGAGAATAACCAATATCGCGCTATAATGATGCAATTACCACGTTAGAAATTGTTAATATGAAAATCCGTATTCTGACCATTGGTCAAAAAATGCCTGCTTGGGTATTAACTGGTTTTGAAGATTACTTCAAAAGAATCCAACCTTTTGTACAGACGCAAATTATTGAACTCCCGATGGCAAAGCGTGGCAAAAATGATTCAGAAGCAGATATTTTAAAATATCGCCAAATTGAGGGTGATAGTATTCTCAGCCAACTGAAACACAATGAAGTATTAATTGCACTTGAAGTAGGCGGACGTGAATTTAGTACTGAAAAGCTGGCTGAAACCATGAAAGGCTGGATGCTTGAAGGTAATGATGTTGCACTGGCCATTGGCGGACCAGATGGGCATTCTGAAGCCGTGCGAAAAGCTGCTGCTTGGCACTGGTCACTGTCAAAACTAACTCTGCCCCATCCATTGGTTCGGGTTATGCTGATTGAACAACTTTATCGTGCGATGAGTATTAATCATAATCATCCGTATCATCGTGCAGGCTAGTCATGTAATTGGGCAAAAGTTGCATTGATGAAACAGTCTGTTGAAATAAAAGGCTTATTGAGAGCATACATTTTAGCTAGAATGGGCAATTCACGCTGTATTTAATGATCATTTAGGCACAAAGATATGAACTTACAAACACTCCCAGGTTTATTCATTTCACATGGCTCTCCCATGCTTGCGCTAGATCCTGAACAAGTCGGTCCTGCTCTACATCGTCTTGGTCTAAATTTGCCAAAACCACAAGCCATCGTGGTGATGTCTGCCCATTGGGAAAGTGAGGCTTTAGAAGTCAATACAGGTGTACGCCCTGAAACATGGCATGACTTTCGTGGTTTTCCTCAAGCGCTGTATGAGATTCGCTATCCCGCACCAGGAAATCCTGAATTAGCGGAAGAAATTTTGCATCTCTTGGCTGAAGCACATCTTCCTGCACATGCAAATAGTACTCGACCACGTGATCATGGCGTATGGATGCCTTTATTACATATGTACCCTGAGGCAGATATTCCAGTCATTGAAATTTCTTTACCTATGAATATGCATGCTGATCAAATCTACCAAATTGGTCAAGCACTTGCCCCACTCCGTGAAAAACAAATTTTATTGATTGGTTCAGGTAGCATCACTCACAATTTAAGAGAATTGTCATGGAACGGCAAAGATGAGAATGTCCCGGAATGGGCATCTACATTTAGAAATTATGTGGTGAGCAAACTCAATCATAGTAATTATGATGCTGTATTGGAATGGGATAGCATTCCTTATCTACAGAAGAATCACCCAACACTTGAACACTTTGCACCTCTGTTCTTTGCAATGGGCACTGGTCACCGCTTTAGTATTGTCCACAGTAGTTTTTCAATGGGTGCGCTAGGTATGGATATTTATCGTTTTGACTAAAGAACCTAATTGATCAAAATTTAGTTGGAATAATAAAAATTTGTTAATTATTGTTTAACTTTTAGTTATATGGATACATATTGAAACCGAATTAATAAATTGTATCCATATCTTTTAGTGTTTCATGGTTTATCCTATGCATAGTTTTTTAAAACGTGAATAGAATATGAAATTCAAATATTTAGCATTAGCTGTACTTCCTTTAGCCCTCGCGGCTTGCCAATCTGGCGATATTCAAAAATTGGGTGATACCGCAGTGAAAGTATTACAACAACAAGATAATGCAGAGCAAACATTAAATGCTTATCAATGGTCTTATCAACCAGCAGATACCAAGCAACCCATCGTACTTAACTTTGCAGACCAACGTTTAAATGTTGCAACTGGCTGTAACCGACTAATGACAAGTGCTAAAGTTGAGAATGGTTTATTAGTAACAGGAAATATCGCCTCAACAAACATGATGTGTTCCCCTGAATTAATGAAACAGGAAAGTTTTGCTGCGGCATTGTTCCAATCGAATAAAACAGCATTTGTACTTGATACAGCAAATACTGAAAACCCAACGCTTACCTTGGTAAATGCGACAGGCGGTAAAGTTGTATTTACTGGTAAAATGACACCTGAAACTAAATACCAAAGCCAAGGTGAAACAATTTTCTTAGAAATCAGCCCAGAAACCAAAGAATGTTCTGCTGGTGTAAGAAAAATGCAGTGCTTACAAGTACGCGAAATCAAATATGCTGATAATGGTGTAAAAACGCAAGTAGATAAAGATTGGACATATTTCTATGATGATATCGAAGGCTTTACTCATAGCCCTGCTGAACGTCAAGTGGTTCGTGTAAAACGTTATGAGATTAAAAACCCAGCGGCTGATCAGTCTAAATACGCTTATGTACAAGACATGATTATCGAACGTGAAACTTTAAAATAATTGTAGAGAAAAGCTGAAGTTCAACTTCAGCTTTTCATTTTAGCTACTTATATAAACATATAGATTTAATTCAGCTTCATGCTTTTTCAGCCAGATAATCAAAACATTTCTACCTTAAGGTCTACCTTTTAATTTTAATCGATGCAAAGCCCCAAACACTGCACAATAGTTAAATAACAGTGAATTTAAACACTCAATAATAGAAACTTAAGCAATCAATAGTCATTGCATGAAAGCACATTTTTAATTTAGGAAGATCGATAAAGGTAAAACTATGAATCACAAATCAAGCATTTTACTGCTCTTACCGTTGCTCGTCATAGCATGTAGCGAAGAATCTACAACTCAAAAAGTTCCGACGCCTGCACATATAGAGACCCAAATTTCAAATACAACAGTTCAACCACAAATTATTTTTTTAGAAGTCAGTCCTGAAATTCGACCCTGTACTGGTGTTGCACCACAAACCTGTTTTTTAGTCCGTGAATTGACAATAAGCGAAACTGGTCAAAAAAATTATAGCGAAAAAGAAGCGAGTTATTTTTATGATTCTATTGACGGCTTTACCCATAATTCAAAGTCTTATCAAATTATTAAGGTCAAGCGCACAGAAATTGTCAATCCGGCCGCTGATCAGTCTCAATACCAATATGAGCTCGATTCAGTTGTTGAAACGATTCCTAAAAAATAAGCTTGTCACTGTTTTAATTGCTCAGAAAAAACCGATGCAAAAGCATCGGTTTTAAGTTCAAAATCAAACAGAAATTAGAACACGCCTTGCGCCAACATTGCATCTGCAACTTTTACAAAACCAGCAATATTTGCACCATTTACATAGTTCACTGTGCCATCTGCTTGAGTACCATACTTCACACAGTTACGGTGAATTTCTTTCATAATCGCATGTAAGCGCTCATCCACTTCTTCAAATGTCCACCCCAAACGAATCGAATTTTGTGACATTTCAAGGCCAGAGGTGGCAACACCACCTGCATTAGACGCTTTACCTGGCGCATAAAGAATTTTTGCTCCTACAAATTTTTCTACAGCTTCTAGTGTTGAAGGCATATTGGCACCTTCAGCAACACAGATTACACCATTGGCAAGAAGTACATCTGCATCTTCTTCATTTAATTCATTTTGAGTTGCACATGGCAATGCAATATCACACTGAATTGACCAAGGGCGTTGACCTTCTAAATATTCAAAACCGTGTTTTGAAGCAAATTCAGAAATACGTCCACGTTTTACGTTCTTAAGTTCCATCACTTCGGCAAGAAGCTCATTGGTAAAGCCATTTTTTACATGTACCGTGCCATTTGAGTCAGACAATGAAACCACTTTCGCGCCTAAATAAATAGCTTTTTCTGCAGCAAACTGCGCAACGTTGCCCGAACCTGAAATCACCACAGTTTTATCTTTAAAGCTTTCACCGCGAGTTTTTAGCATTTCTTCAGCAAAATAAACTGTACCAAAACCAGTTGCTTCTGGGCGAGCCAAAGAACCACCAAATGATGAACCTTTACCCGTAAATACACACGAAGTGTCGTTACTGAGCTTTTTCATCATACCCGCCATGTAACCCACTTCACGGCCACCCACACCAATATCCCCTGCTGGAATATCAGTATTTGAACCTAGATGACGGTATAGTTCGATGATTAATGCTTGGCAAAAACGCATGATCTCACCGTCTGACTTGCCTTTCGGATCAAAATCAGAACCACCTTTACCGCCACCCATTGGTAGTGTAGTCAAAGCATTTTTAAACGTTTGCTCAAAACCTAAAAATTTTAAAATAGAAAGGTTTACAGATGGGTGAAACCGCATGCCGCCTTTAAATGGACCAATAGCAGAATTATATTGAACACGAAAAGCACGGTTAACTTGAGTTTGGCCCTTGTCATCTACCCATGAAACCCGGAATTGAATCGCTCGTTCTGGCTCAACAAGACGTTCAAGCAAACCGTGCTCAGCATACTCTGGGTTTTTCTCAATAAATGGCCACAAACTGGTCATAACTTCTTCCACAGCTTGTAAAAACTCTGGTTGATTTGGATCACGTGCTTTAACGTAATTTAAAAAGTCATTCAGGCTATTATATTTCAACGCTCATTCCTCAGCAGAAAATGATACAAAAAAGGTCAACCCTTTTAATAAAATGATAAATTTTGGCGCAAAGTATTTAATCCCTTTTGTATATAATCCACAACCTTTTTTCAAATGTTTTTTCAAATAATATTTAAATTCAATATGATAATTTCTAATCAACCCCAAATAAAATGTCAATTTGTTGGCGTTTTTAAACCAAAATTATTCAATATTTTGATCTAAATTAGCGCATTTTTAGCGCCAAATTAGAGCAAAGATTTTCACTGTAAAACATGCTAAAATTGCAAAATATTCTTCGCTTTTACCAAGTATTTGTTCATTTTTCTTTAAAGTTTTATTCACATGAATTCATCGCTTTCCTTCATTCAGCAAATAGATGCTATTTTGCCACAAACACAATGTGGACTCTGTGGTCACCGTGATGGGTGTCTACCTTATGCAAAATCTATTGTAGAAAAAGGTGAAGCAGCCAATAAATGTGTGCCAGGTGGGCAACCTGTTGCAGATGCGCTTGCTGATATACTCAATCGCAATAAACTCGTTGCTGAACCAAGTGTCTGGCCAATTCAAAGCGATGGCCGCCCACAACGCATGAAAGCTATTATTCGTGAAGATGAATGTATCGGTTGCACCAAATGCATCAGTGCTTGCCCTGTAGATGCCATTATTGGTTCTGGTAAACTAATGCATACCATACTTACAGATTTATGCACTGGGTGTGAACTATGTATTGCTCCTTGCCCAGTAGATTGCATCGATTTAGTTGAAGACATCCAGCCTATTCCAAATGACGAACAACGTTTCTTAGAACAAAATGACTTACGTGGTCGTTACTATGCCCATATTCAACGTGAAGAAAAGCTACGCATCCATCGTAAAGGCCCTGTGGTTCGTGCAGAAATCGACACTGAACTCTTTGCACAAATAACACAGCAAAGTCAGGCTTTACCTACAATTGAAATCAACCAACCCATAATAAAAAATCCAATTGTTACAGATGCTAAAACCACCATTCAATTGGCTAAGCTGCGAACTCAAATTAAAAAATTAGAGAAACAATTGAGTGTTCGAGCAGATGAAAATAAGCAACATCAATTAAATGAATTGATTCAACAGTTATCTGTTTTGCAAGAGGATGCATCATGACTGTAAAGAATATGACCAAAAAGCAGATTCAGATTTTCTTTGAAAGATTACGCGAGCAACGCCCAAATCCGAAAACAGAACTCAATTACTCAAACCCATTTGAGTTGCTTGTTGCTGTTACTTTATCGGCTCAAGCCACAGATATAAGTGTCAACAAAGCCACTGATAAGTTATTTCCTGTCGCCAATACCCCTGAACAGATTTATGCATTGGGTGTAGACGGTTTAAAACAATATATTAAAACCATTGGTTTATATAATGCCAAAGCTGAAAATGTGATTAAAGCCTGTAAAATTCTGATTGAGAAGCACAATAGCCAAGTTCCAGATAATCGTGCTGATTTAGAGGCTTTACCCGGTGTAGGACGCAAAACTGCCAATGTTGTGCTGAATACCGCCTTTGGTCAGCCTACAATGGCTGTAGATACGCATATCTTCCGAGTTGGCAATCGTACTGGACTTGCTGTAGGAAAAAATGTACTTGAGGTCGAGCATCGTCTAATCAAAGTGATTCCAAAAGAATTTATTATAGACTCGCATCATTGGTTAATTTTACATGGGCGATATTGCTGTATTGCACGGAAACCGAAATGCCATGAATGTATTGTGTCAGATGTTTGTAATTGGCCTGATAAATATGAATTTGGCGCTGTACGCGAAGTCAAAACAAAGTAGCGAATAAACGAGAGATTTTAGCAAAGCATAATCATCATTTAATTAAAATCAGGCTTTGTCATTTTCCTGAGGAAGCTATTTTCCGAAGAAACAGCTAGCATCTTAAAATAGTTCTCAATCAAATCTGACTTAACACCTCTAAGGGCACCCAGCCAGACTGATCATCAGATAATCTGCTACACCAAATCCAGCCATTTAGTTGTTCTTCTCCAACCAATAGATCGCCATGATCTACATTGAGTTCTTTCGCTGTGTAATCTGCTATTGCATGGCGCCTTGATGCTTATTGATCCATTCAATGATTTGAGTAGCACCCCCCTCTAATCCATTGTCAACTGTGCAGAAATACCAATTGTCCCAATTCTCCGAGCCTTGATACTTTTCGCCTATGTTCAGCAAAGTCCCCTTTGAAAAATGAATAGGCTCTAAATATTCGCTAAGATGTGCTGTTAGGCAATCAATTTCATTTAGACAGTCTTCATATAATATGAATGCTGTGAATTTAACATGTAGATGGATAAACAAAATACTTAGAATTAATTGCTTACACATCTCAATCATAAAAATTCATCAGTTAAATTCATTAATTTGGAAGAATGAAGCGCGATGATAGATAAGGATGAATTTATCCTCAGCATTCATCTCCCTAATTATTTTACTTTTTATTTTCCAAATCTTTCTTTAACTTTTCAAGCCGTTTCCACTCTTCAGCCACCTGTGGATGCACTTGGTAATTACCTGATTTTCTCATTTCACGGCGTTGCTGAAGCTCTTCTTTTTGTGCTTTGCGTAGTAATTTAAAGCTCATATACAATAAGCCCAAAAGAAGCAATATACTCAAAATGACCAAGGCAATTAATACAAACTTCACTCTCTACGCCACTCTTGCAAAAAAAAGAGACCTAATATGAATCAGGTCTCTGTTATTGTCAAAGCTTAAAAAAATGCTTTGAATGCGGTCTTATTTATCTAAAATCGCAAATAAATCTTTTTGGACATCTTCTATTGGACGTAAACCGTTCAATTTATTATAAGTCGGTGCATTTTCCCCAGAAGCTGCACGCCCTTGATAGAAACCAACAAGCTGTTCAGTTTCATTATGATAAGAGCCTAAACGCTTACGAATCGTTGCTTCTTCGTCATCTGGACGTTGCACAAGATCTTCGCCAGTTTCATCATCTTTACCTTCCACTTTCGGTGGGTTATAAATCGTGTGATAAACGCGACCAGATGCTGGGTGCTGACGACGACCAGAAAGACGTTTTACGATTTCTTCGTCTGGCACTTCAATTTCGATCACATGGTCAATGCTAATCCCTTCGTTCTCTAAAGCCTCAGCTTGAGGAATCGTACGTGGGAAACCATCGAAAATACAACCATTTACACAATCAGGTTGTGCAATACGTTCTTTCACTAAACCGATAATAAGCTCATCAGATACTAAACCACCTGATTCCATTACACTTTTAGCTTTAAGACCTAATTCAGTACCTTCACGAATTGCAGCACGGAGCATATCACCGGTTGAAATTTGTGGGACATTGTAGCGCTTACAGATCAACTGAGCTTGTGTACCTTTACCTGCTCCAGGTGGTCCGAGTAATATAATGCGCATAAAAAAACATCCTCATTTAAAACAATATGTATGATACCGTTTGCCATGACAAATTAAAACTTATCATCGTAATGGCATCAAATTTATAAGAAAGCCACAAATAAATGTATTAGACCAGCAAAAAATCCAGTCACACCACCGAGTACTATCAAAATCCATTCGTCTTCCTGAAATGCAGGACGTAACAAGTTTTGAAACTCTTTTGGGGTTAACTCTCTGATCCGCTCTTTAAACATCTGAAAAATTTTCTGTGCACGGCTCGCATTAAACGCAGGGTCGCAAACAGGCACCATCGTAATTTCAATTGACCGATCAATCAAGTCTGTCTTGAGTTTTGCATACTCTTTTAGTCCTAAAGACAATTGTAAAGAGGTACGAACCAATGGAGTTTCCATAATTTCGTTAATATGACGCTTTACAATACGACGGGTTTTTTCTTTCTTAGGACCGTACATCATTTCAGTCATGATTGACTTTAATGTAATCAAATCTTCAGTGACGACACTTGCAAAAACATCTGACACTTCTTCTTGGCGTTTCATAAACGCACCTTGAACATTATAAGTGCCAATTCTTGGAATAACAGGTTTAATCCATGGAAATTTTCGATCTTTTGTCCGTTCAAAAAATTGTGGATAGCGTACATAATGTGGCTCTACAGGATTGAAAACCATCCAGATTGCAATCCAGTTGGTTAAAAAGCCCCAGACTGCAGCAAAGAAAGGTACAGTCCAATGTTGAGGAACAAATACATAGACAAACATTTGAAAAATACCAAAGAAACTGCCAATGACCGCACTAATATGCCAAATAAAGTTAATTTCTTTTTGTCCAACTTTTAAAAACATACGGACCATCAAACGGCGATCGCCTTCCATTTGAGTTACGACCATATCTCGCATGTTGACCAGTGACTCGACATTCATAGTCAGCTCGGTCACGAGTTCTCTTAAAACACCCGGCAATTGTTTATGCGCTTGACCATAAATTCGCCGTTTAATCGAATAAGGTAGGTTTTCCCACAAAACAGCATTACGATCTAACATCACCTCATCAATCAAATGCTCAAGTTCGAAACCGACTTGTTCACCGATAATCCGAGCCATATCTTCAGGGTCCATTGCATCTAAAAACTCACGCAAAGAACCTAGTTTGGATAATGTATTGTCTGTAATAATGCCTGAAATTCGCCCAGCTTTACGTGGCACAATCCCTTGCCATCCTACAGGTAAGGGACCAATATGAAATCCCCAAAACGTGATTGGATAAAATACCATTTTCAGTGCCATCCAAACGTGCGCCCACGTTACAAAGGCCGTCACTGGGATGATACTTAAAATGGCAAGATGATCAGGTCGAGCTGTAAAAGCGTGCCACAAACCATTAACGTATTCCAACATGCATGACTCTCGTATTTATTTCTATTTGCGGTCGAAGGATATAGATAAAATCATAAAACTTTAGAACCCGACACTTAAGGTATAAGCAAATTGTATTTGTGGACGAGTCTCTAGGATCATATCTCCATTTTTATTATGAAGTTCACTACCTGCACCCATCCCCACACTAAATGTACTTATACGCTCTTTATTCAATAAAACATAAGATAAATCGGCACCACCACCATATTGGACTTCATCACTTCCGTCCACTTTTTTGCTTTTAAGTGTTCCGCCATAGACCCCTACATAGAAGCCATTTTTATCTTTACCATTTAATACTACAGGAATTCTATAACCGACTTGGCCTGCAAACTCATGGTCACCATTATAAAAAACACCTAATTTAGTATAGGCAATTCCATAAGGATTTACCCATTCACCATTTGCATGAACCATCTGTTGTGTTACACCCGCACCGATATTCCATTTAGAAGCATCTTCAGGCTTAAACTTTGCCTCTGGTAAAATTCCCTTCATATCTGGCAAATAATCTTTAACATCAGCGTGCGCGAAACTTCCGACAGCAACCAATATTAATAAGGGAAAGATTTTTTTCATTATTTTCTCCATTATCCCTAATCTTAACTTAGGTCGAATATATTTATCCTTAAGGCTCGACTTTAACAGAATTATTTTAGCACTCATATACAAAACACTATAAATTTAATGTCGCTAAGGTCAAATCCATATAGGGGCTATTGACATTTTGCCTAGCTTTACAATGATGCGTATTTTTCAAATGAAATGTAAACGGTCTCATCTAAGAAACAAAATCAATTACAGTTTTTAGTTAAAATATATTTTGATGACTTATTTGTGTTTTTTAATTTTTAAGACGCAATCTAGGGTAAAATGTTTGACCCCTAAATTCACCCATCTTTAAGTACTAAAGCCGACGACGTATGAAGCAGCAGTTTCCTCTAAAAAATGTCCAACAAGAAAAACGCATCTTCCGTGGTCGTGTCTTTTTTGCGATTGGTATTGTTTCATTTTTTATGTGCCTTCTAGTTGCACGCTATGCTTATCTGCAAATTTTTCATCATCAAGAGTTTAGTGAAGCGTCAGATAAAAACCGAATTCGACTACAACCTATAGCACCAGCACGTGGCTATATTTATGATCGTAATGGGATTTTACTTGCAGATAACTACCCTGTTTTTACCGCAACATTGAGCAAAGCCGATGTCGAAGATATAGATGACACTGTTAAGCGCTTGATTCCAATTTTAAATCTCAATCAAGAAGATATCGACCGTTTTAATAGCCGCATTAAAACCTCTAAAAAAACAGAACGTGTTACCTTAAAGCTAAATCTAACAGAACAAGATATTGCTCGCTTTAGTGAAATAAAGTTTCAATTTCCAGGTGTTGATATTGAAACTCAAATGACTCGCTATTATCCACATGGTGAATTGTTTGCTCATGTGGTGGGTTATGTTGGTCGTATTAACGATAAAGAACTTAAAGCAATTGATAAAGATAGTTACGCTGGCACAAACCTAATCGGGAAAATTGGTGTAGAAAAATCTTATGAGGAATTACTTCATGGCGTTCCTGGTTATGAATCGATTGAAGCTGATGCACATGGTAATGTGTTACGCCATTTAGGTCGTAAAGAGTCAACCAGAGGCAATGATTTATATCTTTCATTGGATTATGGTTTGCAAACTATTGCAGCAGAACAACTTAAAGATCGTCGTGGTGCAATCGTCGCAATTGACCCACGCACTGGTGAAATATTAGCGCTTGTTTCCAGCCCAAGTTTCAACCCGAACTTATTTGTGACAGGTATTGGGCATGCGGACTATACTGCTTTACGTGACAACTTAGACCAACCACTCTATAACCGCGCTGTTCAAGGGACTTACCCTCCCGGTTCTACCATCAAACCAATGGAAGGCTTAGGTGGCATCCATTTTAAAACTGTGGATTGGGGAACTACAATTTCCGATCCTGGTTATTTCCATTTACCTGGTGATTCACATAAATTCCGTGACTGGAAAAAAACTGGGCATGGCGCTGTCAATTTACATAAATCTATAGTGGTTTCTTGTGATACTTACTTCTATATCTTGTCTTACCAGATGGGTATAGATCGAATGAATGAATGGATGCGTCAATTTGGTTTCGGTGAAAAAACGGGTGTAGATTTACCAAGCGAAAGTACAGGTTTATATCCAAGTCCTGAATGGAAGATGCGTACTCGTAAGAGTAAATGGCTCAAAGGTGAAACCATATCTGTCAGTATTGGTCAAGGTGCATTTACTGCCACTCCATTACAGTTAGCTATGGCAACGGCAATTACGGCCAACCATGGTGCGCATGTCACCCCACACGTATTACGTGAATCTAAAGGGGCGAAAAAGCATGAAGTACTCAATGCCCCGACAGGAAAAATCAACTTTAGTGGTACGGATGACGACTGGGTCAAAATGCGCGATGCAATGGTTGATGTTATTCAAACAGGTACAGGCCGAGGTATCCGTACACCGATGTACCAAATCGCAGGTAAAACAGGTACAGCACAGGTGAAGAGTATTGCGCAAGGCAAACGCTATAACGAAGCTGCACTGACATCAAGACAATTAGACCACGGTTTATTTGTTGGTTTTGCACCTGCTGAAAATCCTGAAATTGCCATTGCCGTGATTTGGGAAAATGGTAAGCATGGTGGTTCTGCTGCCAAAATTGCTCGTCCTGTATTTGATTACTGGTTGCTAACTCGCAAAAAGAATCCAATTGTACCGCTTAATCATCAAGTCAGTGGGGGCTTAATGACAGCCGGCATCAAACCGGGTGAACTGCCAAGTGGTGATGTTTCCCTTGCAGCAGATCCAAATGCCTTGCCTAAACCGAAGCCAAATACGCAGACCAATACGGCTACCCAAAACCGTATACCAACTCAAGGTCATAGTACGACTTCGACGCAACCCACTCCTCCACCTGTACCTGAGGCTGATATCAGTGAATAATAAAGTGAAAAACCAATTACGTATTATTGGTGGAGAATGGAAACGTCGAGTTCTTCCTTTTGCTGATATCGATGGTTTACGTCCCACACCTGATCGAGTACGTGAAACATTGTTTAACTGGCTCATGTGGGATATTCAAAATGCCAAAGTCTTAGATCTTTGTGCTGGTTCAGGTGCTTTAGGATTTGAAGCACTTTCACGTGGTGCAAGGCACGTGATCATGATTGAACCCAATGCCACGCAAGCTAAATTTTTAAAAGACAATATTCAGTTGCTCAAAGCTGATAACTGTCAGCTAAAAACACAAACAGCACAACAAGCCTTATCCAATTTAAATGAACAGTTTGATTTAATGTTTTTAGATCCACCCTATAGTTTAAATTTATGGGATGAATTGGCTCAAAAAGCGGATCAATACTTATCTGATCAAGCATTGATTTATGTAGAAGCAGATCGTGGCTTAAATCAACTGAATTTACCCTCAACATGGCAATTACAGAAACAAACCAAAGCTGGTGTAGTACAAGCAGGTTTATTTAAAAAAATAATATAGGGTCTGTAGACATTTCATAAATGACTTGCGTTGTAGGTTAAAATTGAGCATGAGACGTATACGTCGTAAAGCAGGAAACGAAGAGAATAGCGAGACTATTTTCGAGTTTCATAACGTAGGCTGAGATAATTTTAGCCACAACCCTGAGCAAGAACAAAGCACTGCTTTGTTTACAGCGCAAGGCGCAGTGGGGACTAGAGTAGTTTTTACCGCTACGTCGTTACCTTTCGAAACGATGTTTCTCATCATTTAGAATGATTAAGTTTAATAGTTCTTGCCTTGTATCATCCAAAAACCACTTGTAGTCGCAAACGTAGACGAATTGTCAACAGACCCTAATTACTTCATTCATATATTTTCAAACAACAAGATAGAAAAAAATGGGCATACATTGCCCATTTTTATATTTAAGATAAAGAATTAACGTCCTTTCCAATTCCAGTCACGATCATTGCGATCTCGGTCATAACGATGTCGATCACCATCACGATGCTGATCCCTGCGATGATCCGAATCATGTCGCTGATCATAACGACCATGACCACCTCGATGACCATCATCAAATGGTGCAACAATACAGCCGGTTAATGAAATAGCAACTACACCCAACACAATAACTTTGTTTAACATGATGACTCACCTCTTCATCTCATTTTGTTTAAGTTAGTCTTTTAATGTGTAGTGCTAAACAAGCTTATGTTTCAAGTTGTAGTATTTCCAACATGATTTCTTCATGGTAATAAAAATGATCGATAAAATATTTATTGTTAATAAGTCAGCGTTCTAATCCAAAACAGACGCAATAATTGCCCACGATCATAAGGAAAACTAGAGATGTATTCATAACCCACTTTGTTTAAAGCATTGATCTTAAATTCAATGCCATAACCAAAAGAAAGATAAAGCTCACTTGATGCAGGATTATCATTTGAAGGATTGAGCAATGATGTCTTTAATTGTTGTACATTGTAAGCAGTATAATTGAACACCCGAATACGCTCATTTTCATAAAATTTATTGGTTAAAATTGAATAATCTGCCAATTCATGCTCATGCTGTTCTGCTAGCTTTTTTTGCAATTGGTCTTGTTCAAAAAAAATATCATTTCGCTCAATGCTCATTTCAGTATCACTTAGGCTATTTTCTTGATTTTCAATTTTAAATAATTGCTCATCTTGCAATTGATCTGGTTGTCCTAATAATTCATCTTGATATTCCACAACTTGATTTTGTGCCTCTTCTACCGTAAGTTCCAGATCATCAAAAGCATAAACATTTGAATTTATGAAAAATATAAAAATGACCATTAAATTGAGCGGGTAAATAGATCGCATGTTTTGCCTAATCAATTCATGATTTTTATCGGAGTTATACCAATCATAAAACAAGATGGTTGTCTCCTCTGTTTGTTTATAAGTCACTTAAATGATCAGTCTAATTGTAGCCTACATATAGATCAGAATGGCTAAAGCACACCTAATATCAAATGCGTTTCGTTTTAATTATAAATAATATGATCAATATGTTAAACCAATTAACTATCATTCTGAGCCATCATTTTATCAATAGGATTTAAAAAGTTTAATTATTTGAATATTCATATGTAATCAATCCACTAAGATGCTTAAATTTCTCTAGATGTTTTTTATATTTTTCATCTTGAGTATGTGCAATTGATAAACTTTGTAACTCATCTCTCAATCGAAGTGTCTGATCGATAAAAGTGCTAAAATTAAATTGATATCAAATGAGTTGATTTGAACATGGAAATACGAGATCAAATTATTCTAGTGACTGGTGGCGCACGTGGTTTAGGACTTGCAATTACCCATGCTTTGATTCGTGAAGGTGCAAGAGTTGTGGTGAATTATTTCAATAGTGAAGAATCCGCACAACAACTTGCTAAGGAATATGCCGAACAGGTTTTTATTTACAAAGCAGATGTAACCGATGCAGATCAAGTCAACACGATGTTTAAAAAGGCAAAACTGCATTATGGACATGCAATCACTTCAGTGATTAATAATGCACTATTGGCATTTAAATTTGATGGTGATCTACGTCCAAAAGTTGAAACACTGAGCTGGCACAGTATGCAACAGCAATTGGACAGTGCAGTAAAAGCCGCTTTAAACACCACCCAAGCTGCGCTAGAAGATATGAAAAAAGATCATTTTGGTCGAATCATCAATATTGGAACCAATCTCGTGCAAAATCCTGTGGTTCCTTATCATGATTATACTGCGGCTAAAGCAGCACTTTTGGCTTTTACTCGAACCACTTCACATGATTTAGGTCAGTATGGTATTAATGTAAATATGCTTTCAGGTGGTCTATTACGTAAGACTGATGCCAGTAGTGCAACACCTGATCAAGTGTTTGATTTAATCGCAGCCTCTACGCCCTTACAAGAAGTCACCACACCTGAGCAGTTTGCAGATGCCGTGCTGATGTTTTTATCACCGTGGTCACGTGCTGTAACAGGACAAAATTTGATTGTGGATGGTGGTTTAGTCAAAGGCTAATCACAGATCACCCATCTCATATAAATTCCCTTTTTTTATTTTGATTACAAAGTTAAATACTAACAATCAAGAATCTACAACTAATACTCTACAACCAATAAAAATGGGAGCCAATTGGCTCCCATTTTTTAGCTTAAAAAATTAAAAATTAAATTAAACCAAGCCTTTCTTTTTTAAGACATCAAACATAGTTGAACCAAGTTCAGCTGGGCTACGCGTATATGCCATACCCGCTTTTTCAAATGCAGCAAACTTCTCTTCAGCAGTACCTTTACCGCCAGAGATAATCGCTCCAGCGTGACCCATACGCTTACCTTTAGGCGCTGTTACACCCGCAATATAACCAACAACAGGTTTAGTCACATTAGATTGAATATATTCAGCAGCTTCTTCTTCCGCACTGCCACCAATTTCACCAATCATGATGATTGCTTCTGTTTGAGGGTCTTCTTGGAAAAGTTTTAAGCAGTCAATTTGATTCATACCTGGAATTGGGTCACCACCGATACCAATACAAGTAGACTGACCTAAACCAAGCTTAGTCGTTTGAGCAACCGCCTCATAAGTCAATGTGCCAGAACGAGAAATGATCCCGATTTTACCTGGTTGATGAATATGCCCTGGCATAATCCCAATTTTACATTCGCCCGGTGTGATAATACCTGGACAGTTTGGACCGATTAAACGTGCATTATTACCATAAGTTTCAAGGTAACGTTTGGCTTTTAACATGTCTAAGGTTGGCACACCTTCAGTGATCACCACGATTAACTCAATACCAGAATCTACTGCTTCAACAATTGAATCTAGTACAAATGGAGCAGGTACATAAATTGAAGTTGCATTTGCACCCGTTTCTTTTACTGCTTCACGCATTGTATTGAAAACAGGTAGACCAATATGAGTTTGACCACCTTTACCTGGTGTTACGCCACCAACTACTTTTGTACCGTATGCAATTGATTGCTCAGAATGGAATGTACCATTCTTACCTGTAAAGCCTTGTACCAATACTTTTGTGTCTTTATTAACTAATACGCTCATGATTGATACTCCTTACGCTTTCACAGCAGCAACAACTTTTTCTGCGGCATCAGCTAAGCCGTTCGCAGAAATTAATTTTAGACCTGATTCATCAAGTAATTTAGCACCTAACTCCGCATTGTTGCCTTCCAAACGAACAACAACAGGTACGGTTACATTTACTTCTTGAACCGCTGCAATAATCGCTTCAGCAATCATGTCACAACGTACAATACCACCAAAAATATTGATCAACACACCTTGTACAGATGAATCTGAAAGAATAATTTTAAATGCTTCAATGACGCGATCTTTGGTTGCACCGCCACCAACATCAAGGAAGTTTGCTGGCTGACCACCATACAGTTTGATGATATCCATTGTTGCCATTGCAAGACCTGCACCATTTACCATACAACCAATATTGCCTTCTAGAGCAACATAGTTGAGGTCAAATTCAGATGCTTTTAACTCACGTTCATTTTCTTGAGATTTATCACGCATCGCAGCAATTTCAGGCAAACGATAAAGTGCATTTGAGTCGATACCGACTTTGGCATCTACACATAAGATTTCACCATTTTCACGAACGGAAAGTGGATTAATTTCAAATAGTGCAAAGTCATTTTCAACAAATGCTTTGTACGCGCCTGTCATGATAGTTACAAATTGGCTGATTTGCTTATCTTTTAAACCCAACTGGAAACCAACATCACGCGCTTGGAATGGCAATAAACCAACTAATGGATCTACTTCGACTTTAATAATTTTTTCAGGCGTTTCTTCAGCAACTTTTTCAATTTCTACGCCACCCTCTGTAGACGCCATGAATGTCACACGACGACTAGAACGATCGACCACTGCACCTAAATACAATTCACGTTCTACAGGATAAACATCTTCACAAACAAGGATACTATTTACAGGCTGGCCATTGGCATCAGTTTGATATGTGACTAAACGAGTACCTAACAGGCTTTTTGCATATTCAGCTGCTTCTTCTTTTGACTTAACAACTTTTACGCCACCCGCTTTACCACGACCACCTGCATGGACTTGGGCCTTCATCACAGCGAATTTGCCACTAATTTGCTCAAAGGCAGCAGATGCTTCTTCAGGCGTAGTGATTAAAATGCCTTCTTGAACTGGCATACCATATTTTTTTAACAGCGTTTTCGCTTGATACTCATGTAGATTCATGTTTTACCTTTTACTACTTTTCACATTGTTATGACACACCAATAATTAGACTTCCATCACAATAACTATCGGCATTTATTAAAGTTTGTTCTTTTATTTTTAGATGATTATTCAATTAAAAACAACCATCAAAAGTAAAAAGAGCGGTCGAAACCGCTCTTTTTTGTGTTATTTACGTTTACGCTGAATCGCGTGAATCGCACGCCCATCAACAGCAAGCGCTGCTTCATGAACGACTTCAGAATAAGTTGGGTGACCGAAAGTCATCAATTGTAAATCTTCAACAGAAGATACAAATTCAAGTGCAATCATACCTTGGTGAACAATGTCAGAAGCACCAGGACCAATGATATGCATACCCAATAAACGATCTGTTTTTGCATCTGCAACAAACTTCACAAATCCAGCAGATTCATTGGCAGCTAAAGCACGACCATTGACAGCAAATGGGAATTGACCGGTTTTAACGTCGTGACCTTTCTCTTTAGCTTGCTCTTCAGTCAAACCTACCCATGCAGCTTCAGGGTGTGTATAAATCACTGAAATAATGGTGTCGTAATTCACTTGAGCAGCATGACCATGCATACGCTCAACCGCCATTACACCTTCTTCCATTGCTTTATGCGCAAGCATTGGGCCACGCACCAAGTCACCAATTGCATATACACCGTCAACAGACGTTGCACACCAATCGTTCACTTCAACCAAACCACGTTCAGTTAATTTAATGCCTGAATCTTCAGCCAATAAACCTTCTGCATACGCTTTACGACCAACACAAACGATTAATTTATCGAAAGTTTGAGTTTTATCTTCGCCTGCTTGATTATATTGAACAGTCACTTCACGACCATTCACTTCAGTGCCTGAAACTTTAGCACCAATACGAATATCTAAACCTTGTTTTGTTAAAAGTTTTTGATAATCTTTTGCCAACGCTTTATCCGCCATTGGTAAGAATGCATCTAATGCTTCGAACACAACAACTTCAGATCCAAGACGACGCCATACTGAACCAAGTTCCAGCCCAATTACGCCTGCACCAATTACACCTAAACGTTTAGGCACTTCTTGGAATTCTAAAGCACCTGTTGAATCAACGATAAGGTCTTCATCAACTTTTGCTACAGGAATATTTACAGGTACAGAACCAGTTGCAAGAATTACGAATTTAGGTTCTAAAACTTGAACATCACCACCTTCTAATGGTGTGAATTCAACTTTTTTACCAGCAAGTAGTTTACCCGTACCTTGTAACCACTCGATACCATTGCCTTTCAGCAATTGAGCAACACCACCAGTTAAGTTATCTACAACTTTGTCTTTACGAGCAAGAAGCTTTTGAAGATCAAGTTGGACATTTTCAACTGTAATACCGTGAACATCTAAGCCATGAAGAGTATCTTCATAGTGATGAGAAGAATCTAAAAGTGCTTTAGAAGGAATACAACCTACGTTTAAGCAAGTACCACCTAAAGATGGCTTACCTTTGTGTACACGTTTTTCGATACACGCAACTTTGAAACCAAGTTGAGCAGCACGAATTGCCGCTTCATAACCACCTGGCCCACCGCCGATTACAACTAAATCAAACTGAGACATGCTTATCTCCAAAAACGAGTTTAAAGGATCACTCTAAACTCGTGTTGTTATTCTAAAGAATTAAAGGTCAAGGATTAGTTTAGCTGGTTCTTCAAGTAACTCTTTAACAGTTACCAAGAAGCCTACAGCTTCTTTACCATCAATCATACGATGGTCATAAGAAAGCGCTAAGTACATCATTGGAAGAATTTCAACTTGACCATTTACAGCCATAGGACGCTCTTGGATTTTGTGCATACCTAAAATAGCAGTTTGTGGTTGGTTCAAAATAGGTGTTGAAAGTAATGAACCGAAAGTACCACCGTTGGTAATTGTGAAAGTACCACCAGTCATATCTTCAATTGCTAATTTACCTTCACGTGCTTTTGCAGCATACGCACCAATACCTGATTCAACTTCAGCATAGTTCATACGGTCAGTATTACGTAATACTGGAACCACTAAACCACGATCAGAAGAAACCGCAACACCGATATCATAGTATCCATGATAAACAATATCATCACCGTCGATTGAAGCATTTACCGCAGGATAGCGTTTAAGTGCTTCAGTTACAGCTTTAACGAAGAATGACATAAAGCCTAAACGTGCACCATGACGTTTTTCGAAAGCATCTTTATATTGCTTACGCATTTCCATCACAGGTTTCATGTTAACTTCGTTAAACGTAGTCAACATCGCAGTTTGCTGTGTAGCAGCAAGAAGACGTTCAGCAACACGCTTACGTAAACGTGTCATTGGAACACGTTTCTCAATACGCTCACCAACTGCAACGCTTAATGGTGTCACAGCAGCAGCTGGTTTAGTTTGATGATTTGCAACATCTTCTTTGGTGATACGACCACCACGACCAGTACCATCTACATCCGCAGCTGCAATACCTGTTTCAGTTAAAGCTTTACGCACTGCAGGTGCTTGATCTTGTACTTGAGCACGTTCAACAACAGGTGCATTACCCGCTTGAGTTTGTGCCGCAGCTTGTTCTACTTTCTCTTCTGATTGAACTGCTTGAGTTTGAGTAGCGCCAGAAACAGCACCTTCTTCAAATGTCGCAATAACTTCAGAAGAAAGAACTGTGTCACCTTCATTTTTGATGATTGCAGAGATAGTACCATCAGCAGGAGCAACAACTTCTAAAACAACTTTATCCGTTTCAATATCACAGATGACTTCATCACGTGATACCGCTTCACCTGGTTGTTTGTGCCAAGTTGCAATTGTTCCGTCAGCAACTGACTCTGGGAACACCGGTGCTTTAATTTCGGTTGCCATTATTTAGATTCTCCTGATTGTTCAGCTACGATCGCAAGTGCGTCATTCACGAGCTGAGCTTGTTGTTTTGCATGCAAATATGGTGAGCCACATGCAGGTGCAGCTGAAGCTTCACGTCCTGCATAGCTAATTTGAACTTGTAGAGCAGACTTCATTACACCTTCGTATAAACGAGGAGCAATGAATAACCATGCGCCTTGGTTCTTCGGTTCTTCTTGACACCAAACAAGTTCTTTTATGTTCGGATATGTCGCAAGCACTTCAGCAAGACGTTTTTCTGGGTATGGGTACAATTGTTCAACACGTACCACTGCAATGTTCAAGTTTTCTTCACGACGTTTTTCAAGTAAGTCGTAATAAACTTTACCACCACAAAGTACAACACGTGTTACATCTTGTTTGTTGATTTGATCCACTTCATCAATCACAGTCTGGAATGTACCAGTTGCAAGCTCTTCCAAAGTTGAAGTTGCAAGTTTATGACGAAGTAACGACTTCGGTGAAGTCACGATCATTGGCTTACGAATTGGGCGAATTGCCTGACGACGCATTGCATGGAAAATCTGTGCAGGTGTCGTAGGTGTAATCACTTGCATGTTTTCTTCAGCACATAACTGTAAGAAACGCTCAAGACGTGCAGATGAATGCTCAGGACCTTGACCTTCATAACCATGTGGAAGAAGCAATGTTAAACCACACACACGCTCCCATTTGGTTTCACCAGATGAGATGAACTGATCAATAACCACTTGCGCACAGTTTGCAAAGTCACCGAACTGAGCTTCCCAGATGACCAAACTTTTTGGCAATGTTGTTGCATAACCATATTCAAATGCAAGCACAGCCATTTCTGACAATAATGAGTCATAAATTGCAGTACGTGGCTGGTTTTCTTTGATATGACACAGTGGAATATAAACCGAACCATCAACTTGGTTATGTAGCTTAGCATGACGGTGTGAGAATGTACCACGACCAACATCTTCACCAGTCAAACGCACCAAGAAACCATCATCAAGGATAGAAGCATAAGCTAAAGTTTCTGCTGCACCCCAGTTTAATGGCATTTCACCAGTTTGCATTTTCAAACGTTCATCGATCACTTTAGAAACTTGACGCTGCATCACGAAACCTTCCGGTAATTCGCGCATTTTCGTACCAATTTCTTTTAAGCGTTCGATTGGGAAAGTCGTATCCCAAACATCTGTATATTCATGGCCTAGATACGGTTTCCAGTCCACAAACATTTTGTCATTTGGTTCAAGCACTAAAGCATTGGCAACATGGTTACCTGCTTCAAGATCTTCACGATATTTTTCAACTAAAGCATCTGCATCTGAACGATCTAATACTTTTTCTTGTACCAATTGATCTGCATAAAGCGTACGTGTAGTCGCTTTTTTATTGATCACTTGATACATCATTGGTTGTGTTGCTGCTGGCTCATCTGCTTCGTTATGACCACGACGACGATAACAGAACATGTCAATCACAACATCTTTACGGAATGTATGACGGAAATCATGTGCCAATTGCGCAACAAACAATACAGATTCAGGGTCATCACCATTTACATGGAAAATTGGCGCCTGAATCATTTTTGCAATGTCAGTACAGTATTCAGTAGAACGTGCATCACGTGGATCAGATGTAGTAAAACCAACTTGGTTGTTGACTACGATATGAACCGTACCACCTACGGTATAACCACGCGTTTGTGACATTTGGAAGGTTTCTTGGTTGACACCTTGACCAGCAAATGCAGCATCACCATGTACGATTACAGGTAATACGTCATCACCACCAATGTCTTTACGACGTACTTGGCGTGCACGAACTGAACCTTCAACCACAGGACCAACAATTTCTAAATGCGATGGGTTAAATGCCAAAGCCAAGTGAACTTCGCCACCAGGTGTCATCACATTTGATGAGAAACCTTGGTGATACTTAACATCACCAGAACCTTTTTTAGCTAAAGTTTTACCTTCGAACTCACCAAACAAATCAGCTGGGTTTTTACCCATAATGTTCACAAGTAAGTTTAAACGACCACGGTGTGGCATCCCAATTACGACTTCTTTACAACCTACAGAACCTGCACGTTGAATAAGTTCGTTTACCATTGGAATAAAAGATTCACCACCCTCTACACCAAAACGCTTCGCACCAACATACTTATTACCGAGGAATTTTTCTAAGCCTTCAGCAGCAGTTAAACGTTCAAGTACATGTTTCTTTTGATCTGCCGAGAAACCGAACTGACCGCGTGCACCTTCAAGACGTTGTTGAATCCAGCGTTTTTCTTTGGTGTCAACAATGTGCATATATTCAGCACCAATAGAAGCACAGTATGTTGCCTCCATTGCGCTAACCATTTCACCTAAAGTTGCTTCAGTTTTACCAATCGCCAAATTTCCAGCATTGAAAACTGTATCTAGGTCAGACTTGGTTAAACCATGTGCAGCAAGATCTAAATCTGGCACATCTTCACGTTTAGCCAAACCTAGTGGATCAAGCTTCGCTTTTTGATGACCACGGTTACGGTATGCTGCAATCAGTTGCAAAACACCGATTTGACGACGTTCATGCTCAGTACTTACTTCACTTTGCACAACAGGCTGAACACGACTTGAATTACGACCTAATAATAAGAATTGCTCACGAATGTTTCCGTGCGGTTGGTCACCTTTAGGGAATTTATCGAAATATTGACGCCAATCCTCACCTACTGAGGTTGGAGAAGAAAGGTACTGTTCGTAAAGCTCTTCAATATACGCTGCACTATCAGCGGAAAGTTCAGTATCAAGACGCAATGCGTCAGCAACTTCTTGCATTTGTGGACCCATTTCCTATTGCAAAAACATTAGAGGGTGCTTTTTAAGCACTCCCATGATTGATAATGCCAAATCGGTAAATTGACATTCACCCATCAGATACTCATGACCAAGGGGCGTTATAAACATTAGCTTTTACTAATGCATACAATGAATCATAACGCCCTCAATGGCATCATCACTCACTTATATACTCAACCGAAGCTGAGCAATTTTTTGCAAATCGACTTAGAAAAAACAAAGACTTTTTTGCTTTTTCTAAAGCGGTTCTAAACTTTGCTTATAAAATTATTTATAAACTGATCTGGATCACACTTATGTAGAAAAAATGTACCAAAAATATGGTGTGTTTTTCACATATAGTGGTTTGTTAAATCGTAACATGATCTGTCACTTCAATTGATTTTTTTGACACATACCACCTATAAATTAGCGAAATACATACAAGAAATAATCTATTATTATCCATCCATTTATATCGGGTCTGTTGCTACTTTTTCAATGCTTAAAACTTATCCTTCACTCGCTCGAACAAAAAACAACCATCTCATTAAAAATCCAATAAAAAAAGAGCGTACATCCCAAGATGTACGCCCTTTTTTCACATCGTATTAACCCGCTTGATCGAGCAACATGCTACGGATATGACCGATTGCTTTTGTTGGATTCAAGCCTTTCGGACATACAGACACACAGTTCATAATTCCTTTACAACGGAATAATGAGAATGGGTCATCAAGACGTGATAAACGATCTTGTGTCGCAGTATCACGAGAATCAATAATAAAACGATATGCATTCAACAATGCTGAAGGACCCAAGAATTTATCCGGGTTCCACCAGAATGATGGGCATGACGTTGAACAACATGCACAAAGAATACACTCATATAAACCATTTAAGTGCTCACGCTCTTCTGGAGATTGTAAACGCTCTTTTGGTGGTGCAGGTTGATTATTGATTAAGAATGGATGAATTTTGTCATACTGATCGTAGAACTGATTCATATCCACAACTAAATCTTTAACTACTGGCAGACCAGGCAATGGACGAATGACGATTTTTTCAGGTAAATCGTTCAAGTTCCATAAACACGCAAGACCATTCTTACCATTGATATTCACACCATCTGAACCGCAAATACCTTCACGGCAAGAACGACGGAATGTTAATGATTCGTCTTGAACTTTTAACGCTAAAAGTGCGTCAAGCAACATACGATGCTTGTCCGTCAACTCTAGTTTAAAAGTCTGCATATACGGTGCTTTATCCTTATCAGGATCATAGCGGTAGATTTCGAATGTACGTGTACCTCTACTCATCTTATTTCTCCCGATTAGAATGTACGTGGTTTAGGTTCAATTGGGTCTACAGACAATGGGCTGTAACGTACTGGCTTGTATTCAAGATGGTTATCCGCTGAATACCATAAAGTATGTTTCATCCATTCATCATCACGACGACCATATGAATAGTGCTCATCATCAGCAGGCAATTCATAATCTACAACAGTATGTGCACCACGACATTCTTTACGTGCAGCAGCAGAAATCAATGTTGCTTTTGCTACTTCGTATAAGTTTTCAACTTCCAAGGCTTCAATACGTGCAGTATTAAATACTTTAGATTTGTCTTTTAAATGAATGTTACGTACACGTGGTTCAATCGCAAGAATCTGCTTAACACCCTCATCAAGCAATGCTTGAGTACGGAATACACCCGCATGGTCTTGAACGATATCACGAATCGCATCCGCAACTTCTTGTGCATTTTCACCAGAAGTAGAATCATCTAAATGATTGATACGTTTCAACGTGTTCATAAGTACATCATTTGGAAGTGGCTGGTATTCATCACCGTGATGTTTAGTCACGTAATCAATGATGTGTTCACCAGCAGCTTTACCAAATACAACCAAGTCAAGTAATGAGTTTGTACCTAAACGGTTTGCACCATGTACAGACACGCAAGAACACTCACCAATCGCATAGAAGCCTTTTACAGGCACTGTGTAATTCATTGTACCGTTGGTTGTGTATTCATTTGCAGCTTTATCAAAACCTGCATAGAAATCTGCTGCATTTTTCGCTGTTTCAGGGATAACCACTTGACCGTGAATATTGGTAGGAATACCCCCCATTTGATAATGGATTGTTGGTACAACTGGAATTGGTTCTTTGGTGATATCCACGTTTGCGAATTTCTTACCAATCTCAAATACAGATGGTAAACGCTTCATGATGGTATCTGCGCCCAAGTGAGTCATATCAAGAAGGATATAATCACCTTTAGGACCACAACCACGACCTTCTTTGATCTCTTGGTCCATAGAACGTGATACAAAGTCACGAGGAGCTAAATCTTTCAAAGTTGGTGCATAACGCTCCATGAACGGTTCGCCATCTTTGTTACGAAGGATTGCACCTTCACCACGACAACCTTCCGTTAACAATACACCTGCACCAGCAACACCGGTTGGGTGGAATTGCCAGAATTCCATATCTTGTAATGGAATACCCGCACGAGCTGCCATACCAAGACCATCACCAGTATTGATATAAGCATTGGTAGATGCACGGTAAACACGACCAGCACCACCAGTAGCAAACAATGTTGCTTTGGCTTGGAATACAGCAATTTTGCCTGTTTCTTGGTCAATTGCTGTTACACCAAGTACATCACCAGCTTCGTTACGGATTAAGTCTAATGCAATCCATTCAACGAAGAATTGAGTACCCATTTTCACATTACTTTGATAAAGCGTATGAAGAAGAGCATGACCTGTACGATCGGCAGCGGCACAGGCACGTGGAACTGGTTTTTCACCATAGTTCGCAGAGTGACCACCAAATGGACGTTGGTAAATTGTACCATCTGCATTACGGTCAAATGGCATACCTAAGTGTTCAAGTTCATAAACAACTTTAGGCGCCTCACGACACATAAATTCGATTGCATCTTGGTCACCTAACCAGTCAGAACCTTTTACTGTGTCATAGAAATGATAGTGCCAGTTGTCGTCTTGCATATTACCAAGCGATGCACCAATACCACCTTGAGCCGCAACAGTATGAGAACGTGTTGGGAATACTTTAGTTAGCACTGCAACATTCAAGCCTGCTTGAGCAAGTTGATATGAAGCACGCATACCTGAACCACCACCACCAACGATGACTGCATCGAAGAACTGGCTTGGAATATTTGAATAATCTTCTTTAGGGGTTAAAGCGCCCATGACATTTTCCTATCAATTCGCCCAAAAAATCTGGATTGCCCAGATCGCATATGCAATAACAGCAATAATCACTGCTGAAGTTAACACGATGCGTAAACCTGAAGCTGAAGGACCCATCTGACGAGTAGTCACATAGTCTGTGAATACTTGCCACATACCAATCCAAGCATGCGCAACAAGAGATAAGACTGCCAATAAAGATAAAATCTTCATCGGAAGTGTCATCATAAAGCCAAACCATTGCTCATAGTTAAATCCGACATTGCACAGAATCCAACCTAATACGACAACAGTATAAACAGCTAGAACTACAGCACTTACGCGTTGGATATACCAATCACGAGAACCTGACCCCGTTAAACCTGTAGCACTTTTCATTAGAGAACGATCCATACAAATGATGCGACAACTGATATCGCAGCCAAAATTAATGCAATAGTTGCTGCTATGCGACCGCTTTGTAACTCTTCCGCAAAGCCTAGATCAGCAAGTAAATGTTTAATGCCCATAATAAAATGGAACAATAAACCAGCGACAAATACCCATACGATGAAACGTACAATGAAGCCACCAAAGATTGCTTGAACTTGAGCAAAGCCTTCAGGCGAAGACAAAGACTTGTCTAAAAGCCACAAAAGTACCGGTACGAGTAAAAATACGATGACACCTGATAGACGGTGTAGAATTGATGCAATAGCCACAGGGGATTTTAAGTTTACATCTAAAACTTGACCCATGGACAAATTGACAGGTCTGTTGCTTTTCACAGCGGGCATCCTGTAAGTAAAAACTCCATCCGGAGTTTGTTGGAATTAATTCGAAGGAAAGCTAGCATTGTCAGACAAATAAATTGCCTGAACTTTAAACGACACTGAATTATAAAACGTGCACTGTCAAAATACAAACCATCGAAATTGGCTTTTTCTTTAAAAAACACTCAAATAAGAATCATTTACAGCTATTTAAAAAATAAAGTAGAACACCCATCTAGGCTTTTAAGGGCTATCTCTTTATTTTTTATGATAATTAAACATATTACTTTTATACATAATTACGACTTATATTATTTTTATAAATTTAGACTAAAGCACAACATTACGGACAAAATCGTCCTGTGGTTAATTTTATCTGCGCTTTTATTTTCTTTCACGTTGTTAAATTTTTTTAGATACCCAACATGTTATTTTAAAATAGTCCTTTATTCCCATTTTAAATGGGTATCATTTAATTCTGTGATTTGACTGAAAGCTTTGTAATAAGAAATAAAGACTTAGTTTGTGAATAATTCACAATTTAGATTCAAGATTTTGTCATATTTGATTATTCATCAGGCAATCAAATATCTATTTTTATGCTAATTCGATTATTTTTTATACTTTAAAAGCTTCAATAAAAACTATTTTTTAATCAATTAAGCATTAAAATGAAAATAAATATTTCATCATCTTATTTGGATGTTTTTTACACAAAAATAATATCAAAAGCTATGTAAGTCGTGAAATTCAGATGGTTTTAAAACAGCAACAATGCATTTACCAACTTACAAAAGCTACAAAATATTGGTCAAAAATGCCATTTCCTGTCTAGCAATCACAATTATTTTTCTGCACCTTCTTTAGAATTTACCTTATTATACTGACCGACTCTGAAATTTAATGATCAATCTTACTGGTTAAAGTTAGACTAACTACTGATGAAAACATCATTTTTTCATCCATAAGTATAATTGACAAAATTTCAGTACTCACTAAGCTAAATAGCAATTTTTGATCCGTCTGACTTGTACATTACAAGATGACTCAGCAAGTTAGATAAAATATCCACCAGGACAGGAGATCTATTGAATGTCTGCAGCAACTGGCAAGAAAGCCGTTCTAGAGCTTGATGGCAAAAAAATTGAATTACCAATTTACAGCGGCACATTGGGCCCAGATGTAATCGACGTTAAGGATGTGTTGGCTTCAGGTCACTTTACTTTTGATCCTGGTTTTATGGCGACAGCTTCTTGCGAGTCTAAAATCACTTTCATTGATGGTGATAAAGGCGTTCTTTTACACCGTGGTTATCCAATTGCTCAACTTGCAACTCAAGCTTCTTACTTAGAAACTTGCTATTTATTATTAAGCGGTGAGCTTCCAACTGCTGAACAAAAAACAGACTTCGAAAACAAAGTCCGCAACCACACGATGGTTCACGATCAAGTTAGCCGTTTCTTCAATGGTTTCCGTCGTGATGCTCACCCTATGGCGGTTATGTGCGGTGTAGTTGGTGCGTTATCTGCGTTCTATCACAACGGTTTTGATGTTGAAAACGTTGATCACCGTGAAATTACTGCAGTTCGCTTAATTGCTAAGATTCCTACCCTTGCGGCTTGGACTTATAAATATACTGTTGGTCAACCATTCGTTTACCCACGTAATGATTTAAGCTACGCTGAAAACTTCCTGTACATGATGTTTGCTACTCCAGCAGATCGTGACTACAAAGTTAACCCTATTCTTGCTAAAGCAATGGATCGTATCTTTACGCTTCATGCTGACCATGAACAAAATGCATCAACGTCTACAGTACGTTTAGCTGGTTCTACAGGTGCTAACCCTTATGCATGTATTGCTGCGGGTATTGCTGCACTTTGGGGACCTGCGCATGGTGGTGCAAACGAAGCTGTTCTTAAGATGCTCGATGAAATCGGCACTGTAGAAAATGTTGCGCCGTTCATGGAAAAAGTAAAAACTAAAGAAGTTAAACTTATGGGCTTCGGTCACCGAGTTTATAAAAACTTCGATCCACGTGCAAAAGTAATGAAAGAGACTTGTGACGAAGTGTTAAGTGCACTTGGTATCAATGATCCTCAACTTGCGCTTGCAATGGAACTTGAACGTATTGCATTAAGCGATCCGTACTTCATCGAACGTAAACTTTACCCGAACGTAGACTTCTATTCAGGTATCATCCTTAAAGCGATTGGTATCCCAACTGAAATGTTTACGGTAATCTTCGCGCTTGCACGTACAGTTGGTTGGATCAGCCACTGGTTAGAAATGCACAGCGGTCCGTACAAAATCGGTCGTCCTCGTCAGCTTTATACTGGCGAAACTGAACGCGATATCAAACGTTAATTCGTTACGCATTCACATTGAAGAACCACCCTTTTGGGTGGTTTTTTATTATATATTTATACCAATTGGTATAACCTTTTTATTTTAAAATTTATTTAAAATCAAGCCATAACAATATCAATAATAAGCATAGAAAATGAAATTTATATTTTTACTATAAAGCTTACAAATCACTACTTTAAAAAATACCCAACAAATAACTTTATTTTATATATTGTTTAAAAATTTTTAATCATACATTTTCAAAGGACTTGAAGATGCCTCAACATTTATCCAAGCAAATGCACGACCCAGATCAAGCTTTTTTTGGTCACCCTAAACCATTAAAAGGTTTATTTTTTACCGAGCTTTGGGAACGTTTTTCCTATTATGGTATTCGCCCTTTATTAATCCTCTATATGGCGGCTTTAGTTGCTGATGGAGGTCTCGGTTTAGATCGCCCAACAGCATCAGCAATTGTCGGCTTATTTGCAGGCAGTATGTATTTAATGACCGTATTGGGTGGATGGGTTGCTGACAATTATCTCGGTCAGGAGCGCGCTGTGTGGTACGGTTCACTGATCATCGCATTTGGACATCTATCCATTGCATTGGCAGCTTTATTTGGGCATTTCTTTTTTTATTTTGGTTTAGTTTTGATTGTGATCGGTTCTGGTTTATTTAAAACCTGTATTTCCGTCATTGTTGGCACTTTATATCAGGCTCAAGATTCACGGCGTGATGCAGGATTTTCCATTTTTTATATGGGAATTAATCTAGGTTCGTTGATTGCTCCACTATTGACTGGTTTATTGGTTAAAGAACATGGTTGGCACTGGGGGTTCGGAATTGGTGGCCTTGGAATGTTAATCGCATTACTGATTTTTAAGTTAATAACTGTGCCTCAATTAAAACAATTTAATCATGTGCAAGGCAATGAAAATAACTGGGCTCGTCCTGTACATTACAATCCTAAAGCACCCCAAATGATCATAGGTTTTATTGCCGTTGTTGGCTTGATTATCGGTCTAGTTTCTCTTGGCATAGTTAACATCAATCCAATTCAAATCGCCACATATTTCACGATCACAATCTGTATTTGTATTGCCTTATATTTCAGCTACCTATTACTCTTTGCTGGTTTGAATAATACTGAGAAAAAACAAATCATCATCTGTTTTATTTTACTCATCACCGCTGCACTTTTCTGGTCAGCATTTGAACAAAAACCAACATCTTTCAATCTTTTCGCCCAAGACTTTACAGATCGCCAATTCTTTGGCTTTGAAATACCCGCAGTTTGGTTTCAATCGATTAACCCGCTTTTCATTATTATTTTCGCACCGATCATCGCATGGCTTTGGGTTAAATTAGGCAAACAAAATCGTGACCCTAGCTATATCACCAAATTTATTATTGCTTTACTCCTCGCTGCGGGTGGTTTCCTCGTGATGAGCATTGCCAGTTACTTGATCACCCAAAATGGTGGAACTGTTTCTGCATTATGGATCGCATCAAGCCTCCTGCTTTTAACACTAGGTGAATTATGCTTAAGCCCTGTTGGTCTTTCAACGATGACTAAACTTGCTCCAACCATAATTCGTGGGCAAGTGATGGGGCTTTGGTTTACAGCATCTGCTTTAGGAAACTTGATGGCAGGTTTAATCGGTGGTCATGTTTCAATCCATGAAGTTGACCAATTACCCTTGCTATTTGTGCGATGTGTCATCGCTTTACTTCTTGGCGCACTCGTTCTATGGTTAATGAGAAAACCGATTCGTAAATTACTCAATCAAACATCGACCCCCTCTCAAAAATCTATTGATATGCAATTGGAAAAAGTATGAACAGTTTGTCACCTGCCAACAAATTAGAAAACCTTCGTACAATTATGAAGAAATATCAGCAGGATGCTTTTATCGCCATGAGTGCAGATCCACATATGTCAGAATATCTACCTGATTATTGGAAAATACGTCAATGGCTAACAGGCTTTACAGGTTCAGTCGGCACAATTGTAGTCACTCAAAACTTCGCAGGTTTATGGGTAGATGGTCGATATTGGGTACAAGCTGAACAGCAACTGGAAAATACAGGTTACGTTTTACAAAAGCAGACACCTGATCCTGCTTCAACACATTTGGCTTGGCTTTCACAACATTTAGCCAAGGATGCAAAAATCTCTGTCAATGGAAATACCATTTCAACTCAACAATACAGCGCATTATCAGCGCTTGCAATAGAACACAATTTCTTCATTCAAACAGACTTAGATTTAATTGATGAAATTTGGACTGAACGGCCAGCACTGCCCCTACAACCCATTTGGCAAATGGCAGATGATTTAAATGCCCAAACACGCTTAGAAAAAATAACAGCGATCCGTCACAAACTTATTCAGAAAAAAGCAACGGGGCATTTTATTTCTGCACTCGATGATATTGCTTGGATTTTGAATTGTAGGGGGCGTGATGTTGAATATAACCCCGTGTTCTTAGCGCACTTATATATTGACCATTCTCGAACTGTGCTTTTTATTGATGTTGCAAAACTTTCAACTGAAATGCAGCAAAGATTTGCTTTGGATAACATTGAAATCTTATCTTATAACGCAAGCATCGAGTTTTTGGCCGAACTTAAACAACAAAATATTTTAATTGATCCAGCTAAAGTCTCAATTTCATCTGCACAGGCCATTGAGCAGCAAAGTCATTTAGTCCATGACATTAATCCAAGCACCTTATTTAAATCGCAAAAACAGCCTATTGAAATTACCCATATACGCAGTGCAATGACCAAAGATGGTGTTGCCCTATGTCATTTCTTTCATTGGCTAGATAACGCATTGGCTGATAAAGAATCGATCAATGAACTCACCATCGACGAAAAAATTTCAGGCTTTCGCGCACAACAAGCTGGTTTTATTGGATTAAGCTTCTCGACAATTGCAGGCTTTAATGCCAACGGTGCATTACCACACTATCGCGCTACAGAAGAAAGCTTTAGCGAGATTAGTGGTGATGGTTTGCTGCTGATTGATTCAGGCGCACAATATGATGAAGGAACCACAGACATTACCCGCGTTGTTCCCATAGGCACAGCAAGCGCTGAACAAAAACGTGATTACACTTTGGTGTTAAAAAGCCATATTGCACTTGCACAAAGCGTTTTCCCTGAAGGCATTGCATCACCTCTTTTAGATTCGATCACACGTCAAACCCTGTGGAAATATGGTTTGGATTATCGTCATGGTACAGGTCACGGTGTAGGCTATGCATTGAATGTTCATGAAGGTCCCCAAGTGATTTCATATTATGCCCCAGTCACACCATCCACTAAGATGCGCGAAGGGATGATTACTTCCAATGAACCTGGTTTATATCATCAAGGCAAGTACGGCATTCGAATTGAGAATCTTGTCGTCAACAAAATTAAGCATTTTGAAGATACCACCTATGGCCAATTTTTAGAATTCGAAACACTAACACTGTGCCCAATTAACCTAAGCTGTATTATTTTAACGTTGTTAAATGATGATGAAAAAGCATGGTTAAATCAGTACCATCAAACAGTCAGAGAACGATTAGCAGCTCACTTAGAAGGTGATGTTTTAAACTGGCTAAATGAAAACACCCAAGCTATTTAACTCTTCATATCAATCAAAAAAGCGCAGAGCCTTTTGACTGTGCGCTTTTTTGAAAAGCTATATACCATTGATGCATATAATAAAGATAAAATTCTGCACTTTTTAGCATAGTGAGTTTATGGAAAACACATACAACAAAATATCGTTTATCTTCAATAATAAAATTAACCGTCGAATATATCGGACGGTGATATGAATGCTGTGACTACCCTGCCTTACATTTTAAGTTTAATTACTTTGCACAGATGATGCTTCATTTTTCAGAGATGGAAAAAGTGAATCCCATCTAATCGAATCACCGAGCACTGCAATCAACACGGGTACTTATAGTACGATTTTAATTTTTTCCGTTTTGGTTGTAACTTTTGCATTTTTACACGCATTGGATGATTGAATAGTTTTAATCACTTCATTGCTGGCGGATAAAATTTTTAAACTTGAAACAATTTCCCCACCCGTTTTACAATCTTCCTCACCCAACTTCTCACTAAAACGCCCCGGATCACTCGAAGATTCAGCAGTTACAATAATTTTAGCTTTCCATCCATCAAAATAGACTAAATCAGTTGTCTGGGAAACTTGCCCCTGACCCGAGCCTGCAGATTCTATTTCAATCAAATCGATTGGTTTTGCTCGATATTGCACCGTATGTACTGTGAAATCATTGGCTTGACCACCGAACTCAAGTATTCGAGATTGTTTTAGTTTTGGGCGCGTCAATATATAGCCTCCCCAAAAATTTCGTCCTGCATTTTCAAATGTTACACCAGAGAGATAAGCCAGCTCTCCTGACAGCAAACGAACCTCTTTCATATAATCAATCATTATCGCTTTGGCGGGTGTAGCTTGAGAAGCGTTTAGGTTCGTTATACTGTTGATCACTGCTTGATCTGTAGGTGTTGCTGCAAAACTTAGGGCAGATGAACTTAAAACAAAAACCATAATACTCAATCGAACTGAAGGATAGTGAAGCATAAGATAAACTCTCAGATTTTGTGATTGATTGTGTGCTTAACGACCCCATTCCATTTTCGCCATATACGGGCGAATTTTTTTAATACGTTGGATATTGGTCTTTTCAATCTGAGTTAATTGATTTTCAACATTAGTACTGCATGGCATATACCAATTATCGTTAGCAAATTGAGAGGCAATCTCTTTATTGGCAAATGAATAACCATGACGCGCATAAATTTCATTACGCATCCAGTCCAGCTCTTCAGGAGGAATTTGTAGATCCTCATCTTTTAATAAACGTTGTGATGCAACTGGATAATCACCGACATCTTTTTGATAGCGACACTGTTGCGGCTTTAAATCAAAATATTTTGGTTTAACCTTAGCCGTTGTAGATTCCCAACTAGACTCCAACACATTCGGTTGATTCTGTTTTACAGTAAAGGTAAACACACCACTACTTGCTTTAGCGCCACTTTCTGTTGCGGTAATTTTATAGCCTTGTGAAGTTGTCTGTACTTTCCCTGAGAAATTTTGTTTATTTTTACCAAGAACACTATAGCCTTTGACCTGATTACGATCGATAGATTGGATGAAAACAGCAATTTTCTGCTCATCATATTTTCCAGACCAAGATTTTTGCAACTGTTGAATATCCAGTGCATAACTATTCTGGAAACCAATCATTCCTAATCCAACGAGTGTGATTAAACTTTTATTCATTGTTATACCTATTTGTTATGAAGATATTGGATGCATTTTCACATTGATTTTAGATTAAATTGTTTGCTTTGTGATCTACTTTAAGATAAATAAATCAGGATTCTCTGTGGTTTATTTTAAAATCTATGCCATACCCAAACATAAATATGCTGTTTCAACCTATCTTCCACTATAATTTCTCAATCACCATTCCATTATAAGCAGTGATGAGCAAAACAAAAACTAACTTGGCATATTCAAGCTTGAGTCTAATTTCACTCGTGATCTATGCTTATTTATGCTATCTCATGGTCGCAATATGTCTACAATATTTCCCATGGCAAACTGATCAGCATTTTCTCTTGTTAAAGCAAGATGTAGTCAATACTCAACCTTGGCAGGCGGCTTTTAAAATCCATGTGATCAGCAGTAGTTTTGTACTCATCGCTGGATTTACACAGTTTTTCCGTGTCTTTCGCACGCGTTATCCCCGAATTCATCACTGGAGTGGTTGGCTCTACATCATCACCATTTTGGGGCTGTCTTTACCCAGTGGCTTAATTTTAGCTTTTTCAGCGGCTGGAGGGTTATCCACACAAATCAGCTTTGTCTTATTAAGTTCACTCTGGGCGATCACCACCCTATCCGCTTTATACTTTTTATTGAAAAAGCGCTGGATTTTACACCGTGACTGGATGATCCGTAGTTTTGCACTGAGCCTTTCAGCGCTGAGCTTAAGGACATGGAAAATCGTGCTTTATGAGTTACAACTTTATTTTGATTGGTTAACCCCAATTCACATCTATCAGTTAGAATCTTGGTTAGGTTGGGTGGTCAATCTAATCCTAGCTGAAATCATTATTTTTGGATTACATCGTCGCACAAGACAAAAAAATAAAAGCCCTAAATCAATTTAGGGCTCGCATAAAAAGTGTACAGCAATTGAATACTAAACTTATTTTTTACTCACACTATAATGGTTTAAATCTAGTTGTTTTAATTGGTTACGTAATTGTTGCAATGACCATGGCCATGCTGCAAAGTTACGACCATTTTCATCCAGATAATAAGACTTACACCCACCCGCATTAAATACAGTGGTTTTTAAATGTTTCTGCAAACGTTTATTATGCTGTGCAAGCACATCCGCTTTGATTTCAAAGCGAGTGAATTTTTGCTCACGCATTTTTAGCAAGCCATCAACAATATAGCCGACTTGTGCTTCCGCAATACCAATAAATGAATCATATACCAGAATGTTTGGACCGAGGACCAAGAACGCATTCGGTACATGTTCAATACTCGCACCCAAATAGGCTTCAGGTGAACTATTTTTCCAACGCTCAGCAAGGACTTGACCATTGCTGTCATAAACTCGTTTACCAATTGGAGGATGTGAAACTTCAAAGCCTGTTCCCCAAATAATCACATCCACTTCATGACGTTCACCATTTGCTGCAACCACTGTATTTCCATCAATTTCAACCAAACCATGTGCAATCAGATTCACATTATCTTGTTGTAGTGCTGGATAATAATTGTTTGCAAACAATAAGCGCTTACATCCAATAGTAAAGTTCGGTGTCACTGCTTTACGCAAAGTTTCATCTTTAATTTGTAGTTTGAGTAATTGCTTACTTAGGAAATTAACAGGTTCCAATACTTTAGGATTACGCAATCCAAAGTTAATCCCATTTAAAATCTGTGCAATGCTATTACGCCAAGTTTGTTGAATGATTGGGAATCGAGAAATGATCCCTTTAGCCGTTTCGTTTAACTCCATATCCGCCTTGGGTAGTACCCACGGTGCTGTACGCTGGAATACGATCAGCTGTTTCGCTAAAGGTTGTACTTGTGGGATAAACTGAATTGCAGAAGCCCCTGTACCAATCACTGCAACACGCTTACCCGTTAAATCATAATCATGATTCCAACGTGCTGAATGGAACATTTCACCTTTAAAACTTTCAATTCCTTTTAATTTCGGCAAAGCAGGTTCAGTAATCGGTCCTGTCGTAAAGATCACTGTCTTTGATTGATATTGACCTTTAGAGGTTTCTAAGTACCAAATATGTTGTGCTTCATCCCATTTGGCACTGATTAATTCATTATTAAATTCAATTTTCTCACCAAGGTCATATTTTTCCACCACCTCTTCTAAATAGCTTAGAATTTCTGGTTGCTTGGCAAATAAATGACTCCATTTATGGCTTGGTGAGAAAGAAAATGAATAAAGTGCTGAGGGTACATCACAACCGCAGCCCGGATAATTATTGTCGCGCCATGTTCCCCCCACACGACTGGCTTTTTCAAGTACCACATAATCATTATAGCCTGCTTGATTCATTTTATAAGCAGCAGCAATCCCTGAAATACCCGCACCAACCACGATGGTATCATATACATGTACAGCATCTTTCTGCTGAGTTGTTGGAGCACTTTTCTCTGTGGGCTGTTCAAGCTTTTCAGAGGTAGACGCTATTTGAGTATCAGCTTTATTTTTAGCTTTAGACTGAGTTTGGACTTCAGCTTTAGCGGTATTTTCTTTCGCTGGCTTTGTAACAGTCTTTGCCTCGGCTTGCTTCTGAACTGACGCTTTTTCTTTAAGCTGTTTTGCTGCAAGTGACTTATCTTGTGCCATATTCGGTTGAGTCACCTGTTTAATATCTTCAACTGTAGTTTGGGTTGTTTTTTGCTCTACGCTGTTCTCTTCAGGTAGCTTAGCTAAAGTTGTTTCTGTTGTCATTTTGATCTACTCGCAGCTTATTTGATGTATTTGTTAAATAATGGATATCCAATACCCAACGCTTTGGCATATAACGCGGGTGATGCACGTTTTAATATCCAAAACAGTTTTGCATCTGGCTGAGGAATGGTGTACAGCTTGCCTGCATCCAAATTATTTAAGGTTTTAACCACCACCTGATCACTGGTGGTAAATGCATGATTCATCAATAAATCATCTGCTAAACCCGCATAATGACCAGGCAAACGACCATTTTTCATAATATTTGTAGGCACTAATGTTGGACACAACACATTCACTCGAATGTTGTCACCGCGAAGTTCTGCTGAAAGAGTTTCTGACAATGCCAGCACACTGGATTTGGTCACGTTATAAGCGGTCATTTCGGGAGCTGCTGTATAACCCGCAGCTGAAGCAACATTGATAATAGCCCCATATCCTTGTTGCTTAAACTGAGGAACAAAATAGTGACAACCATGAATAACCCCCCAGAGGTTGACATGCATACACCATTGCCAATCTTCCAGTGAAACTTCATCAAACTTACCGCCCAATCCCACACCCGCATTATTAATGATCAGGCTTACAGGGTGATTCATTAATTTTTCGGCTTGTTCAGAAAGTTCTTTTACTTGCTCTTTCACACCAACATCACATTGCACAGCAAATGCTTTTGCTGACGTTCCTGATTCAATCAAACTGACAGTTTCTTTGGCTGCATCCAAATTTATGTCAGCACAAACAATTGTTCCTCCGCGTTTTGCAAGCTCCATTGCAAAACTACGTCCAATGCCACTGCCTGCGCCTGTCACAACTGCATAAGCACTGTAGCTCGGCTTAACTTTTTTAGAAAAAATTCCCATAAACTTTAAATCCATCTCTTTTAGGTTTTATGAACGCAATGCAGGATAAAACTCTTTCGTCAAATATGGCGTAAGAAGCCCTGTCTTTGGATTCAGCAGTTTCTCTTTGTAATAGTCCAGAAATTCAGATGTGTCATGATCATTTGGATGAAAATCGGGACGCAGATAATCAAAAATATGCTTAAAGCTGCTGCCGTAGACCCCATCTTTTAAGCCAAAGATAAGGCGAAAATTATATGGAATTTCTTTCCAATAACGTAAGCTAATCAAGTTCTTAGGGTTGCGATAGAAAGGCACTAAAAATGATGCAGCTGAAATCAGCACCAAAATTGTGATCAATGCGGGAAAGAATCCTGCAATACGCAATAAATAGTTATTGGATAATTCTTGAAACACATCGAAAGCAATATCCTTATGCTCTGACTCTTCAAGCATATGCCACATCCAAATTGCCCGTTGTTTTTCGTCTTGTGAACGGAAGAACACTTCTTCATGATTCATCATGTATTCTGCAAGTACCGCCGTGAAATGCTCAATGCCTGCCATCAATGATAATTTCATTGGTTGTGGAAGACGCTCAAACCCATATTCAAATGCCCAGCCAGCCCAAGTACGAAAGAGTTTCACTGGCAAATCACGAATTAAATAAGCATCATTTAACTCTTCATGCATCTTTGAATGAATAGCCTCTTGACCGATCAGTGAGGTAACACGTTGCTTTAATAATGGATCGGTTATGAAATCACGATGATAACGTGCAGTATCAATTACGAGATCTTCACCTCGGGTTAAAAAAATCGACAGTGATGCAAAATATGCACTTGCCAATTCTGCATCCATATAAAATCGGTGATCTACTTGCTCTGGATCAAAATCAAACTTCATATGTCGAATTGGAATAATCGGCGTTTGATTTTCCAGACTGAATGGTGCCGCAGCAAAAACTTTGGCTACGGCTTTCTTAAGTGGCTTTGCGAACATAGCTGGTACTCTTTATTCATTTAATATGGCAATCCATTTCATCGTCTTAATGCTGATGACTTACAGATCGCCTTTTGAGTAAAAACTCTACTTTGATGGCTAAAAATTACGACAAGCCTTGTCAATTACCATTGGCACATGCATTCATTCGGTTTGCAAATTATGACAACCTTATATAATTGTCAGACAATCACTTTGAGAAGTTGCCTCCACTGATAAAGAATGTCCCTTAAAAACAATTTTTATGAGATGCTTGGTTAGAATCACAGCTTTAAAAAAAGCTTTTCCTTCAAAAAATTGATGAAAAAGCTCAGTATTGATCTACAACATCATTTTCATATTAAATAGAATGTTGAACGCAGAGACTGAATAGAATTACACCCGTAAAGCAGGTGTAAACGCTTTAACAAAATAAGGGGTGAGTGTACCTGTTTCAGGATCAAGTAACTCTTTTTTGAAATAGTCTAAAAGCTCAGTTGTATCATGATCATTAGGATGAAAGTCTGGACGTAAATAATCAAAAATATGACCTAAACTGCTACCAAAAACACCATTATCTCGACTAAATAATAAATCCCAACTGCCCTTTGCCTCTTTCCAAAAACTTAGACTAAAGGTATTCATTGGACGTCGTAAAAATGGCAACATCAATGCGCCAGCACCTACGCCTAAACCCAAAGTAATCAGCGCAATAAAGAATCCCGAAACTCGTAATGGATAGTTTGCAGACAGCACTTGATAAGTATCATAAGCAATATCTTTATGCTCAGATTCTTCCAGCATATGCCATAACCATAAAGCACGTGTCTTTTCATCGAGAGAATGATTAAAGATGTCTTGATGAGTCATGGCATATTGAGCAAAGACAGCTGTGAAATGCTCAATCCCAGCCATCATTGAGAGCTTTAAAGGTTGTGGGAATTTTAAAAAAGTATGATTAAAAACCTGTTCTGCTAAAAACCGATACAACTGCACTGGCAAATTATTTGGAATCATAGTTTCATTGTATTCTTCATGGACTTTTGAGTGAATTGCCTCTTGCCCAATCAAACTAGTCAAACGCTGTTTTAAAACAGGATCTTGTATTTGATCACGATGATGTCGTGCAGTTTCAATCACTAACTCTTCACCATAGGTCAAAAAAATTGACAGCGCTGCAAAATAAGCACTTGCCCACTCTTTCTGCATAAAAAATTTAACATCCATTTCATCCGAGCTAAATTTAAAATTGAAGTGACGAATCGGAATATTTGCAATCTGATCTTTTAAATCAGGCAATCGGCTTGGAAAAGCTTTTGCAAACACTTTTTTGACAGGCTTAGCAAGTAACATATAGCACCCATTGGTTATTTACGGAGCAAGGATTTGACTGAAACCAGTACAAATTCACATTTCAAGTAAAAATCATATTTATGTTTGAAAAAGTAAGTCATCTTGATTCAAATACCACTGACATTTCAGGTCAATCCATTGGCAATTTATGACTATTCAATAAAGTGTCTGACAAATAAGAGAGGAGATTGCCTCTACTGATAAATAATGACCTTTGTGGATAAATCATCACTTTTGACATGCTGACATCATGACTTAAATATTAGGTATGCTGAACCAACAAAAGAATTGAAAAGAATAGGCAGAATATTAAACTGTAGAATATTAATTTGTAGAATTCTAAATTGTTATAAAGCTACATATGACAAAATCACCACTTATATAAAATCTTGGATGTCTCAATTTGCAATAAAGCGTAACAGTTATAAATGCTGAAACAGATAGGTGACTTTGTTGATTTACGCATTGCTTAAACTATACCCGCTTCCCTTTTATTGTGATTTACAAAGAGTGAAATCATTAAGAGATACTTAGTCACCCACACAATTACATTCTCTGAATCACTAAAACCAGTCAAATGAAGATTTATCAATAAAAAGTTCATTTCAGCCTATAAAAACAACAGACATTTTCTTTTATCATGGTGTTACTGAGTCACAGTTAATCTTTGGGTCAAACTGAATCAGTGCTAAACTTAATGATGTACTCTTTAAACAGAACAAAATTAAACAATGTTCAATTTCATTTGGCGCTTTGTACAGCTTCTCCAATTGGATCAATTCAAATATCGAAAATTGACAGATGGCGAAATTCGTATTAGCCAAAGTGTATTTGGAGATTTAATTGACTACAGCCAAGTCAAGGTGATGAATCATCCTTATTTACCGTGGCAGCCTGTTGGGATTTTGATGGCGCCCAATGGCTATATTCACTTAAAAGATGCAGACTATTGTGAAGACTTTTCCTGTATGAGCTTGGGTTATCAAGCTGTTTTTATTCATGAAATGGCCCATGTTTATCAATATCAGCGTCAAGAAAATGTATTACTCAAAGGTGCTATTTTACAATCCGCACTCTATCTAAGTTTTGGTAAATACAACCCTTATCGCTACACTCTGATTCAAGGAAAACCTTATTTTGATTATAATATTGAACAACAAGGAGATATTGCGAAAGATATTTATTTAAATCGAATTGAAAATATTATTCTGAATAAAAATTCAGGCAACTCTTCTATTTAATTGCTTTTTGATGCTAATTCAAACAAATAAAGTGATGTATTTCACAAAAAATATTTAAAGCTGATCTTTCCCAATATAAAATCCAAAAAAATAATGAAAAATCACTAGTTTCTATAAAAGAAATACTCTAAATTCATGAGGTCATTGATGGTGTACTGAATAAACTTGATGAATCACTAGCTTCTGACGTTTTTTTAGTTAAAATACTCAATGTCTGAAATTTTTGCCTTGCAAGAAAATAAAGATTTTTGATGATTTTTAATGATTTTATAGTTTCGCCCTTTGGCAATTTCTGTGATATCTATATACTTATGTTGAATAACTACATTTTAAAAATCAACAATTTGTGTATAAATTACCCTATTGGAATAGGATTTGGTTTAAATGAAAAGTTTTAAAATTGCTCTCGCGCAATTCTCTCCGTTCATTGGTGATATTGAGTCAAATGTTCAGAAAATGATTGAACAAGCCAATGATGCAAAAAAACAGAATGCTGAAATTGTTGTTTTCCCTGAACTTTCTATAATCGGTTACCCTGCCGAAGATTTGCTTTTACGCCCAAGCCTAGCAAAGCGTACAGCACAAGCTTTCGAAAAACTGTCTACTGTTAAAGACATTGTGATGGTATTTGGTTTTGCCAATCTTACTGATGATGGTCAACGCTATAATGCTGCTGCAGTGATGAAAGATGGTCAAGTTTTAGGTGTTTATAACAAACAAAACCTTCCTAATTACAGCGTTTTTGATGAAAAACGTTATTTTAATGAAGGCCATCAACATCTTGTATTTGAGTATCTAGGTCATAAATTTGGTGTACTCATTTGTGAAGATGTCTGGTCTCTAAATACTGTTCAACAGCTTGCTCAACTTAATGTGGAAAGTGTTCTAGTATTGAATGCTTCCCCATATGAAGTAGGTAAACCACAACATCGTATTGAAACGTTAAAAGAATTGGCAAAACAGCTTCACCTCAATGTGGTTTATATCAACAAAGTGGGTGGTCAAGATGATCTTATTTTTGACGGAACCAGTTTTGTCATTAACCATTCAGGTGAAGTTGCGTTACAAGCACCAAGCTTTAAAGAAGATCTCTACTTTGCTGACTACCAAATAGAAAACAAAGCCTATCAAGTGGTTGAAGCTGCGCCAGCATTAAACACTATGGCTGAGATCTATCAAGCTTTGGTTTTAGCAACACGCGACTATGTACAACGCTCTGGTTTCCCTGGTGTGATTTTAGGACTATCAGGCGGTATCGACTCAGCTTTAACCTTGGCAATTGCAGTTGATGCGATTGGCGCAGATAAAGTTCAAGCCGTGATGATGCCTTTTACTTACACATCACAAATTAGTGTGGAAGATGCCACTGAACAAGCAAAACGTATGGGTGTTACTTTTGGCATTGCCGAAATTCATCCTATCGTAAATAGCTTTATGCAGACCTTGTTCCCATTCTTTGGTAACTCACCTGCGGATACAACTGAAGAAAATCTTCAAGCACGTGCACGTGGTACATTGCTTATGGGCTTGTCCAATAAGTTTGGTAACCTTGTGCTTGCAACAGGCAATAAGTCTGAGCTTTCTGTAGGTTACTGCACACTGTATGGCGATATGGTAGGTGGTTTTGCTGTACTCAAAGATGTTTATAAAACCATTGTCTTTGAATTGGCTAAATACCGTAACAGTATTTCTGAAACGCCTGTGATTCCTGAACGGGTTATTTCACGTCCACCATCAGCAGAACTTCGTCCTGATCAAAAAGACCAAGACTCTTTACCTGCTTATGATGTACTTGATGCCATTCTATATGCATATATTGAGGAAGAACAAAGCCAAGAAGACATCATTGCCAAAGGTTTTGAACGTGCAATCGTGGAAAAAGTCATTCAGCTTGTTGACCGTAATGAATACAAACGTCGTCAAGGTTCAATTGGACCGCGTATCAGCTCACGTGCATTTAGCCGTGAACGCCGTTATCCGATTGTGAATGGCTGGAAAGCAGGTGTATAAGCCTCGTGAATGTGAATAATTCACCACCACCTTCGAGCTTTGCTCAGGAACTTGCTCAAGCACTCTTGCTTGAGCAAGTTCGCTTTATAAAAAAACAACTCTTAGATCAAAAAAATCCGCAATTTATTCAAAATTTTATTTCTCAAACCTATCAGAATGCAGACAAAATTCTTTTAAAAAATGTGATTCAACTTGAGCAACTGCAGTCTGTAGTGCAAAAATATGCTTTTGAATTGAATTTAGGCTCTGACATTCTTGAATTTATTGGTGTCGTCGCTCAAAAAATTCATCAATATGCCATTCATAGCCAAACCATTTTCAATGATCTACTCTCAGATGAATCTTTTGAACTGTGGCTGTTTAAAATATTAGAATTAGAACAATTAAGGGACTATATTCAAGAAAACTTACAACACAACCCCCAAATTCAACAAGTTAGCCTACAGCTTGCCAATCAGATTTTAGAAAACAATACCCCTTGGCTCAATCAGCTACGTCAATATACAGTTAAACATAACCGCATTGGCGCTAAAGTCATCAGCTTTATTCAAGATCAGCAACACAATATTGAGCTTAAGTTAGAACAGCAACTTGCAACTGCTATCCGTAGCCAACTCAGCAATATCATTCTACTGCCTAATGAAGACCTAGCAGATATTGCTACACATGTTTGGAATGAAGTTAAGCAACGCACATTAAAAGAGGCTTTCTCTCAACTTCAATCCATTGATTTTGAAGAATTCTTTATTCTTGTCTATGAAACTTGGAAAGAATTACGTCAAACAGAATATATGCAACAGGTCATTTTAAATGTTGTCGAAGCATTTTATGAATACTTTGGGGAATATAGCTTACAAGAATTACTACACTCAGTTGGCTTAGATCAAAACGATTTATTTATCGAAGCAGATCGCTTTATTCCGCATACACTAGGTGCTTTGGACCAACATGGCTTATTGGATGAGATTATTCAATCCTTGATTGCGCCATTCTACCTTGACACGCAAACACAAAGATTTATAGAAAATTATTTAGCAGAAAAAGCTTAATCAAACATTCAACTGGATTTTTTCAGTATTCTAAATATTCATAGCACGATGATAATTTTTATCTGTATCTACTAATCTTTTGATGATGCAAAAAAAGAGACCATGCAGTGAGCATGGTCTATAAAAATGGTGGCTATGACGGGACTTGAACCTGTGACCCCCGCATTATGAGTGCGGTGCTCTAACCAACTGAGCTACATAGCCATAAACTGTGTGCGCATTATCTAAACTTATCTACCATACGTCAAGCATTCAAACACACCAATGCTCATACTTTAAGCAATTGATATTTAAATGTTTAAATTTAATACATATTTATGTTTTTATCGAAAAAACAGCTTAATAAGTAGCATATATAAGTAAGGAATTAAGCTTGCCATTCTATAGTCAAACCACCTAATTATTCATACAAATGATTTGCTTCAAGTCATTAAGCATAAATGAAGCTTATATTTTTGTATAAACTTTTATAAACTATTGGTTATCGATTCATTTTGTACTTTGAATCATAGATGATGATCCTATCGTGAGGCGATATGGACATCTCCGTTGAGCGGAGGTACAGGAGTACCCCTCGCCCAACATGAGCAAAAACAAAGCATAGCTGTGCTTACAGCGCAATGTTTGGCATCTACTACTAAAAGTGAGGCATCGCCTACATAAAGGTATTTAAACTTTGAATGTAAGGTGTGGCATTGCACACTTTTTATAATCAAAAAAATCATTCTCTATGCAATTGATTTAATTTAAAATATTAATTAAGAAAAACTATATTTTTGTATCTGAGTTTTTGACTGATTGACTGTACTTGTTTGTCTCTAAAAATCCATAGCAAAAAAAGAGAGTGGCTTACCACTCTCTATTTGCAACAAGTTCTTCCATTTCAATATCGAGATACCCTTGGTCTTGTACCACCATCATCATTGCCTCAGCAATATAATCAGCCGCAGTACCATCCAAAGAAGAATCAAGATCCTCAAACTGTGGCTTCATTTCATTAATTTCAATCACAGTCAGTTTTGCCATAGAATAAATTTCTGCATCACTAAAGCTGGTTTTTGCCACTTTTTTAGCAAAATTTTCAATAAGTTGCTTAACCTCAGCAACTAGAATATCTGGATAATATTCATCATCGAACATTGGGAGAAGTAGATCGTTAAACATTGCAACCTAAAATAAAACAGCAATTCACGCGCTTATATAACACAAACCATACAATTCACCAAATTGATTGAGTAATTTAACTGATTAATTCTTCAGATGTAGATAATCTAAATTTTAAAAAAGATCAAACAATATCAGGGGCTATTGACTATTCATCATTAAATTGCAGAGCACATGGCTTGCCATACTTTAATTGCATCCGACATCGCTTTTACATCATGTGCACGCACCATACACGCGCCCTGTTGAATGCTGAGCAAGTGTGCAGCAACACTACCCACAGCACGATGACTTGCATCTGCACCATCTAGAGCTTCACCGATAAAGCGCTTACGTGATAAGGCTGATAAAATTGGATAGCCCATTTTGTTCAATTGATAAAACTCATTAAGAAGCTTTAAATTTTGTTGCGCATTTTTAGCAAAACCAAAACCAGGATCTATCATAATATTTTTGGGGTGAATTCCTGCCTGTAGTGCATCATCTACTCGTTGCTGTAATTCAGCAATTACCTCTAGAGTAACATTTTCATACTGATCAAGATGATTCATTGTGGTTGGCTCGCCTCGCATATGCATAATAATCACAGGGATATTGAGCTCTGCAGCAGTCTCTAAGGCATGTGGACGAGTTAAGGCACGGACATCATTCCAAATATGCGCACCAGCCTTAACCGCCTCACAAATCACTTCTGGTTGTGAGGTATCTATTGAAATAATGACATCCAATTTGGCTAATTCAGCAACCACAGGAACGACACGACGTATTTCCTCAGCAATTTCAACTGAAGAGGCACCAGGGCGTGTAGATTCCCCTCCAACATCAATTACTGTCGCACCGTCAGCAATCATTTGCTTGGCATAAGCAACAGCTTGATCTTTTTGATCATGTTTCCCACCATCGCTAAATGAATCTGGAGTGACATTCAGTATGCCCATGACATGTGCTTGCGATAAATCCAGAATCAAACGCCCACATTGCAAAATTTGCTTAGGTAGTGGCATCAGTTGCATGTCAATTCTCCGTATTCAATTCAGGCTAGTTTAACAATTCAAATCAATAACACAGTGATTTTTATCTGTGAATTTTTTTGTATAAAAAAAGAGCCTCGATTGAGGCTCTTGTTTATTTACTGACTGATCAGGTCGCTGGCAATGGTGGTGGCGTTGATGGACCATCTGTAGGTGTTACATCAAGCACTGGATTTTCCGCAACATAAACCTTAGGTGGCTGAGGAGGACGACCTTCCATGATGTCACGGATCTGATCACGATCAATCGTTTCCCATTCCATCAAAGCTTTTACCATTGCATGAGCAATATCTTTGTTATTTTCAAGGATATCACGCGCAACACGATACTGTTCATCTAGGATACGACGTACTTCTTGGTCAACTTGCTGTTGCGTTGCTTCAGAAATTGTACGGCTACCGACATTTCCGAAGAAACCATTTTGGTTTTCATCTTCATAGACCATCACGCCCATTTTGTCTGACATACCGTACTTGGTCACCATTGCGCGTGCCATTTTGGTTGCACGTTCAAAGTCGTTAGACGCACCCGTTGACATTTGATCAATGAAAACTTCTTCTGCAATACGACCACCAAATAAGATTGAAAGTTCATTCAACATCTTAGACTTGTAATGGCTGGTTTGATCATGTTCTGGCAATTGCCAAGTTACACCCAAAGCCCAACCACGTGGCATAATTGTTACTTTATGCACAGGGTCAGTCCCTGGAAGAATTTCTGCAACAATGGCATGACCTGCTTCATGATAAGCAGTTGCACGACGTTCCTCTTCACGGATCACCATCGACTTACGCTCAGGACCCATGTAGATCTTATCTTTTGCATCTTCAAAGTCATGCATATCGACGGTGTTCTTGTTACGACGAGCAGCAAATAATGCAGCTTCATTGACAAGATTCGCCAATTGCGCACCAGAGAAACCAGGTGTACCACGTGCCAATACCTTAAGATCAACACCAGTTACCGAAGGAAGTTTCTTTAAATGCACTGCCAAGATCTGTTCACGACCTTTAATATCTGGCAGCCCCACCATCACTTGACGGTCGAAACGCCCCGGACGAAGTAATGCTTTATCTAGTACATCCGCACGGTTTGTTGCCGCAATGACGATAATTCCTTCATTACCTTCAAAACCATCCATTTCAACAAGCATTTGGTTTAGTGTTTGTTCACGTTCATCATGACCACCACCTGTACCTGAACCACGATGACGACCGACTGCATCAATCTCATCAATAAAGATGATACATGGTGCATGGCGTTTCGCCTGTTCGAACATGTCACGCACACGAGATGCACCAACACCAACGAACATTTCAACGAAGTCAGAACCTGAAATACTAAAGAATGGAACTTTGGCTTCACCAGCAATCGCTTTTGCAAGTAAAGTTTTACCTGTACCTGGAGGACCAACCATCAATACGCCTTTAGGAATCGTTGCCCCTAAGCGTTTGAATTTTGCGGGGTCTTTCAAGAAATCAACGATTTCTACAACTTCTTGTTTTGCTTCATCACAACCAGCAACATCGGTAAAGGTCACTTTGATTTGGTCTTCTGAAAGCATTTTCGCTTTAGATTTACCAAAACTCATTGGTCCATTTTTACCACCTGCACCACCACCCATGTTACGCATAAAGAACATGAACAATAAAATAATTAAAAGCACAGGAAAGCTTGCGATGAGAAGTTGCATCAATAAACCTTGACGTTGAGGTGCAGTACCTTCAACAACAACGTTATTTTTGATGAGTGTAGGCATCAATTCAGGATCTTGAACTGCTGGGCGAATACTTTCAAAGTTCGAACCGTTCTTTTTTTCGCCGCTTATTCTTTCACCATCAATTGTGACTTTACTAATTTGACCAGCATTCACCGCTGTGACGAATTCTGAATAATTCATCGCAGAAGGCTTACTGCGGTCACTGAGATTGCTGAAAATTAAGATCAGCACACCCAGTATGACCAGCCACAATACGGCATTTTTGAAGTAATCGCTCAAAGCTTTATTCCCATATATAACTATTTTGATCAGGCTCAATCTTGCTTGATCGTAACAAAAAGCGAGTAATGAATTTCGCAATAAAGGTTAAAAAGGTACAAAATGCACAATTTTTAACAACTTGGCAAGTATTTGTTGGCAATTCATTACGAAGAATGAACATACCTTAAAACCACCACCTATTGCGAAACTTTTTTACGGCCCTGTCCAATTAAAAAAACTTCTTTTGAACGTGCACGTGAAGCAGCTGGTTTTGCTGTTTTTAACACATCAAAACTATCCACGACTTGCTTTCGGAACTCATCAAAACCAGTTCCTTGGAAAACTTTAACTAAAAACTGCCCTTTTGGTCCAAGAACCTTGTTGGCAAAATCTAACGCAAGTTCACACAAGTAAATCTGGCGAGGTTGATCTACAGCCCTATTACCTGATGTATTGGGGGCCATATCTGAAATTACAACGTCTACAGTGCGTCCATTTAAAATATTTAACAATTTTTCAAAAACTTCTTCTTCTCTAAAATCACCTTGTAAGAAGGTAACATCAGGCAAAGCATCCATTTCCAAAATATCTGAAGCAATCACTAAACCTTTATCACCAACCAGTTTACCAGCGATTTGCGACCAACTTCCTGGCGCAGCACCCAAGTCAACCACGGTCATACCTGGTTTAATCATTTTGTGTTTTTCTTGAATTTCAAGAAGTTTATATGCAGCGCGAGCGCGGTAACCTTCTTTTTGTGCTTTTTTCACAAAAGGGTCATCTAAATGCTCTCTCATCCACGCACGACTACTTTTGGATAACTTCTGGTTGGTAATGCGTGTAGCCATAACTCTCTTGATCTAAACCGATAACTAACTTCTGATTGTACGTGAAAAAAATTCTCATTGCAGTATTCATATTGATTTAAATCGACAGATATTGATATGTTTTTTTGAATAAGCTTCATCGATTATTTCTACAGAATTTACAGCGTAGTGATATGGCTTTTGTTATACTAAGTCGTTTCTAAAATTAGGTTATCTTTATATGGCGGCTCTATCTATCCAAGAACGTAAACGTTTACGTCAAATCGGCCATGCGTTAAATCCTGTTGTAATGCTTGGCGATAAAGGCTTGACTGAAAGTGTCGTTGAAGAATTAAACCGTGCTTTAAATGATCACGAGTTAATTAAAGTCAAGGTTACTGGTGAAGACCGCGAAGCACGTGCTGCAACGATTACTGAAATTGCAAATGTTACTGGTGCTGAAGTTGTTCAAACAATTGGTAAAATTGCATTGCTTTATAAAAAAGCTGCGAAACAAAATCCAAAATTGTCTAATTTAGTTCGCCACGCTCATCTTTCAAATTAAGATTTATTTTCATGGCAAGTTTCGAACTGAATGCATTTGATCGTCGTTTTCAAAGTATCTCCCTAGTTGGTGCGATTGAACAAATTAGCCCGTATACGCTCAATGTCGGTTATTGGTTAAGAGATCCCAATCAATTCATAATTTATCCTGAACTGGTTACAGCAAATCCGCGTCAGGATTTGCTTTGGGAAAATACCTGTTTTGAGATTTTTATAGGTGTGCAAGGCGAAGATTATTATCGTGAAATTAATCTATCCCCTTCTCAAGCTTGGCAAGCTTATCAATTTGAAGAATATCGTTATCCTGAAAATATGCCACCAGTCGCTGCTTATGACATTGAATTAAATCAGTTAAAGCGCACACATTATGGATTAAATGTCAGCATAGATCTTAGCGAGTTTATGCTTGCCAATAAATTAAAATGGTCAGACTTATTTTTGGGTTTAAGCGCTGTTTTAAATACCACGCAAGGTCAACATTTCTTTGCCATGCAACACAGTGGCCAACAGGCCGACTTTCACAATAAACGTGATTGGTTACATACATTTTAGACTACAATTATGTAAACTGAGCTTGAAAATAAAAAAAGTGAGGCTAGTTGCCTCACTTTTTTATTGCCATTTTTCTTAAAAATAGCTTTTCTTAAAACATAAGCCTTACATATCTTATTGTTTTGTCGTTACTTTATTCCAAACTTCTAAAGTGTGATCTTTAGAACGCTTTAAAGTTTCAGTTAACTGAACTTTATGTTTGCTCGAAATTTGTGAAACGTCTTCACGAATTTCTTTACCAACTTCAGTTAACTCTTTCACTAAAATGCTTAATTCTGATTTTAAGAAATCAGCCAATTCAGCCAAATCTTTTTGTGAAGTGGAAAATTGTGATTTGATCACATCAAGACGTTGCACCAAATCTTGTTTAAAGTTTTGTACTTGATCTTGAACTTGCTCAGTTAATTGCTCTGACTCTGCTTCAAGCTTAGTTTTAGTTTCTGTAACAGCTTCAGCAACTTTCTGCTGCGCTTCTTTACCTAACTTCTCTAAGTTCTCTGTAGTTTCAGTTACAACTTCTTTCAAAGCTGCGGTGTCTTTGGTTACTTTCTCTGTAACACTTTCTTTAGATATTGTCATATTGATTCCCCCTGGAATGTGAGTCAATAAGATACATTGAAAAGATAAATTTTAGATTTTGATTTGTCTAACAATAATTAAATACTTACAATTTCAAATATTTCACTTTAAAAGCAGAATTAATGATAAATAGCAAGGTATTTATCTTAGATTATCCCTCGAAATAAAATAGACTTTCGAGGGGCTCATGCGTATAATGCGCTGTTAAGTTACAAGCGAGCAGACAAGAGGAGGGTAGGATTTAGTAAGCCTTCCTTTTTTTTCGTCTACTCGCTTTTTTACAGCCCTATTTTTGTGGTTTTAGTTCAGGAGCTATGGTTTGAGCACCCCCGCCATTTTAGCCCTTGCTGACGGTACTGTTTTTAAAGGTACATCGATCGGCGCTACGGGAAGTACGACTGGTGAAGTCGTTTTTAACACTGCCATGACTGGTTATCAAGAAATTTTGACCGACCCTAGTTATGCACAGCAACTTGTAACTTTAACTTATCCTCATATCGGTAATACTGGTTGTAATGAAGAAGACGCTGAATCAGGTCGAATTCATAAAGTTTGGGCGAATGGTTTAATCATTCGTGACCTACCGTTATTACACAGCAATTTCCGAGCTACTCAGTCTCTTGGCGAATATTTACAACAACATAATGTCGTTGCCATTGCAGATATTGATACTCGTAAATTGACACGTATTTTACGTGACAAAGGCGCACAAAACGGATGCATTCTTGCCGGCGATAATATTACTGAAGAAGAAGCTATTGCAAAAGCACGTGCCTTTGGTGGTCTAGATGGTTTAGACCTTGCGAAAGAATGTTGTGACCCACAAGGTTTTGAATGGACCGAAGGCTCATGGACACTGGGCCAAGGCTTTTCTCAACCTGAAACAAAGTTTCATGTTGTTGCATACGATTACGGTGTCAAAACCAACATCTTACGTATGCTTGCCGACCGTGGGTGTAAATTAACTGTTGTTCCTGCACAAACACCTGCTGAAAAAGTATTGGCGTTAAATCCAGATGGCGTATTTTTGTCAAATGGACCTGGCGATCCAGCAGCATGTGATTATGCAATTGCGGCAGTAAAAACCATTGTTGAAACTACAAACCTACCAGTTTTCGGTATTTGTTTGGGTCATCAAATTCTAGCTTTAGCTTCTGGCGCTAGAACGGTGAAAATGCCACATGGTCACCATGGTGCAAACCATCCTGTACAGAATCTTGAAAATGGTACAGTGATGATTACTTCTCAAAACCATGGCTTTGCAGTAGATGCAGAAACCTTACCTGCAAACCTCAAAGCTACGCATAAATCTTTGTTCGATCAAACCTTACAAGGTATTCATCGTACAGATAAACCTGCGTTTAGCTTTCAAGGTCACCCTGAAGCAAGCCCTGGTCCACATGACTGTGCCCCATTGTTCGATCATTTCATCGAACTTATTGAAGCATCTAAGAAGTAATTAAGGAAGCGATCATGGCTAAACGTACAGACATTAAAAGCATCTTAATTATTGGTGCGGGTCCGATTGTCATCGGGCAAGCATGTGAGTTCGATTACTCAGGTGCACAAGCATGTAAAGCCCTTCGTGAAGAAGGCTACCGTGTTATTTTGGTGAACTCTAACCCAGCCACCATTATGACTGACCCAACTATGGCAGATGCAACGTATATCGAACCGATTACGTGGCAAACTGTTGCACAAATCATTGAGAAAGAACGCCCAGATGCGGTTCTTCCGACAATGGGTGGTCAAACGGCATTAAACTGTGCATTGGCACTAGATGCCAACGGTATTTTAGAAAAATACAATGTTGAATTGATTGGTGCGACCAAAGAAGCCATCGAAAAAGCAGAAGATCGTAAACTTTTCGATATCGCAATGCGTAAAATTGGTTTGGAATGTCCGCGTGCTGATGTTGCAGAAAGCATGGAACATGCGCTTGAAATTCAAGCCCGTTTTGGCTTCCCTGTGATTATCCGCCCATCATTTACGATGGGTGGTTCAGGTGGTGGTATCGCCTATAACAAAGAAGAATTCATTGAAATCTGTGAACGCGGTTTTGATCTTTCTCCAACCAAACAATTATTGATTGATGAATCATTAATTGGCTGGAAAGAATATGAAATGGAAGTTGTTCGTGACAAAAACGACAACTGTATCATTGTATGTACCATTGAAAACTTCGATCCAATGGGTGTGCATACCGGTGACTCCATTACTGTTGCACCTGCACAGACACTAACAGATAAAGAGTTCCAATTACTGCGTAATGCTTCTTTAGCGGTGCTACGTGAAATTGGTGTAGAGACAGGCGGATCAAACGTTCAGTTCGGTATCAACCCGAAAGATGGTCGTATGGTTGTGATCGAGATGAACCCTCGTGTATCTCGTTCTTCTGCGCTTGCGTCTAAAGCAACAGGTTTCCCTATTGCCAAAATTGCAGCAAAACTTGCAGTGGGCTATACCCTTGATGAATTGAAAAATGACATCACTGGTGGAACAACGCCTGCATCGTTTGAACCTGCAATCGACTATGTTGTAACCAAGATTCCTCGCTTTAACTTCGAGAAATTCCCACAAGCTGATGCAACACTCACAACACAGATGAAATCTGTGGGTGAAGTCATGGCAATTGGTCGTAACTTCCAAGAATCTGTACAAAAGGCACTTCGTGGTCTTGAAGTCGGTGCTTGTGGTTTTGATGAGAAAATTGCAGTGGGTACTGAAGGCGCGAAAGATAAAATCTTGGTCGAGCTTAAAGTGCCAGGTCCTGAGCGTATTTGGTATGTTGCTGACGCATTCCGTCATGGCTTCACATTAGATGAAGTATTTGCTGCAACCAATATCGATCGTTGGTTCTTGATTCAAATCCAAGACATCATTCAGTCTGAAGAGCAAATCAAAACTTTAGGTTTTGGTGATTTGAACGCTGACAATATCCGTGCATTTAAACGTAAAGGTTTATCTGATTTACGTATTGCTGACTTGATGGGCATTTCGCAAAAGCAATTCCGTAAGCACCGTTGGAACTTGGGTGTATACCCTGTTTACAAACGTGTAGATACCTGTGCAGCTGAGTTCGAGTCAGATACTGCTTACATGTACTCAACTTATGATGACGAGTGTGAAGCGAATCCGTCTAACCGTGACAAGATCATGGTGATCGGTGGTGGTCCTAACCGTATTGGTCAAGGGATCGAGTTCGATTATTGCTGTGTTCACGCTGCCCTTGCAATGCGTGAAGATGGTTATGAAACCATTATGGTTAACTGTAACCCTGAAACGGTTTCAACTGACTATGACACATCTGATCGTTTGTACTTTGAACCGATCACTTTAGAAGACGTTTTAGAAATCGTACGTACAGAAAAACCAAAAGGTATTATCGTACAGTACGGCGGTCAAACACCTTTGAAATTGGCTCGTGCTTTAGAAGAAGCAGGTGCACCAATTATCGGTACGTCTCCAGATGCGATTGACCGTGCAGAAGATCGTGAACGTTTCCAACAGATGATTCAACGTTTGAATCTTCGTCAACCAAGCAACAGCATTGTTAAATCTGCTGAAGAAGGTATGGCTGAAGCATCTAAAGTGGGTTATCCGTTGGTTGTACGTCCATCTTATGTCCTTGGTGGTCGTGCGATGGAAATCGTATACAACGACGACGAACTTAAACGTTACTTGCGTGATGCTGTACAAGCGTCTAACGAAGCACCTGTACTGCTTGACCATTTCCTTGATGATGCAACAGAAGTCGATGTTGACTGTGTATCTGACGGCAAAGATGTGGTGATCGGCGGTATTATGCAGCATATCGAACAAGCGGGTATTCACTCTGGTGACTCAGCATGTTCAATTCCGCCTTACTCTCTTTCTGCAGAGATTCAGGATGAAATGCGTCGTCAAACCGTTGCTATGGCGAAAGAGCTTGGTGTGATTGGCTTGATGAACGTACAGTTTGCTGTTAAAGGCAATGACGTTTATATTCTTGAAGTGAACCCACGTGCGTCTCGTACAGTACCGTTCGTTTCTAAATGTATCGGCGAATCATTAGCAAAAGTTGCAGCACGTTGTATGGCGGGTCAATCTTTAGAATCGCAAGGATTCACAAAAGAGATTATCCCAACGCATTTTGCTGTAAAAGAAGCAGTATTCCCGTTCAACAAATTCCCAGGTGTAGACCCGATCCTTGGACCAGAAATGAAATCTACTGGTGAAGTGATGGGTGTTGGTACAACTTTTGGTGAAGCTTTCTATAAAGCTGTGTTAGGCTCTAACGATCGCTTACCAGGTAAACCAACTGATGGTGAAGTGAAGCACGTATTTATTTCAGTACGTCATTCAGATAAGCCTCGTGCCGCGGGTATTGCGAAAAAATTGGTTGATTTAGGCTTCAAAATTATCGCAACTGGCGGTACTTATGATGTCATTAAAGAGGCTGGTATTGAATGTGAACGTGTGAATAAAGTAACTGAAGGTCGTCCAAATATTGTCGACCGCTTGAAAAATGGCGAGATTCACCTCATTATCAATACTACTGAAGGTAAACAAGCTCAGCAGGATTCATTCTCAATCCGTCGCTCTGCTCTTCAAGGTAAAGTGTATTACACAACTACCTTGAATGGTGCTGATGCTGTATGCCAAGCTTTAGCAATTAAATTGCCAATGGATGTATATCGCTTGCAAGATTTGCAAACACTAGGTTAATTCGTTTCCGATAAGTCCTGCCATCTTATCGGTGGCGGGCTTTTTTCATTTTATAAACCTGTATTTTTTAAATACTGAACTGAGGGACAACAATGCAACGTTATCCTATGACTCCTGAAGGCAAGGTAGCCTTAGAGAAAGAATTGCAACAGCTCAAATCTGTTGATCGTCCACGTATTATTGCAGCAATTGCAGAAGCACGTGAACATGGGGATTTAAAAGAAAACGCAGAATACCATGCAGCGCGCGAGCAACAAGGTTTTTGTGAAGGTCGTATTCAAGACATCGAAGGTAAACTTGGTGCTTGCCAAGTTATTGATGTTAAGGAACTTGAGCAAACTGGTCGTGTGGTTTTTGGTGTGACGGTAACCATTGAGAATTTGGATACTGAAGAAAAGAAAACCTATAAGATTGTAGGTGATGATGAAGCTGACTTTAAGATCAATAAGATCTCAGTGAACTCGCCTATTGCGCGTGGTCTTCTTGGCAAGAATGAAGGTGACGAAGCTAAAATCACTACACCACAAGGTGAAGTGGAATATGAAGTGGTGAGTGTTGAATATATTTAACACATACTAGGGCTGATGATTCAGCCCTTTTTATTGAGCTAAAAATATAAAATGAATAACAAAAAACTAATCGCTTTTATATTCAACCATCAGTTATTGACTAAGACAAAACGACTCAAAATATTTTTGTCAAAGCCTAAGACACAAAAATACAATTTCAATAATTAATATTCTTAATAAAATCAAAAAAATGTAGAAATAAATTATTCAATTATAAAAAGCTTGCAATGCCACACATTACATTTAAAGTCTAAATAGCTTTGTTTAGGCAAAGGGTACATCCTGTACCCCTGCATTCCCAAACATCAAGGGCAACATCCATGTCGCCCCACAGTAGGATAATCATCTAGAATTCAAAAATACAAAAACTTATTCATAGCCGAAAATTTTCAAGTTCATACAAAAACATAAGCTTCATTGATGATCAATGACAGGATGCAAATCATTTATATATACAATTAGAAGGTTTAGCTATATAGATAAAAAGTTTAAAAACATTCACATCAGAACAATCCTGCATTCACATAGAAATTAACACTGATCACGTATCTATTTAATAAATATCAAACATCATCCATACATTTCTCAAATCTTGCTCCAAGCAAAATATGATGCATCCGCCATACGAACTCAAAGAAAACTAGCATTTATCACCAACCGCTCTAAGTAAATTGCCATTGTTAAATATTTTCGATGCATTACATTGAGGAAAAATTAAAATTCATTGAGAACGAGAATGAAAGCAGGACGAGCAAGTAAAACTGCTGAAGCAGCGGCAGCAATTAGAGCCAATCATCATTTAAATGCCAACGATCCAGTATTCTCTGACCCTTATGCATTTGAAATGACCAATTCACAATGGCGTTTACTTTTAAATAATGCTCTTCTACGTAAAGCGTTAAACTCCAATTTAATGAATCAAACTTTTGGTAAATTGACAGGCCAAGTGGTTGGACGTTCTCGCTATACAGAAGATCTTTTAAAACAAGCGATTGAACATGATCATATTCAACAATATGTATTGGTTGGCGCTGGTCTAGACTCTTTTGTATTACGCTTGGCCCAGCAATACCCCCAACTCAAAATATTTGAAATTGATCATCCTGATACACAAAGAACCAAATTAGAAAAATTAAAAAAGCTTAGTAATACAGGTGAGCTCCCAAGCAATGTGGAATTTGTTGGCATTGATTTTGAAAAAGAAAAACTGTCTGATGCTTTGGCGCGTAGTGGATTTCAAAACACCCAAGCCGCATTTTTTTCATGGCTGGGCACAACCCATTATTTAACCCCACAAGCAACCCTAGCAACCTTACACAACATTGCATCCTTTACTGGCAAAAATAGCCAAGTTGTGATGGATTATTCGATTGATTATAAAGTCTTACAAGGTATTGAGCGTTTGGGTAGCTTCGCAGTGTCACAGTTTATCCGTTTCTTAAAAGAGCCTTTGATTGGTGCGTTTGCTTCGCAAGCATTGCATCATGCAGTTGAAATGATGGGTTATCAGGTGGTTGAAGATTTATCAGGTAAAGACATTACCCATCGTTACTTTAACCATCGTGCTGATCATATTCGTCATACCCATGCCACGCATTTGATCCATTTAAAAATAGGTTAATACTTGAATACCAGCCAAGGAATAGCTGAAGAATTGATGTTTAAACCCAATACACTGAATATTTTTTAATTGCTGATCAAGATCTAAGTTCAATCTAAGGTTACAATGCGCGCTCTAGCCCTTGCACTTAAGCTTTTGTACTCCCATGACTGACGCTATTCACTCCCCCGTAAAACACTGGTGCGAATTTGAGTTTATTTCTAAAACTGTGAAAAATCCCAATATTCATATTAAAGGAAATTATTCTTATTATTCGGCATATTGGGATCAGGGATTTGAACGTTGCGTGGTGCGTTATTTGCATGATAAGCCGTCAACTGTAGAGAAACCAATTGACCAATTATATATTGGTAACTTTGTTTGTTTTGGGGCTGAATGTGTGGTCATGATGGGTGGCAATCAATTACATCGCTCTGACTGGATCTCTACATTTCCTTTTGATACCCGTAGCTTTTTACCCGCTGGGGATACAGTGATTGGCGATGGTTGTTGGATTGGCAGTCGTGCCATGATTATGCAAGGGGTAACGCTAGGTGAAGGTGCCATCGTTGCTACAGGTGCAGTCGTCACTCAAGACGTGCCAGCGTATGCAATTGTCGGTGGTGTACCGGCAAAACTCATTAAATATCGGTTTTCTCAGGATCAGATTGAAAAATTACAGTCAGTTAAATTGTATGATTTAGATGAGAAGCAGGTTTTAAAAATTCGTGAACAATTACAAAGCGATGATATCAATCAATTGATTGATTTTTTAAAAGCAGCAGAATAATACCCTCGGTATAGGTTAATAATCACACAAAAAGCAAAAAGGGCTAAATATCAATTTAGCCCTTTTGCAAAGATTAAAATCTTTTGCTACACATCAGAATTTAACACAACATTTTGCTGTGCATTTTTTAACTTTCGTTGTTTCAGATAATAAGCAAGCATCAAACAAAGAATCCATGCTGGAATCATCATTACCGCAATACGCATATTCTCGGTGAATGACATTACCACCAGAATACCCAACATAAAGATAATGCAAAGATAATTACTGAATGGATAAGCAATACTTGGAAACTTGGTGGTCTGCCCTTGTGTTTGCATGGCTTTACGGAACTTTAAATGCGTCCATGAAATAACCACCCAGTTAATCACAATTGCAGCAACCACTAACATCATCAATAAACCAAATGCTTTTTCTGGAAATGCATAATTGAGTAGTACACATAAAACCGTAACAAAAGCTGAAACATAAACCGCATTGGTTGGAATACCACGCTTATTAATATGCTTAAGGAACTTCGGTGCATTACCCTGTTGTGCTAAACCAAGTAACATTCGACTACTACAATAACTGGTCCCGTTATACACCGAAACAGCTGCGGTAAGAATGACAAAATTCAGTAAGGTCGCAACACCATGACTATCCAGTGAAGCAAATACCATTACAAATGGGCTACCACCTTCTGCCATTTGGTTCCATGGAAAAAGTGCAAATAAGATAAACAGTGTTGCAATATAGAAAATCAAAATACGATAAATAATTTGATTGACTGCTTTAGGCAGAGTTTTATCAGGATCACGCGCTTCTGCTGCAGTAATACCAAATAGCTCAATCCCACCAAAGGCAAAAATAATCACAGCCATTGCCATGACTAAACCTTCCACACCAAATGGGAAAAACCCACCCAATGCCCAAAGGTTACTAATGCTTGCCTGTGGCCCTGCTGTACCTGTTGCAAGTAGATAGGAACCAAAGCCGATCATGGCTAGAATTGCCAAAATTTTGACGATAGAGAACCAAAATTCCATTTCACCAAAAAATTTTACATGCAATAAGTTGATACCGTTGATTAAAACAAAAAACACCAATGCTGAAATCCAAGTTGGGATTTCAGGCCACCAATATTGAATATAAAGACCAATTGCGCTCAGCTCTGCCATACAGACCAAAACATTGAGTACCCAATAATTCCAGCCAGACATAAAACCTGCAAATGAGCCCCAGTATTTGTATGCAAAGTGACTAAATGAACCACTGACTGGTTCTTGCACCACCATTTCACCTAACTGTCGCATCATTAAAAACGCAATAAATCCAGCAATCGCATAACCGAGTATGACTGAAGGACCTGCAAGCTTAATCGATTGCGAGATACCCAGAAACAATCCTGTACCAATTGCACCACCTAGCGCGATAAGCTGGATGTGCCGATTGCTTAAACCATGTTTCAGGTTTCCTTGCTCATGTTTTGACATATGATTATTCTCATCCCTGTCTCGTAATTTTTGTATTCAAAATTACGTATATCATAAGTTAATCAAAAATGCCTATATCTAATCGAAAAATAATTGATTTACTTTTCTCATAACCGCGCATATAAGCAGAAAATTCAACAAATAACAATTATTATGAATTATGTAATTAAATTATGTATTGCGTAATTAAATATTTTCAGTATGATAGAAATCATAAGACACTGACAGCTTGCTTGAGTCATTTGAATAAGGCATTTAAATAAATCTATATTCATTTGTTTTTCAAATACTTAAGAAAAATATCAAAGATTTTGATCTTCTCTAACAAAATTAAAGACAAGGAAAGCAAATCATGAGCTCACATTTAACTTGTTTTCTTGAAATTGACTCACAATCAGATTTCACCATACATAATTTGCCCTACGGTATTTTTAGTGAAACACCCCAAGGCACAAAACGAGTGGGTGTTGCCATTGGAGATTGGGTCATAGACCTTGCCCACTTAGAGGCACATGGACTATTAGCGATCAATGGACATCAAGATTGTTTTAATCAAGCGACACTGAATAAATTTATAGAAACGGGTAAACACAACTGGCAAAAGGTTCGTACTACATTACAAAGTCTACTCTCTGCTGAAAATCCAACACTTCGTGATGATGTGGTTTTACGCCAAAACGCATTATTTAAGCAAAATACAGTCACTTTGCACTTACCTATTCAAGTCTCTGGCTATACAGATTTCTACTCGTCCAAAGAACATGCCACCAATGTCGGAACCATGTTTAGAGATCCTAAGAATGCATTGCTTCCAAACTGGAGCGAACTTCCTGTGGGATATAATGGTCGTGCCAGCTCTGTGATTGTCAGTGGCAAAGATATTGTTCGACCTTCTGGGCAAATCAAATTACCTGATCAAGAACGCCCTGTTTTCTCTGCAACACGTAAACTCGATTTTGAATTAGAAACTGCCTTTATCGTTGGCAAAGCGACTGAATTGGGTGAGCCTATCGTGATTGCAGATGCTTGGGATCATATTTTTGGTATGGTTTTGCTCAATGACTGGTCGGCACGTGATATTCAACAATGGGAATACGTACCATTAGGCCCGTTTAACGCCAAGACTTTTGCAAGTGCAATTTCACCTTGGGTGGTGACCATGCAAGCACTGGAACCGTTTAAAGTCAAAGGTCCAGAACAACAACCTAAACCACTTTGCTATTTAGAAGAAAATATTGCCAACAGCTATGATATTCACCTCAGTATTGAAGTTCAAAGCCCTCTATCAACACAAGCTGATGTGATTTGCCAAACCAACTTTAAATATATGTATTGGTCTATGGCACAGCAACTCACCCACCACACAGTTGCAGGTTGTAATGTCCAAGTCGGTGACTTGATGGGTTCAGGCACAATTTCAGGTCCTACAGAAGATGCTTATGGTAGCTTACTTGAACTGACATGGAATACCACCAAACCGCTAACTCTCTCGAATGGAGAAAAACGTGGTTTCTTGCAAGATGGTGACCGTGTCGTGATGAAAGGCTACTGTGAAAAAGCAGGGATCCGTGTGGGCTTTGGTGAGGTTGCCAATCGCATTTTGCCAGCGCGCCAGTTTAGCTTCCATCAAACAGAAGACTTGAGCTATGAAACTGTATAGTTATTTTCGTAGCTCTGCGGCTTATCGGGTTCGGATTGCACTGAATCTCAAACAACTGAGTTATGAAATACAACCCGTGCATTTGGTCAAGAATGAGCAACTACTAGAGCTTTACCGAGCCGTTAATCCAAGCCAATGTGTTCCAACTTTAGTGGATGAAGATCAAAGCTTTTTACAGTCACTCAGTATCTTGGAATATCTTGAAGAACGTTATCCAGCAATTTCATTATTGCCTGAAAATATCGTCACGCGAAGTAAAGTACGTGCTTTTGCACAAGCGATCGCCTGCGATATTCATCCGTTAAATAATTTAAGAGTCTTAAAGTATTTACAAGATGATCTTGCTCTCAGTGACGAGCAAAAAAAACACTGGTACCAACACTGGATCGTAGAGGGTTTTAACAGCTTAGAAGCCCAACTACAAGATTCAAATGGGAAATTCTGTTTTGGTACACAACCGACATTTGCAGACTGTTGTTTGATTCCTCAAGTCTATAACGCCAAACGCTTTAAAATTAATTTAAGCACTTTTGCAAAGATTGAGTCGATTAGTCAACACTGTTTAACCCTTCCAGCCTTCTTCAATGCTGCTCCAGAACAACAACCTGATTGGGAATAAAGATAAAGGAGTTTTATCATGAGCTTTGCGATTAAAAAAATTCACCATGTGGCTTATCGTTGTAAAGATGCCAAAGAAACCGTGGAATGGTATAAAAAAATGCTCAATATGGATTTTATTTTGGCCTTTGCTGAAGACCATGTGCCTTCGACCAAAGCCTTTGATCCGTATATGCATTTGTTCTTAGATGCTGGGCAAGGAAATGTATTGGCATTTTTTGAGCTGCCTACTCAACCAGATATGGGGCGTGACGAAAATACCCCTCAATGGGTTCAACACATCGCATTTGAAGTTGAAGACCTGAATACTCTACTGATTGCAAAAGAGCATCTCGAAGCACATGGCGTTAAAGTTCTTGGCATCACCAACCATGGCATTTTCCACTCGATTTATTTCTTTGATCCCAATGGTCATCGTTTAGAACTAACCTATAACGATGTGCATGCAGATGCAAAAATTGCACGAATTACCGAAGAAATGAAATTAGAAATGCTGGATGAGTGGAGTCGTACCAAACGCGCACCTCAGCATACTCATTTTTTGCATGAAGACGAGTTGGGAGCATAATCATACTCAATTGAATATGTCTAGGTGCCAAAGCCGACTTGGTATTTACTAAGTTTATTAATCGAATAATTCATGATTTGGTATCCTATATCTAGTTGAATATCATAATAAGCAGCTTTAATGGTACACAATGCTCGTTTTGCTGAAGCTTATATAAGCTTCAACTAACAACAGCAATCAGTATTTAAAATATTGCTGTTGGACAATGCTAGAACTCATCGGTATTGAAGCGTTGTAACTCCAATACCGATTTTTATCGGCTGAACTTTAATGGTCTAGATCTTTTGATGATGTACTGTTGTTTAACAAATAATATGTAACACCTCGAAAAACAATTGTATGCTTATAGCATTCGCCTATTTAAATCATTTAAAAAGATGATTTCTATTTTGTACAATGCTCAGGCACTATGTGTTAAATATGTAAATCAAATATCGAGAGCAAATGAACACTGCTAAATCGTATGCAGATTAAGGGTTATTCAATGATTGAAGAAAAGTTGTCTGGTGGGGTTCAATCACTTGAGGTGGGCTTAGCCGTTCTCAATGCCCTTTTGGAGCATAACAAGCCGATTATTTTAAAAGAGCTGTCCAGTAAACTTGATATGCATCCAGCTAAGGTACATCGTTACCTTGTTAGTCTGATTCGCATGAATTATGCAAAACAACTTGAAGATGGTCAGTATGCGCTAGGGGATCAAGCTTGGCGATTGGGCTTAAACTGTATACAGCACACAGATGTTTTACAACTTGTTCAGCATCTTATTTATGAACTACAAAGTAAAATTGGTTGTGGTATTCAAATCAGCAAATGGTCACCTAAAGGCCCTTTAGTTGTACAGTCGATTGAATCAAATCATCCAATTTCCATTGTGACCAAAGTAGGTTCGATCATGCCCTTAGTCAATTCGGCTGCTGGGCGGGTTTTTGCCTCATATTTGCCTGAAGCAGTAATTAAACCATTAATGCACTCAGAATGGGAAAAAGTAGCACTCAATCATATTCAAATTAAACCAAACAATTGGGATGAATTTCTTGTTTTAAAAGAAAATACTTTACAACAAGGTATGGCGATTGCTCAAGGAGACTTACTTGTTGGCATCAATGCTGTGGGTTTACCTATTTTCAATGCGCATCTTGCAATGGAGTTTTGCATTGTTGCATTAGACAGTGAAATGTTTTTACCAGTCAACGCGGGCAGTGAAAAACTTGAACTATTTAAACGTGAAGTTGCTACGATAAATCAATACATACAAACACGTTAAGTTTTTAGCGAAAGATCGTGAAAAGCCAAGAATTTAATTCTTGGCTTTTCACTTTCAATACGATTTTGTTATTTGGCTTCTAACACACCACGGCGGATTTGGTCACGTTCGATTGATTCAAACAATGCCTTGAAGTTGCCTTCACCGAAACCATCGTCATCTTTACGCTGGATAAACTCAAAGAACACAGGACCAAGCATATTTTCAGAAAAAATCTGTAATAATAGTTTCTTCTGACCTTCTTTGGTATTGCCATCTAACAGAATACCACGCTTTTGCAGTTCTTCTGTCGGTTCACCATGATCAGGTAAACGATCTTTTAACATTTCATAATAAGTTTCAGGAGGCGCCGTCATAAATTTCAGCCCTAAACCTTTTAACTTATCCCATGTGGAAATTAAGTCATCGGTAATAAAAGCAATATGTTGAATTCCTTCACCATTAAAGTCAGCCAAAAACTCGGCGATTTGCCCATTGCCTTTGTCTGAGTCTTCATTCAAAGGAATACGAATCATCCCATCAGGTGCAGTCAGCGCCTTAGAGGTTAAACCCGTGTATTCACCTTTAATATCAAAGTAACGAATTTCTTGGAAGTTAAAGATTTTTTCATAGAAATTTGCCCAATAATCCATACGCCCTTTATAGACATTATGGGTTAAATGATCAATTTCATTTAAACCAGCACCACGTGGGTTGCGATTTTCGTCATCAAAGAATACAAAATCATTTTCATAAATATCACGATCGACCAAGAAAATTGGCATACCGCCTATGCCTTTAATCGCGGGGATATTTAATTCCATTGGTCCTGCTTGCGAATACATTGGCTCTGCGCCAAGTTCAATTGCATTTTTAAAAGCTTTGGCTGCATCACGTGTTCTAAACCCCATTGCACATGCTGATGGGCCATGTTCTTTAAAGAAGAATGATGCATAAGATTCAGGTTGATAATTCAAAATAATATTGATATTACCCTGACGCCATAAATAAACTTTTTTTGATTTATGCTTTGCGACTTTAGCAAAACCAATTGCTTCAAAGATTTGATCTAATCCATTTTCCGTCGAAACAAACTCAATAAAAGCAAAGCCACATAGTTCTAATGGGTTATCTAAAATATCCATCTAGTTTCCCTTATTTGAATAAATTCATCCGTTTTTTAATGCCGAGAAAAGATCACAGGTATTTAGGTCAATCGACAAAATATTCTGATTTGAACTCTTCCTTTCCATAATTTAGTCCACGTAAAGCTCTAAGTTTAAGCTGCATTTACAGTGACGTTTAACACTAAATTTATCCTACAAGAAAGCTTTGATTTATGCAATACATAATCAAATTATGTTATATGTAATTTTATTTCTTATTTTAATAAAGTCGAGCATACTATTTTTGTGCAAAATGTGCTTGAACTGACCTGTTTAAGTATCCATTTTAACCTGTGGAATTGCTTTGATTTGATCCGCAATTGCCTGTTTTTTGGAAAAAGAATAATCCAGAGCACATCATTCATTTTAATGTCTTGATCGTTTGAATCTTAAGGATAAACATCATTTATCGTACTTTAAATTTAGCTTATCTTTCATTAAAAAACGTGAACACCTTTAAAAAAATCTGCTGACTACCCCGCCTATCTTTGCAAATCCTGCTCAACTTTAACTTGGCTGGTAAAATCATTTTGCATACAGACTCGCAAAGCTATTCCAATCGCAGCAATCACAATAATGCGGCTTCCAGTATCATCTTTCAATTATGTTAAAGCCTATACAATTTCAAGGCAGATTTGCGCTGTAAAACTATTAAAGCGTTCAGGCTAATTTAAGCTCAAATATCCAGCTTCGTTTTTTCTTCGACGATAATTGTTTGATATTCCATTGTCTTTTCCTTTTAATCCATGATTTAAATTGTAATGTTCTATTCTGTTCAGTATTTATATTTAAAATATTTTAAAGGAAGAAATGGATTTACAATTTGCCAATTGTTTCATTCAGCCTCTATATTTTCTCAATTGTGTATGTCTTTTATTAAACCATTTAAAGCTTTACTTTGATCGTGCTAGATTGCATCTCGATCTTTATTTTATTGATTGATTTATCTTTTATTTAGTTGCATTTAAAAGCAATAAAACGATGTAACTTGATGCCAATGCTTTTAATTAAATTTATGATATTTATATGAATTATCCATACACATTTACTCGGTTTTATTCATCTCATATTCACGTTATGATGGTTCTATAAACTTAGAATTGTAATAAATAATCATCTCAGCTTTTCGGTAAAATAAGGAAAATAGACATGGCTTATCAAAATATCCTCGTTCCAGTTGATGGTTCAGAAACTTCATTATCTGTTGTGAAACATGCAGTTGAGTTTGCAAAAGCATTTAACAGTAAAATCACGGTTGTGCAAGTGATGACTTTAGACCCTTATATTGCATCAGAATATTTGGCAAATGGTCAAAGCAATATGCTGATTGAACGGGCTCGTGAATTTATTCAAGCAAATATCAATGTAGCTAAAGATCAATTTGCTGCAGAAGGCGTTCAAGTTGAAACACGGTTACTCGAAGGCGAAAACATTGCGCATACTTTAAATCAAGCTGTACATGATTTAAAAGTTGATTTGGTCATTCTCAGCTCACATGGTCGTACGGGGCTAAAAAAAATTATTATGGGCAGTGTGGCGCAAAGTTTATTAACTGAATTGCAAATCCCAGTCTTAGTGATTAAATAATTTTTGTCATTCCTTTTATGATTCCTCACTACATCTGAAAGTGAGGAATTATGGTATCCATTGATATTTTTTTAAATTTATTTTGCCATCAATAACAACCACATCTTCTGCCAACAGCTTTATCGTCTGAATACACATACCTTTTTCGTCCAGTTTTTTTAAGCTGATTCGACCTTGTGAATTGACCACTCGATACCAAGGGATATTATGATCTTCAGGTAATTGTCCTAAGACACGCCCAACCAATCGTGCATGTTTAGGTAAGCCTGCAAATTTAGCCACTTGACCATAACTGGCTACTTTGCCTTTGGGGATTTGAATGATGACACTTAAGATCATCTGAGCGAGCTCATGATTTGACATTTTTCAGATCAATCAAGTAATAAAAAATAGTATTCATAATCGTCTTGGCAAATAACATTAAATTGACTTTGAAAATAAGCTTTAAACATTTTTAGGCAAATGTAATTTGACTGTACATAAACTAATCTTAAATCGTACATCAAATACAACAACAAGAGTATTCAAAGATGAAAGGAATCTTCAACAAACTGATTTTATCAACGGCATTGGCAATGGGTTCTGTGGTAACAGTTGGTTTATCAACTACAAGCTATGCTGCTCCAGCAATTGACATCCAAAGTGTGCTGCAACAAGAACGAGCGTGGGCTGGCATGGAAACCAAACGTGTAAAAGTAGGTGATATTGACTGGGCATATAGTGAAGGTGGGCCAGCAGGTAAACCGACGATCATGTTAGTTCATGGACTTGCAGGAAGTCGTGACAACTGGAATCGTGTTGCACGCTATTTAACCCCTTATTACCATGTAATAATTCCTGATCTTCCAGGTCAAGGTGACAGTAAGGTACCAAATGATTTTGATTATTCATTGCCTAATCTAACTGAAAAATTACGTCGTTTTGCCGAAGCTATTAAAGTAGACAATGGCTTAAACGTCGCAGGTCACTCTATGGGGGGATCTATTTCATTACTTTACGCAGCACAATATCCTGTCGATACTAAATCATTATTTCTGATTGATAGTGCGGGTGTGTTTAAATCAGCCAATACGCCTTATTTAAAAGATCCAACAACTTTACGCAACATGATTGTCAGTAAACCAGGCGATTTTGATCGTTTAATGAAAATCGCAACCAGCATGCCTCCTTTTATTCCTAAAGAATTAAAAGATGCCCAAGAAAAATTGATGATCAGCCAATCTGCAAACACAACCAAATTGGTTGAACAACTGATTGTCATGTCTAAATTATTTACCCCAGATTCATTTGCAATTGCAGCACGCTCTATTGACCAACCCGTATTGATTGCATGGGGAGACAAAGATCAAATTATCAATGTTGAAGCTGCGGCTGAACTCAAAGGCTTATTGAAAAATGCACAAGAGCCGATAATTCTCAAAGGAGTCGGGCATTTACCGATTTTAGAACAAGAGCAACTTTTGGTGAAACCTTACCTCGATTTCTTAGCCAAAAACGCAAAATAACAGCTCTAATAAAAAAGCCAGTATTGTTACTGGCTTTTTTATGGCGCTAAACCTTTAAAAATATTTAATTTTTAGTCGCTCAGTTTTATATCTTAACTATTCATTTAGCTTAATGCGCTATGTTTAAAAGTTACCAGGATGTTCCAATCGCTTCATTTCCTGGGCTTTTTCAGGATGATGTACCGATGCCACACCATCTGCAGCTTTCTTGTCAACAAGCGCTTCAGGATTATAAATGGTAATGGTTTCATGTCCTTCGTTATCTTCCCCCACAATATATTTGATACCTTTACGATTCATTTTATTGCACATGCGCTGATACCAACCTTTAAAACCTTGTGTTTCTTCATTTGGGTTGTAATAAAATGCATTCATGACTGCTGGTAAACCCAGCCCACAGACCACACCTGAAAGTAATACACTAATGAAGGTATAACCAATTAAAATACTACTGTAATCACGTAGCTCAGGGACGTTTGCCACAGCAAGGATCAATGCAAGGGAAATTCCTCCACGAACCCCTCCCCACGAAAGAATAGCTAGACTACCGTTATAACTCTTTTTGCGAAATGATGGGAAAAATGCAAAAGCTAAGAAATTTGCAGCAAAACGAGAAAGATGCAATGCAAAGAATGCAAAAATACCGCCAAGAATCAGACTTGTGCTTAAGTCTAAAATAAAGATTTCTAGACCAATCAGTGTGAAGAGAAAAGAATTAATAATCCCTTCTACTGTATGCCAAAAATGATTAACCTCTCGAATCTCACGATCCTGTAAAATTTCTTTCCACTTATTACCTACGATTAAGCCCCCAATTACACAAGCAATTGGTGCCGATGCATGAGCAAATAATGCAACAAGATAAGAGCCACATGCCAATAACGCAGTTGTGAGAATCAATGATTCCATCTCATGCTTGCCACGCAATAAACGCAAGATTCCTAAACCAAAAGCCCAACCAATGATGACCGCAACCACAATTTCATATAAGAATGTTTGTAATGTTGCAACTAAACTAAAATGCTCACCTTCAAGGACATTTAATAAAGTCATGAAGACCGCGATACACATCGCATCATTAAATAAGGATTCACCTTCCAATTTAACAATGAGATGATGTGGCGCTCGTACTGAACTGAGAACACCTTTGATCCCAATCGGATCTGTTGCACCTAATGCTGAACCCAGTAATAATAAAACTAAAATTGGGACTGGATTACCAATCAAAAACTGAAAGCCAAAGACCAATCCTGCAAAAAATACAGCACAGAGCAGTAAGGCAATCGTTGCCAATATACTAATCGGCTTCCAATAAACTTTTAAATCTGAAACTTTAAATTTAAGCGCTGAAGATGTCAGAATGAAACAAATAACGCCATTGACTAAAAAATCATAAAAATCGACATGCTTTACAGCTTCTTCGATATTATGGATATTAATAGAGATAAATTGATTGCCATTAAGTAAACTGGCGCCCCATTGCAAAATAAAGACAAAAATTGCAGAGACAATGGGAACACCGATGGCTTGAGGGAAACCTAATATTCGCTTATTAAAAATTGTAGTCGCGATAGAAAGCGCAAAAATGACTGTAAAGACCTGAAGAAAGAAATAGTTACCCATCAGAAACCTGTTTAGATTTTTAATTTAAATGCACATCAAACACTCAATCATTTTTTTATAAAATATAAAATAAGAGACCATTTAACAATCTGGATAATTGTACAAAAAAAACTGAAATATGATGATTACTGGTTATATTTTTTAACATAAAAAATGCTTGAAAAAATTGATTCAGAAAAAAAGAGAACATGATGTTCCCTTTTTTAACGCAATACTGAGTAGCTATCTATTTAAAGGTATCACATGCATTGATATCACCAGAATTCATACCAATATTAAACCATTGCATACGTTGCTGGCTGGTACCATGGGTAAAGCTGTCTGGAACAACATAACCCCGTGCTTTTTTCTGCAAGTAATCATCGCCAATTTTTTCAGCTGCATCCATCGCTTCTTCAATATCACCCTGTTCTAAGAACTGAGTCCGTTGTTGAGTACGATTGGCCCAGACCCCAGCTAAACAGTCTGCTTGTAATTCTAGACGAACTGATAGTTGATTGCCCTGAGTTTCACTGGCACGCTGGCGTGCTTGCTGAACCTGAGATGATATTCCCAATAAATTCTGTACATGGTGCCCCACTTCATGCGCGATCACATAGGCTTGAGCAAAATCACCTGCTTCATCTTTAGCTGAAAGCTCAGATTGATTTTTTTCACCAGAAATACCCATCTGCTGGCGCATATCTTTAAAGAACTGGGTATCGATATACACCTTTTGGTCTGCTGGGCAATAAAATGGCCCCATCGCAGATTCAGCCGTACCACAACCCGATTGTATCGCACCACTAAACATCACCAGCTTAGGTGAAACATACTGTACACCTTGTTGTTGGAAAATTGGCTTCCAGGTATCTTCGGTATCTGCCAAAACCGTTTTAACAAAAGATGAGGTTTCCTGCTGTTCAGGGGTTAAATTCGTCGGTGCAGAATTTTGACTTACACCAGCCGAAGTCACCTGTTTAGTCGCTTGATAGGCTTGCTGTGGGTCAACACCAAAGAATTTCCATGCAACAAAAGCGACGATTAAGCCTAGTATACTAATCCCACCCGCTTTTACGCCACCACCACCACGGCGATCTTCGACATTATCACTTTCTCTACGTCCTTTCCAACGCATAGATCGGTCCTTTTATTTTATATTGGCTATCATTTAGAATGTGCTTTGCATTTATGCAGTAGTTGATTTACCACGAACTTTTTGAATAAGTCCAACAACCAATACCACAGCTAAGCCGGCTACGATACCAATCAGTAAATTGATTAACGTTGGTGTTAATGCACCAATAACACTACCAACGGTTGGAATATGTTGAATATGATCAACGGCTTCTTCTGACCAATGATGCAAAGTTGAAACAGCATGGGTGATGATCCCCCCACCGACAAGGAACATTGCAATGGTTCCAACAATTGTTAAAGTCTTCATTAACTTTGGTGCAAATACCAGTAAACCACGGCCAATGCTTTGTTTAACATTTGATGTTTGTTGGGTTAAATACAAACCTAAATCATCAATCTTTACAATCATGGCGACAAAGCCATAGACACCGACGGTCATTAAAATTGCGATGACAGATAGCACCATCACTTTGGTACCAAATGTTGCAGCCGCAACAGTGCCTAAAGAAATCACCACAATTTCAGCAGAGAGAATAAAGTCTGTACGTATTGCGCCTTTAATTTTATCTTTTTCAAATGTGGCTAAATCAGTTTCAATTTGTTCAAATTCCTCTTGCGCAGCTTCACCTGTTTTGGCTTTTTTATGCTGCAAACTATGTAGAACTTTTTCAACACCTTCATAGCAAAGAAACAGACCACCAATCATCAACAATGGGTTAATCAACCATGGTGCAACTACACTGATCAACAAAGCCAAAGGTACTAAAATTAATTTATTGATAAATGAGCCTTTCGCGACACCCCAAACCACAGGAAGTTCACGCTCTGCTCTTACACCACTCACTTGTTGTGCGTTCAGTGCTAAATCATCACCTAAAACACCCGCAGTTTTTTTAGCCGCCATTTTACTCATGACTGCAACATCATCGAGTACCGCTGCGATATCATCTAATAATATTAATAGACTACTTGCCATTTTTTATCCAAAATTTTAGTTATCCTGTCATTTTAAAGTGAAAATTCATTTTTCTATATAAAATTTTGTAGATTTTCACATTTATTGATAAAAATTGGTTCTACACCATTTTTCGCTGACATTAAAATAAATTATCTCGTACAATAGTGCCCATTCATAAAACACGACTGTCTATATAAAGACTTTGGAAGCGATAATGACGAATCAAGATAATCGTCCTGTGATTTTGACAGGCGACCGTCCTACTGGACAACTACATTTGGGACATTTTGTAGGTTCTTTGCGCTCACGAGTAGGCTTACAAGATTCTCATCATCAACACCTCCTTCTCGCAGATGCTCAAGCTTTAACAGATAATGCGGATAACTTTGAAAAAGTTCGTCGTAATATTCTTGAAGTAGCAACAGACTATTTAGCAGTCGGCATTGACCCAACAAAAACTACAATCTGTGTTCAATCTTGTTTACCCGCGTTGAATGAACTCACCATGTTGTATTTAAACTTTGTGACGGTTTCACGTTTAGAACGTAACCCAACCATCAAAGCTGAAATTCAATTACGTGGTTTTGAGCGTGACATTCCAGCTGGTTTTCTTTGCTACCCTGTTGCACAAGCTGCCGATATTACTGCATTTAAAGCCACTGTCGTGCCAGTTGGCGAAGACCAAATTCCAATGATCGAACAGACCAATGAAATTGTTCGGCGTTTAAACCGTCAAATTGGACAAGAGGTTTTACCAGAGTGTAAAGCGCTTTTATCTAACATGAGCCGTTTACCTGGCTTCGATGGTAAAGCAAAAATGTCGAAATCATTGGGCAATACCATTGTATTAGATGCAACCGATAAAGACATCAAAAAAGCAGTCAATGCAATGTATACCGACCCAAACCATCTGCGTATTGAAGATCCTGGTCAGGTTGAAGGAAATATTGTATTTACCTATTTAGATGCTTTTGATCCAAATAAAGAAGAAGTTGAAGAACTTAAAGCACATTATCGTCGTGGTGGTTTAGGTGACGGTACTGTGAAAAAACGTCTTGAAGGTGTGTTAAAAGAGTTGATTACACCAATTCGTGAACGTCGTATGGAACTTGCCAAAGATCCAGATTACATCATGGATATCTTAAAAACTGGTACGGAAAAATGCCGTATCATCACTCAAGATACTTTAGATGAAATTAAAAATGGTTTAGGCGTATTTCATTTCTAAAATGCCCTGATTGTCTAAGCAAAAAAAAGCCACTGAATTCAGTGGCTTTTTTTACAACATCTTTTATAACATCATAAATTAATTTTTATGACGCATATGTGGGAATAAGATCACATCACGGATACTTGCTGCATTGGCAAATAACATCACCAAACGATCGATACCAATACCTTCACCTGCTGTAGGAGGTAAACCGTATTCTAATGCTTCAATAAAGTCAGCATCGAAATGCATTGCTTCATCATCGCCCGCATCTTTTTCAGCAACTTGCGCTTGGAAGCGTTCAGCTTGGTCAATTGGATCATTTAATTCCGAGAAACCATTTGCCAACTCACGACCACCGATAAAGAATTCGAAACGGTCAGTGATATGCGGATTATCATCATTTCGGCGCGCTAACGGGGAAGTTTCCGCAGGATATTCTGTGATAAATGTCGGCTGACGTAATTGAGTTTCAACAGTTTCTTCAAATACGATCGTTTGTAATCGACCTAAACCAAAACCTGGTTTAACTTGCTCTTTTAACTCTTCACGAATAAATGTTGCCAAGAATTCACGATCCGAAACATTTTCAGCAGTGAAATTGGGGTTATGCTCAAGAATCGCATCAAACATCGAGATTTTCTTAAATGGGCCTTTGAAGCTATACACTTCTTCACCATAAGGAACATCCGTTGAGCCCAAGATGTCGATTGCTAATTTTTCTAGCATACCTTCAGTCAAAGCCATAAGATCTTTGTAATCAGCATAAGCTTGATAGAATTCAATCATCGTAAATTCAGGGTTATGACGCGTTGAAACACCTTCGTTACGGAAGTTACGGTTAATTTCAAATACACGCTCAAATCCACCAACAACCAAACGTTTTAAGTAAAGCTCAGGTGCAATACGCAAGAATAATGGCATATCTAATGCATTATGATGTGTTTCAAATGGACGCGCTGACGCACCACCTGGAATCACATGCATCATCGGAGTTTCAACTTCCATAAAACGTTCATTAATGAGATAGTTGCGAATACCAGACACAACTTTTGCACGAATTTCAAAAGTTTTACGTGTTTCTTCATTCACAATTAAGTCTAAATAACGTTTACGGTATTTTACTTCTGTGTCATTCAAACCATGAAACTTGTCTGGAAGTGGACGAAGAGATTTCGTCAATAATTCAAAATGTTCAATATGAACATATAAATCACCTTTGCCAGAACGACCGATATAACCTTGTACAGCAATAATATCACCAAGATCTAGACTTTTTACAGTTTCTAAAACTTCTGGTGCAAGCTCTTTGCGTGGCACATATAATTGAATACGGCCCGTCATGTCTTGAATCACGATAAATGAACCACGATTCAACATCACACGACCCGCTACAGATACGTGAACTTGCTCGCCTGCTTCGATTTGTTCTTTAGATTGATCTGCAAATTGTTCTTGTAGATCTTGCGCATAATGCTCACGTTTAAATGTGTTTGGCCATGCGCTAACACCTGTTTCCTTGGCGTGATCTTGAATTTGCTTTAACTTGGCATGACGCTGTGCAATTAAATCGTTTTCGGAAATGTGTTGTTCAGAAGTCGATTGAGCGTTATGTTGCGTCATCTCTGCCTCGATTATATTAAAAAACGGAAGTTGCATAGCATAGCAGATTTACAACATAATGCGTATGAATATAACTCTACGAACCATTTAAAAATTAAAAATCATGAGTAAATACTGGCAAAGATTCGCCCAAAGTATCATTCTTTTCAATGTTTTGTCATTTTCAACTGTAGTTGGAGCCGAGCAAATCATTGTTATGAGCAATACTCAAAAAGATCTTCCCATAAAAATTGAAAGTACCAATCTCAATAATCAAGATTATATTTGGCAATTAGAAATCACTCCAAATCGAACTAGTCTGCAAAGCCAAGTCAAATTAATGAATCCACACCCCACTCAAAAAGCACTCAATTTAAGGGCTTTAGAACTGGCAAAAAAACTCACTCTAGATCAATTACCACAGGTCACTAATGATTTTAAAAATAAAGCGCTTAATTTTGATGAGCAAAACATCGCAAAAACAAAATACTATTATGGAAAATACATTCTGTTTATTAAATTTCCCACCACCGTCCAATACGCCATAAAACCTAACTTCTCACAACTACAAAGCGCTTTAGAACCTTTTTGTACTCAAAGTAAGACGCCATCTCAGAATAAAATTAAATTTGATCAACAAGGTAATATCTTGCTCTCAGCAAAATTTTTAGTAGAGGCACAAGGGCAAATCCTTAATATCCGTTACCCCCCTTTAATTCACGAACATATGAAATCAATACTCCAACCCTTACTAGAAAAAATTCGCTTCCAACCACGTAATGAAAATGGTGTGGCAAAAACATTTTCTATTGAACAACCACTGATCATTCAATGCCATTAAATAATGAGAAAAAACATCAGGGCTAAGCTACGCAGTAAGCGCAAAGTTTCTCAATGGTTTTGTTCAGCCAATGATTTGACTATGGCAAACCCTTGCTGGAAAGCACGATCCATCATATCCTTATATTCCTCAGAGGTTTCTATTTCAGCAGATAATGTGGTTGTTGCATCCTGATCATTTAAGAAATATTTTTCTAAAGAGCCACTCCAACTTTCAACATCTTCACTTGTTGAATCTAAAACACCATTTTTCAAAACACCCAAATGTTTAAATACCACTTTTTTAAACTGCTCCAACTCTACAATGGTGGCGACCATGCCATTGCCACTGGCATCTTGAAATAAGGTTTCCCCGCCAACTTTCCAGTCAGACTGCATCTGCGAAGTTTCAGAAAATGGTTGGGTCCATTTTGAATAAGTATGCGTATCCCAAAGGATATTCCATACTGTTTGTGCATTCGCTTGAATGACAATGTCGTAGCTTAAAGTAATCATTTGTTTCTCTTATTTTATTAATCCAATCTATAGCTTAGTACAATAAAAACCCAGAATGATTAATTTTTGTTAATAAAAATCCATAACCTAAAAAATTTAAACCTAAACATTCAATATGTTAAACAATAAATAACAAGCATATTGATCTGTTACATAATACTCTTAGACCAAAATCTAAGTTTTTAAAAAAGTGCAGCTAAGTAGAATATTTGAATATAAAAATAGTTAGATGGAAAATTTTAAATCCGTTGATAACTTTTTCTAGCTTTATTCAATTTCTACCTTTGCTCAATAAAGAAAGACCATATGAAAACGATAACAATGAAGAATATTCATTCTAAAATTTTATTTTTACATGGACTAGATTCTTCCAAAGAATCGACAAAATTCCATGCAATAAATGCTGAAAAAAAATACTGCATTGATGTGGATTACCGTAACCTTAACTACAAAACGGTTGAATGTTTCTATCAAGATATTATCGAAAAAATTAAACCCGATTTATTGGTAGGTCATAGTTTAGGGGGATATTGGGCATTAAAAATGTCACAACAACATCGAATTCCTGCAATCATTGCAAATCCAAGCTTAGATCCAGATTTCCGTGAGGATTATGTAGCGATTGATGAACATGATTTAGACCATGATATACCACAGATTGCTTATCTGGAGCTTGGTGATGAGGTTTTAGATATGTATAAAGTAGTTGAGCAACTAGAATCCTATATGCAGATTGAAGCTGTTGAAGGTGGACATCATCGTTTAGTCCAACCTGAAAACTTAAATCATTTAATTGAATATATGGAACAAACCTTTATTGCTTGAAAAAAATCAGCAAAGCACAAATTGGCGTACTTGGCATAAAAAAGCCTTGTATTTACAAGGCTTTTCCCACGACGAGACAGACAAACAAAATGATTTAAGTATTCAATGACAAAAATTGAGTTCGAAAACTTAACCTGTTATTGCCTTTAAGCAACCGCTTGTTCAACTGGCTTTGAATGCTCATCAAGCACTGACCAAATCTTTAAATCAAGATCTTTATGTAAATCAGTTAGATTAAGAAAAACACTCGCACCCAATACGGTGTGTTGACATTTATGCATCAATTCATTGACTGCTTTTAAAGTACCACCTGTAGCCAATACATCATCTACAATAATCACTTTCTGTGCTTTGATATCAGCTGACATTTCCAAGCGATCTAAACCATATTCTAAGCTATAGCCTACACCAATCACTGGGGGTGGTAACTTACCTGCTTTACGAACCAGTAATAAACCTTTGCCCGTACGCTGTGCCAATAAGCTTGCTAAAACAAAACCTCGCGCCTCAACTGCAACAAAACTATCCACTGCATTTAATTGTTTTACTGGAATACTTGCAATCAATGCATCGGTTAACTCCACAAGATTGTTCATAAACAATGGGGTTAAATCATAAAAACAAATACCTGGTTTTGGAAAATTCGGGACAGCACGGATATTTGACCACAAAGCAGTAGATATGTTGATCATAGGGAGAGATTTAAAAAATAAATAATATGCGAATTTTAACGTTTTTTAGTCAAAATAGACAGCAGTTCGCTATCTACCCTCTATTGAAATCACCCTAAGTTATTGAATTTATTAAGTCCATTTTCACACAAAATAATGGCTATATAACATACTGACTCTAGCTTAATATTATTGTCTAAAATATTCATCTAACCTTGGTCTAAATACAAAAAATTTAAACATTTATAGCAGTACTCATCCCTTGTAGCGACACGATTATAATTAAAATTGTCTGACAAAGTTGGCATAATAAACATCGCTTTTGTCCTGAGCTGCCATTCAGCTTTGAGATTAGTTAGATAAACTCCGATATTTACTTTACTTTAGATACAGAACTGCGTAAGAATTTAGAGGAATATGTACACATTTTATTTGCATATTATTTGAGTCAAGCAGCAGAAGGAATTTAACTGACAGAAAAAACATAACATCTGTCAGATATCGGAGAATCAGATGAAGAAATATCAATGCATCGTTTGTGGTTGGATTTATGACGAAGCAGAAGGTTGGCCACAAGATGGCATCGCAGCAGGTACCAAGTGGGAAGATATTCCTGATGACTGGACATGCCCAGACTGCGGTGTTTCTAAAGCAGACTTTGAAATGGTCGAAATCTAAGATATTGCGTAAAGACCATGTTCACATGGTCTTTTTACATTTATTTTCAATAATACAAAATTACTCAATTCACCGCTAAATTTGAAACAGGTATGGAGAAAGATATGCAACCGATTATCATCATAGGTTCTGGCATGGCGGGTTATACCCTTGCAAGAGAATTTCGTAAGTTAAACACCGAACAGGAATTGGTGATGATTTGCGCAGATGATGCGGTGAATTATGCAAAACCGACCCTATCTAATGCATTGGTTGGGAAAAAAGCACCTGAACAAATTGGTTTAGGCGATGCTGAAAAGATGAGCACCCAACTGAACATGCGGATTGAAAAAGAGACATGGGTTAAAAATATTGATGTAGAGAAACATGAATTAACCCTTGAAAAAGATGGACAATCTTCAACTCAAGGCTACTCAAAACTTATTCTTGCCGTGGGCGCAAATCCGATTCGATTAGCGATTGCTGGTGATGGGAGTGATGATATTCATGTGGTTAACTCACTAATTGACTATCGAGCATTCCGTGAAACTTTAGACAATTGCAGCACGGGTGAATGTGGCAACAAACGTGTGGTGATTTTAGGCGCGGGCTTAATTGGTTGTGAATTTGCCAATGACTTACAAAATACTGGGCATCAGGTTACGGTGATCGACTTAGCACCACAACCTTTAGGGCGTTTATTGCCTAATCATGTTGCACAAGCATTTAAAGACAATCTTGAACAATCAGGAATTAAATTTGCCTTGGGTACCACTGTAGAAAAAGTTTCTAAATCTGAGCGTGGTTATATCGTTTCATTGGCCAGTGGTCAGTCCTTGCTCGCGGATGTTGTGCTTTCTGCAATTGGCTTACAACCTAATATTGCCTTGGCTAAAGCTACGGAAATCAACACCAGTCGTGGTGTCATTACCAACACCTTGCTCGAAACCAGTCAAGCAGATATTTTTGCCATCGGTGACTGTGCCGAAGTGAATGGAACACTCTTGCCATTTGTCATGCCAATCATGCAACAAGCGCGTGCATTAGCCAAAACCTTGAGTGGACAAACCACCACTGTACACTACCCTGCAATGCCAGTCGCGGTGAAAACCCCAGCTGCACCTTTGACTGTACTTCCTGCTCCAATTGATGTAGATGTTACATGGGAGAATGAAGAGTTTGAAGATGGGATGTTATCTAAAGCAACAGATGCTGAAGGTACCTTACGTGGTTTTGTATTATTAGGTGCAACTGCTGGAAAACAGCGTTTAACATTAACAAAACTGGTTCCAGACTTGATTCCTGCATCCGTTTAAGGTTTTAATAGCAAGGATATTTTTTAATCAAAGAATATCCTTGCTTAGGAAAATAACAATGAATAGCGCACTTCAATTTCAAGTTTCACCTTATGCCTCGTTCATGAATGAAACCAAAGTCGACTTAGGTAATGGTATTCAGCTTCATGTTGAAACTGGTGGAAATCCACAACACCCGACCATTCTGTTGATTATGGGTTTGGGTGCGCAAATGTTATTTTGGCCTGATTTTTTTTGTAAATCACTGATTGATCAAGGCTTTCATGTGATCCGCTTTGATAATCGTGATATTGGCTTATCTTCAAAAATTCGCCACCAAGGTCCACGTTTAAACTCTTATAAGCTGATGGGTCGCTTTGCTTTGGGCTTACCAAATGACGGCGCGCCTTATAACTTATTTGATATGGCGGATGATGTTGCATTATTGATTGATCGTTTAGGCATTGAAAAACCACATATTTTGGGTGCTTCAATGGGGGGGATGATTTCTCAAATTTTAGCAGCAAAATATCCTGAAAAAATTGATAAAGTCGGCTTACTCTTTACCAGTAATAATCAACCTTTGCTACCTCCACCATTTCCAAAACAACTCTTTAGTCTTATCGGTAAACCTGAATCACGTGATGAAGAAGGGATTATGAATCATTCCTTGAAAGTTTTTCATATGATTGGTTCACCTGGTTATATCAACCAAGTTGAAGCAATTCAAACTGCTCGTAAATTATATCGTCGTAGTTATCACCCAGCGGGTGTACTTCAACAGTTTTTAGCAATATTATGTACAGGTTCCTTACTTAAATTGGATAAGCAGATCAAAAAGCCAACTTTAGTGTTACATGGCTCTAAAGATCGGTTACTACCTCCAAGTCATGGTAAGGCAGTTGCTAAAGCAATTTCAGGCGCTAAATTTGAATTAATTGAGGGAATGGGGCATGATATCCCACCGCATTTTGTTCCTCAACTTAGCGGGTTATTTGCACATCATTTTAAATCATAAGCATTAGGACACTATGGCTGCATTACCATCCCTAAGACAGTTGTCATATTTAGTGACACTGTCTGAGACGCTGCACTTCACTGAAGCAGCGCGCCGTTCGTTTGTAACTCAATCTACTTTATCTGGTGGAATCATGGAGTTAGAACGTTTATTGGGTGGCGTACTCGTAGAACGTGATCGCCAAAACGTACGTTTAACTCCTCTAGGTGAGCAAGTTGTTGCCCGAGCCCGTGTTCTACTCGCCGATGCTCAGGACTTGATGCGGTTAAGTCGAGAAATGAGTGAACCGTTAACTGGTGATTTGCATTTAGGGATTATTCCAACCATCGCCCCTTTCATTTTGTCGCAGCTTTTGGAAGAAGTGCATAAACAACTTCCAAAAATTCAGTTGCATCTGCATGAAGCACAAAGTGAAAAAATTGTTGAAAAACTTGAGCATGGCAATCTAGATGTGATCATGCTGGCTTTACCATTCGACACACGTGGTTTGAAAGTTGCTGAAATTGCGAAAGAAGATTTATTCTTAGTCTGCAATAAAGCAGATCAAAATGCGATGAATGCAAGAAGCTTAGATGATTTAGATCTTTCTCATCTCATGCTCCTTGAAGAAGGTCATTGCTTACGTGATCATACCTTAAGTGTTTGCCCAATCGGTGAGCGTAAAAATGATCACCGTTTAAAAGCAAGCTCATTGCCAACTTTAGTGGAAATGGTCAGTTCAAACTTAGGCTATACACTGCTTCCTGAGATTGCAATTCATGCACATATGCTGAAAAACAATGATCAGATTGTGGTTAAACCTATTGAGAATGCGCCTTCACGCACTTTGGCTTTGGTTACACGTAAAAGTACACCGCTACAAAGTGAATTTGATGTGTTGGTACAAATTCTTCAAAAAATCACGCCAAATTTACGTTAATTTTCCAATACTGAAAAGGAGTCATGATTGACTCCTTTTTTATTGAAGATCTAAAAAGTCTATAGATCACCTCAGCATAAGCAAAATTAAAACGATCTTGTTTTTACTAGATCAAGAATGATAATATTTGAGCAGTACAAAATACTCGCTTATTTTTGTATGTATTGTTACGATGAAAATCGCGAAAAATCGACCTATCCTCAGCTTGTTTTAAAAAGCATGCATCCATCTCGTCGACACATATCCAATCCTTTGCATTGGTCAGCGTTCCACAGGGCTTGAATCTTCCAAGCATCGTTAACAGGTTTTCACAGTTTTCTGTGCCTGAATTTTCGATAGGACGCGTATGAACCGACCTTTATATATTATTTTTTCAACGATTGTCTTAGATGCAATTGGCATTGGCATCGTATTCCCTCTGTTTCCCTCACTACTGAAAGACCTAAGCCATCAGCATAACGTTGCCTTGTTAATGGGGGTTTTCCTAAGCCTGTATGCGCTTATGCAATTTATGTTCTCCCCGATCTTAGGTGCTTTGAGTGACCGCATTGGTCGAAGACCTGTTTTGCTGATTTCACTTGCGGGTTCTGCAATCAACTATTTTTTTCTTGCTTGCTCACCCTCTCTTATCTTGCTGTTCATTGGACGAATCATTGCTGGAATAAGTAGTGCCAATATGTCCGTGGCTTCAGCCTATATCGTTGATACCACGTCAGAAGAAAATCGAGCAAAATACTTCGGTTTAATGAGTGCCATGTTTGGTATAGGATTTATTCTCGGTCCTATCCTCGGTGGATTATTGGGCGGGTATTGGTTACGGCTACCTTTTTTCATTGCGGTAATTTTAACAACAGTTAACTTGCTTATCGCATTCTGGCTACTCCCTGAATCCCAAAGCAACAATCCTTTACCCACCATTTCTCGACCTGCGATTTCTTTACTTTCCAGTTTAGAAATGAATCCATTTAAAAGTCTTAGTTTTATCCTTGCTCAAAAAAATATACTGCCCATTTTACTGATATTTTTTCTGTTTAGCGCCTGCGGTGAAGCTTATGGTGTCTGCTGGGCACTTTGGGGACATGATACCTTTAAATGGAATACATTTTGGGTTGGTCTTTCTTTAGGCACTTTTGGTTTATGCCAAGTACTGGTTCAGTCATTTATACCTCAACATGCCGTCCGATATTTTGGTGAAAGAAATACCGTGCTGATTGGTCTGGCATGTATATGTATGGCATTAATCATCATGGCTTTTACCCAACACGCTTGGATCATTTTTGCAATCATGCCGATCTTTGCCCTAGGAAGTATTGGTACTCCTGCACTACAAGCTGTTGTTTCACAAAAAATCCCAGCTGCACAGCAAGGACAGTTTCAAGGTGTTATAGCCTCAACCATTAGTCTGGCCTCGATTATTGCCCCCTTATTGTTTTCTACACTTTACTTTCATTTCCAAACACGATGGACTGGCGCTATATGGTTGGTTGTCGCGATGATTTATTTAATTGCACTACCTGCAATTTTATCGAGTTTAAAACCACAACAGCTTAAGTCATCCTAGTATTTAAGAACTTCAATGCTTTATTAGAAGCGTTGATTGCTGATTTAAAAAAGCTTAAATCTAAAATAACCAAGTCATTCAATTTCATTAAAATCCGATTGACTGATACAAAAAAGCCCGATTAATTTTAATCGGGCTTAAGACAATCAGATTATCTTGGCTTAACCATTTACAAAGTGCTCAAGCAAAGTTTGTTGAGCATTGTAAATTGCCTCGCCTTCTTTAGGTTGCACACGAGTCCAAGTCCCATCGCCTTGCAATAGCCAAGCGCGGATATTGTCTTTTAAGTAATTGACTAAACCTTGCTGGTAAATGCGTTTTTTTAATGCTGGATCTTCGATCGGGAAGCACACTTCTACACGATTAAATAAATTACGATCCATCCAGTCTGCACTGGAACAGTATATACGTGGATTGCCATTATTTCCGAAATAATAGACACGGGTATGTTCTAAGAAACGCCCGACAATTGAACGAACTCGAATATTTTCAGACAGATTTGGTAACCCTGGACGTAAACAGCAAATTGAGCGAATAATCAGATCAATTTGTACCCCTGCTTGCGAAGCTTCATATAATTTATTGATCAATTGAACTTCAGTTAACGCGTTAACTTTAACAATAATTTGTGCAGGCTTGCCCGCTTTGGCATTGGCAATTTCATCATCAATAAAAGCAATTAACTGAGCATGAAGAGTAAACGGCGCATGTAACAGTTTTTTCAACTTTGCCATTTTCCCCATACCAGTCAATTCTTGAAAAATACGATGTACATCTTCGCAGAGCTCTTTATCTGTAGTGAGCAAACCATAATCGGTATAAATACGAGCATTTGTTGCATGGTAGTTACCCGTACCCAAATGCACATAACGTACTAACTTATTATTTTCACGGCGTACCACCAAGATCATTTTGGCGTGCGTTTTATAGCCCACGATGCCATAAACCACAACAGCACCCGCCTCTTGTAATACATTGGCAACGGCGATATTTGATTCTTCATCAAAACGCGCCCGTAACTCAATCACAGCAGTGACTTCTTTACCATTACGTGCCGCTTCTGCAAGTACCTGAACAATTTCAGAGTCAGCACCACTACGATATAAGGTTTGTTTGATCGCTAGCACTTGGGGATCACGTGCAGCTTCACGCAACAAGTTAATAACTGGTGCAAATGATTCAAATGGATGGTGTAAGAGAATGTCTTGTTTTTGCATTGCTGAAAAAATATTTTCAGACTTTTTCAATACTTTTGGAATCGCGGGTACATGCGAATCATAACGCATATGTGGACGTTTAAAATTTGACACAAGACGTGCCAGATTTACTGGCCCATCCACTTTATAAAGTTGTTCTTGTTCTAGATCAAATTCTTCAAGCAAGTATTCATAAATATGTTTTGGACAGTTTTCTGTCACTTCTAAACGTACTGCACGGCCAAAACGACGTGAACTCAATTCGCCTTTCAATGCTTTGGCTAAGTCTTCTACATCTTCATTCAGCGCCAAATCCGCATTACGTGTGACACGGAACTGATAACAACCTGTAGCTGTCATCCCAGGGAACAAATCCGATACATGCTCATGAATAATCGCAGACAACATCACAAAATGTTCTTTACCGCCTGTAAGCTCATCAGGTAAACGCACTACACGAGGAAGCGAACGTGGTGCTGGTACAACTGCTAAATCAATTTGTCGACCAAATGCGTCTTTCCCTTCTAGAGTCACAATAAAGTTTAAGCTTTTATTGACCAGTCGTGGGAATGGATGTGCAGGATCAAGGCTAATTGGGGTAAGTACTGGTGCAACTTGTTCTTGGAAATATTTTTTAATCCACACAGATTGTGCAGGCGTTAACTCACCACGACGTAAAAAACAAATGTCTTCTTCACGTAACTTAGGAAAAATTTCTTCATTAAGAATACGGTACTGACGCTCAATCGCTTCATGTGCAGTTTTAGAGATTTGGTCTAAAACTTGTTTTGGCGTCAAACCATCTGGTGAACGACTTTCATTCCCTAAAGTTAATTGCTCCATCATTCCTGCAACACGGATTTCAAAAAATTCATCCATATTACGAGAAAAGATCAACAAGAAATTCATACGTTCAAGCAAGGGGTGTAAAGGATCAACGGCTTGCTCTAAAACACGTAAATGGAAATCTAAAATTGAAAGCTCACGATTTATATATCGTTCATTATAAGAATATTCTGTAGGCGTTGTTGTCGTCACTGCGGTATTCATGCAATAAACCTGCATCAAAAAAAATGTCTTAATTCTAGTATGCTTCAAATTTGTGACAATTTCATAAAAAAAGCACATCAATTTGTGCTTTTTTAAATTCATTTATTTAGTGTCAATCTGGAATACGGGTATAACGCATATACTTCAAAACCAAACGCTTACGGTATTGAAGCTTAGAATCATCACGATTTTTTTGATAATACTTCGGATTGGTTAAAATCACCGCTAAAAATGCGGCCTGCTCACGACTTAAACTTGCCGCACTCTTAGAAAAGTAATGTTGTGATGCAGCTTCAACACCATAGATATGATCACCAAATTCAACAGAGTTCATATAGACTTCTAAAATGCGCTGTTTAGTCCACATCCGCTCCATCATGGTGGTGGCAATCGCTTCCTGACCTTTGCGGATAAATGAGCGACGATTATAGAAGAATAAATTTTTAGCCAATTGTTGAGAAATCGTTGAACCACCAGCGACTACTTTGTCTTTTTTTAGATTACGTTGTAGTGCATTTTCAATACCATCCCAGTCGAAACCATGATGATCGAGAAATTTAGCATCTTCAGCAGCGACAATTGCATGTTTAAAATTATCACTGATCTTGTCATAGTCGCGCCATTGATGTTGAATCGGCTCAAAATCAGACAGATATGTCCAACGCATAAACATGGTGGTTTCTACATCATGGGTACGCCAATAAATTAAACTTGAGAAAATCCATAGCTGAATCATGATCAAAATACTGACCACAATTAACAAAGCACGAACAATAAAAGCTTTCATGTCAGCTGCTTACTCCGAAAATTCTGACGTTTCATGTTAAGCTGAATCTATCTATAAAAAGCTAAGCAATAGCATGTCTAAATATCAAGATCTTTCAACTTATAGCCAACCCAATTCTATTGGTAAAATAACCTTATTGCTGATTGTCATCAATGTCGGTTTATTTGCCATCCAAGTCTTATCAGGTGTCAATATTACTGACCCGACAACATTGGACGCGTTGCGTTGGGGTGCTGATTATGCACCTTTAACCTTCTTAGAGGAACCATATCGCTTATTCAGCAGTATGTTTTTTCACTTCGGTATCCTGCATCTAATGATGAATATGTGGGCACTGTATATTTTTGGTGATGTTGCTGAAAAAACTTTAGGAAAGTTTTATTTCCTTGGACTTTATATCCTTGCTGGACTCATGGGAAGTTTATTAAGTGGTTATTTGGATATTCGAAATAGCTACGAACTGCTGCAAAATTTTGATCAAAAACTCTTTCCTCATGTATCTGCAGGTGCATCGGGTGCTGTAATGGGACTTGGTGGTGCACTGACACTACTATCGTTGTTCCCACCTACCCCGAATCAAAGATTCATTTTAGATAAAAGATCACTTTTAACCGTACTTGCGGTCAACTTAGCTTTTGGCTTTTTAGCCTCTGGAATTAACAATGCTGCCCATATCGGTGGGATGTTAATGGGTGCGGTCATGGCTTTGGCTTGGTATGCAACACAGCGTGCCAAAATGGGTAAAGCTGCCAATATTATCATTGTGATTTTAGGGATTGCAGCAACCTATGGCGTTTATCTCTATTGCCAGCATCTCGTTGGACCACTTAGCCCACTTTGGCAACAAGCCATTGCACAAATGCGTGAGCAATTAAACTTTTAATCTCTAAAATAGCTTGTCTATGCCGTAATAAAACATTACAGAGTACACTGAATTCAAGAAGCATAAAAAATGGCGACCTAGTAGGTTGCCATTTTTTAATTTACTGTCTTCACTGGGCAGCCTTTTAAAGGCTCAACTGAGATTAAACAGTCAAATAAAACCACTTAAACAAAGCGGTTTAATTCAACTCTCTTAGACTTTGCAATGGTGGGATTTCAGATAAATAGCTCAATCGGTAACGTCCAATCAATGCGCACAACACTGCCATCGAAATTGGTAAAATCAACCAAATTTCCCAATGTAATTGCACCACCATTTCCATACGATAACTGACAACTGCACTAATCACCTCTGCAAAGAAACAGGAAACAATCCCCGCCAATAATCCAATAAAACCGATTTCAAAACTCATCATATTTTTTAACTGACGCTTTGAACTACCAAAAGAACGTAACAATGCCACTTCTTTTTTACGTTCATCCATCAGCAAATTGATACAGGCGATCAGCACCAAAAAACCAGATAAACTTACCAATACTGCCAAAACTGTAATGATTTTGACCAACACAGAAACCAAGTTTTTAATTTCATCAAAAATTAAAGTGACGTCAATAAATACCGTATTGGAAAATTGCTGAATCAGATTAACCATCTTGATTTTTTCACTCGGTGGCACATAAAAACTCCCTAAGTAGCTGCCTGCGTTTTCATCCAACGTCTTTGGAGTAAAAATAAAGAAAAAGTTTGGACTAAAGCTTTGCCATTCCACGGTACGCAAATTCACAACTTGCGCGTCCAAATTTCCCTCAGGCAAACTAAAGGTTAAACGATCACCAATTTTAATGCCCAATTCTTCAGCCAATTTGGCCTCTACAGACACCTGCCCAATTTGAGTTAATTGAGCATTTCCCGCAACAATAATATTATCTTGTGGATAATGATCTGCTTGGGTGAGATTTAACTCACGACGTAAAGAATTATTGGTTTTTACCAATTGGGCAGGAAAAGCTTGACCATTTTTTGCCAATAAGCGCCCTTTTACATTGGGATATAACGGTGTACTTTTCCATTGTTGCTGTGCTAATTGTTGCTTAAAGGCATCCAGTTCAAATGGTGGTAGACCATAAATAAACTGGTTAGGCGTTCCTTCAGGCAATTGTTGCTGCCAACGCTCTAATAAATCAGTTCTCAATACAGCAAGTACCGTGATCAGACTTAAACCCAATGCCAAAGCGGTAATTTGCAATGCGGTTTGCGAAGGGGTTCGGATATAGGCTGAGAGCCTATTTTTCATTGATTTTAAAGTCTTTAAAATCATCCAAACCACTGCATATAACAAAGCTGTTAACACAATGACTGCACCCATTACCAACGCAGTAAGTATCAGATTTTCGGTCAAGACCAAACTAAAAATAATCAAGCTGACTAAACCTGTAGCCATCATCCACAACATTGAACGTGCCGACTTTTCTTGTTGGCGTATCACCCGAATAGGCGGTGTATTTAACAGTTGCCACAAGCTCGGTAAAATAAATCCAATCAATACAATTGCACTGGTAAAAATTGCAATAGGCAAAGGACCAACCAGCATCTGCAACATTGAAAATTGCAACTCTAGGTTCGGAATCATCTGCAACATCAATTGCAACAACGAATAACCTAAAATCAGTCCTAAAATACTGCCAATGACAATGGCGATTAAAATAACAACGCTCAGCAACCCGAGATAGGTTTGAAAAATCTGCCGTTTCGTTGCCCCCATACAACGCATCAGTGCAATATGATCTTGGTTCTGCTGTACATAACGCTGACTGGTTAAAGCGATGGCTAAACCACATAAAAGAATCGTCAGAATATTGGCCAATTGTAAGAAAGTATCGAGGTTTTCAATTGGTTTAAGTAAGCGTGAATTACCCTCATCTGCATTACGTAGTCTTAAATTACTTTGTGCATCTAGTTCATTATCCGCATTTTGTTGATCTTGTATGGATTGATCTGTTTGTGAGTGTATTGCTGGCTGATTTTCAGTCGATGTAGTGGCACTTGATGCACTTAAAGCTGAATCTGCATCCGAATTTTGTGCAATCTTTGGATTCACATTTTGCTTTTCTTGCGCTTTAAAAGTCTTAAAAAATTGCTGATATGTTGCAATCGACTCCGCATCCCCTGCCATCAACAAACGATATTCAATCCGACTTCCAACTTGAATTGCACCCGTTTTTGCAACATCTGCTTGAGAGATAATCACGGTTGGCGAAAAGGCAGAAAAGCCTAATTCTTGATTTGAATCATGTTCAATGATGCCAGTAACTTTAAACTGACCATTGGCAATTTGAACGCTATCGCCTAGGTTTAATTTTAATAATTCTTGTGCGCGTTTGCTTAGCCAAACCCCGCCACTTTGTAAGGCTTGTTTTGGCGCAATCCTTAATTCACCACGTAAGGGAAATGCTGTGTCAATGGCTTTCACATTGACCATAACAAACTGATCCTGTGTAGAGGCCATTGAACCAAAAATGGTGACATGGGACTGTTTTAATTTTAAATCATCAGCCTGTTTGATCCATTGTTGGTCAATTGGATCTGTATCACTAAGTTGTAAATCTGCAGCTTGCATTTTGGCAGCTTGTAAGGTCACTGCTTGTTTGACTTGATCATTGCTAAACTTTAATGCAGTAGTCGCACTAATGGCTAAACTCAATGCAATAATCAGCAGATATATGCCTGAACTGGCAAAACTTTGCCTAAATAAGGGTTTAAACAAGGTCAACATTACACCACCTCATTCGATTGAGGAGTTTGCACATGTTCAATCAATTGACCATCTTTTAATTCATAATGACGTTGGCACTGTGCGGCCAATTGCGAATCGTGAGTGACAAGCACTAAAGTTGTACCGAGTTCTTTATTTAAATCAAATAAGAGTTGTTCAATTTCAAAGGCGGTATGTTCATCTAAATTGCCTGTAGGTTCGTCGGCAAAAATAATTTTGGGGTCAGAAATTAAAGCTCGTGCAATGGCAACCCGTTGTTGCTCCCCACCAGACAATACTTTCGGTGTTTGCTGGCTTTGTCGTTCTAAACCAACTTTGGCCAATAAACTTAAAGATTTTTGTTCTGCGTGTGCATAATTAAAATTCTTCTGTAAACGTAATGGTAACATCACATTTTCTAAGGCAGAAAGATGTGGGAGCAACTGGAAAGATTGAAATACAAAACCAATATATTGAAGTCGAATCAACGCACGTTGTTCTTCATTTAAATGCTCAATTGATTCACCACAAACACTGAGTTGACCTGCACTGGCTTGATCGAGAGTAGCAAGGATGCCTAATAAAGTTGATTTTCCGGAACCAGAACGTCCAGTAATCGCGACCTGTTCACCTGTATAAATATTAAGATTTAGATTTTCAAAAATTGTAAGCGTTTGATGAGGTAATTCTATCTTTTGTGTAAGTTGCTGTGCAGAAATTATCACTTGTGGCATGATGGGAGAAGCTGAATCATCCTGAACCTTAGACATCATAAAGTACCTTATATGCAAATCAAAAAATTGTTAAATTTGAAAATGATGAAAAATCTAATTCATTGTTTATTTTTTAGCATATTCTGTCTGTTGCCCGTTAGTAGTTTTGCAAAAACGATCATGATTTTAGGTGATAGCTTAAGTGCGGGTTATGGTATTAGCCCACAACAAGGCTGGGTTTTCTTGCTACAGCAACGCTTAAACCAACAATTTCCTAAACAACATAATGTGGTGAATGCCAGTGTAAGTGGTGAAACCACCAGTGGTGCGTTGGCGCGTTTTCCAAAACTATTACAAAGCCATAAACCTGATATCGTGGTGATTGAGTTGGGTGGCAATGATGGTTTACGCGGTCAACCGCCACAAATGATTCATAAAAATCTTGCGCAATTAATTCAACAAAGCCAGAACAGCCAAGCCATGGTCATTTTATTGGGTATGAAAATTCCACCGAATTATGGCGCAGCTTATAGCCAAGCTTTTGAGAAAAATTACCAAACCCTAAGCCAACAATACAAAGTTAAAATGCATCCGTTTTTTATGAATGGAATTGCAGGCAATAAAAGTTTGATGCAAAAAGACTTAATCCACCCCAATGCAACGGCACAGAAAATTCTGCTAGATAATGTTTATCCTTTAATTCGAGGCGCGCTTTAATTTTTTCTCAAAGCCGAAATGATTGCAGCTGTTTATTTGACTAAATCGGATGTCGTGTTTTTAAGGACATCCGCAAAATTAAATAAACGCGCTAATAAATGGTAAATATAGTCCAAACTCGATTCTTGTTCGGTAAATAGAATCCGATGTAACATCGGTGCAATAACAATTTCAATAATCAGTTGATTTTCGATGCTTGTTTCATTCCTTTGCTGGGCACGTTGCTGGATAATGTCTAACTGTTGAATCAAAAAGTCATAACACTTACCAGAGGTCGGCGAATCATTTTCCGCCACAATATCGCTTAAGATTGTACGCCCAACGGGTGAGGCATATTCCTCAAAATATTGCTCCATCCATGCATATAAGTCTTGCTTAAAACTACCAAGATCCGCAGGTACACTGTCTGGATGTAAAATATTAAAGCCAACATCTGCAAGCAGTTGAGATAAATCTCCCCAACGTCGATAGATCGTAGAGGGGGTGACCCCTGCAAATTCAGCAATCATCGGAATCGTCAAATCTGCCACAGCAACATTTTGCTGTAATGTTTGCACTGCATTATGAACTGCAGCTTGTATTCGTGCACTGCGCCCACCGGGACGCAAACCTGTAATCACTTTCGTCATCAGCAAATCACTACAAATCTATAAATGAAAATCTATCAATGGGTTAATAATTAAAGAACAGCTTTAAGCAAAAATCATCTTAGCTAAACCTTTGTGTTTAATCCAAAATACGGTATAAAAGCTAATTAATAGCTTTTATGTACATGTTGATTATGCGCAACTCTAATTTTAATCGTCAAGTGACTTCCTATAAATTAAGCCATAATGCTGCACTGTACACACATACTTTTACCCTGATGACCTTTTTGGCAGCCTCAAGCGCACCAACACCGTTATATCGTTTGTATCAACAACACTTCCATTTTTCTCCTGTTTTATTAACGCTTATCTTTGCCACCTATGCGTTTGCATTGCTATTAACCTTATTGGTGGCAGGATCATTGTCTGATTATATTGGACGTAAGCCAGTTATTTTTGTGGCATTGATTTTAGAAATTATGTCCATGGGCTTTTTCTTGTTTGCATCCAATATCGAAATGCTGTTTATCGCACGAGGTTTGCAAGGTATTGCCACGGCTTTAGCCGCATCTACATTTGGAGCAGCTTTACTTGATTTAAGTAAAACACAGGGTTCTTTAATTAATAGTATTTCTCCAATGCTCGGCATGGCTGCGGGTATGCTGATGACCTGTATTGTTTTAGAGTTTTCAACTGTTCCATTGACACTAGTTTTTGAAATACTCATCTTTCTTTTTGTATCTACCAGCTTTATCGCAATTTTTAGCCCTGAAACAGCAACTAAACGTGTGGGTGCTTTGGCATCATTAAAACCGCAACTGACTATTCCAGTACAAACCCGAAAAGCACTCTTGATCGTAAGTCCAATTAATATCTCGTTATGGATGGTCAGTGGGTTCTTCCTCTCGTTAATGCCTTCATTGCTGGCTCAAGCTTTCCATGTGCAATCGGCATGGCTGAATGGCATGATGTTTATTACTCTATCAGTTTCAGGGGCTGTTGGGATTTTAACACTGCGCAATGCGTCAACATTTAAAATTCTAATCACTGCTGCAATTACGATTGTCTTGGGCTCAAGTGTTATTTTGCTTGGCATTCATCTGGTGCAACCAATCTTATTGTTTATTGGTGCTGTGGTGACTGGGATTGGCTTTGGTACAGGTTTTATGGGTGCAATTCGTGCTGTAATGCCCTTAGCTTTACCTGAACAACGTGCAGGTTTAATGGCCGCATTTTTTGTTGAAAGCTATTTGGCGTTTAGTATACCTGCGATTATTGCTGGATACTTTGTCAATAAAGTTGGCTTAATTTTTACAGCAGATGTCTATATTTGTATGATTATTTTGTTGGCCAGCTTGGCGTTTGTTTTTGCTTTTAAAAATAAACAGAACATCCACTAAAGTATGTTAAAAGTCAAAGCAAAACAAAAGGCGCATTGAGCGCCTTTGGATTTAAATCTTAGATTAAGCAGGAATATCACGGATAGATGCTTTGCGAATTGCTTCTTTAAGGGCGTCATAGCCATGAATTGGTGGGAACTGTGGAAATTCACGAATCACATTTTCAGGCGCATCAAATAAGAAACCATGATCAGCTTCACCCAACATTGTTGTATCGTTATACGAATCGCCTGCTGCGATGACACGGTAATTTAGACCATGTAATGCTTTTACAGCTTCACGCTTTTGATCAGGTTGACGCAATTTATACGCAGTGATCATACCATTTTCATCAGTTTCTAATTTATGACAGAAAATTGTTGGCCAACCTAACTGTTGCATCAACGGATGCGCAAACTCATAAAATGTATCTGAAAGAATAATCAACTGAAAATAGGTACGTAACCATTCTACAAACTCTTTTGCACCCGGAAATGGCCCCATGTCTGCAATCACAGCTTGAATGTCATTTAAGCCTAGACCATGCTGTCTAAGAATATTTAAGCGTTGAGTCATCAACACATCGTAGTCAGGGATATCACGAGTTGTTGCTTCTAATTCTTTGATTCCTGTTTTTTTAGCAAAATTGATCCAGATTTCTGGTACCAATACACCCTCAAGATCAAGACATACGATTTCCATGGGTTCTCCCAAATGTCAGTTAAAAATTTTGGGCTTATCATAGCACTAAAGTTTAAAAAGAATGCTGAAAGTTTTTACAGCAAATCCATTTCATTTGGTTATGCATAAGGCTTGTGAATGTTTACAAATCTGTTTTATTCATAAGCATTTTAATTAATCTGCTAAGTGGCATATTTCATTTACTTTAAAATATCTTGATTGTCAAAAGCAGCAATTCACAGAAGTTGAATTGAGCTAATTTTTGCCAAAATGCTTAAATTCAAATATCTTTTGAATATGTTTACGAAAAATGTAGCTTCAAGCTAACTGCCAGGAGCAGATATGACCGCCATTCCAACCATAGATCTTGTGGACGCACTTGCGACTGAGTATGCCGACAAATCACCTTCTGAAATTTTAGAACTTGCGCTTTCTCAGGAAGGTGAAATTGCAATTTCATTTTCTGGCGCAGAAGACGTTGTTCTTATCGATATGGCACATAATTTAGGCAAACCATTTCGTGTTTTTAGTTTAGATACAGGCCGTTTACATCCTGAAACCTATCAATTTCTTGAAACAGTTCGTAAGCACTATGGGATTAAAATTGAAATTTGCTTTCCTGAAGCTGATGCCATTCAACAATTGGTTAATGAAAAAGGCTTATTTAGTTTCTATCAAGATGATCATAAAGAATGCTGTGGTATTCGTAAAGTTCAGCCCTTACGTAAAAAATTAGCCACTTTAGATGGCTGGATCACAGGACAACGCAAAGATCAAAGTCCAGGCACACGTACAGAAATACCAGTTATTCAAGTGGATAGTGGTTTTTCTGGTGAAGGAAAACAACTAATTAAATATAATCCATTGGCAAATTGGTCCAGTGCGGATGTATGGAACTATATTCGTATGATGGAGATTCCTTATAATCCATTACATGAAAAGGGTTTTATCTCAATTGGCTGTGAACCATGTACCCGTCCAGTATTGCCAAATCAACATGAACGCGAAGGCCGTTGGTGGTGGGAAGAAGCAACGCATAAAGAATGTGGCTTACATGCAGGTAACTTAAAAAAGTAATAGTAGAAAAAGTCATGAAAACTCATGGCTTCTTATTAACTTATCGTTCATCGAAATGCTTGGATTTTACGCTTAGAAAAGTTTTATACTAAGATTTGTTGATATTTCCCCTATAGCTTGCGTTGTGGGCTAGAGTTGAGTAGGTAACGACATGTAAAAATAGCAATACTATTTTCAAGTTTCATCACACAGACTGAGATAATTTTAGCTATACACTGAGTATCTACAAAGCACTGCTTTGTCGACACCACAAGACGCAGCGATGTACAAATTGTTTTCCAACATGTCATCGTTGTAACCATGGATGAATGATCAACAGACCCAAGTTACACGGTTCTATAATTCTAACAATTCACCAACTCATAAATGAGTTGTGGTAGAAATTGCAGTGAGGCAATCCAAGACTATGCGCCCATTACACCCCATTGATTTTATTTTTTTAAATTTAGAAAAACGTCAACAACCCATGCATGTTGGTGGGTTATTCTTATTTGAAATACCCGAACATGCGCCTTCTACATTCATTCAAGATCTCGTTGCGGATATTCGTAACTCAAAATCTATCCCGGTCCCACCTTTTAACAATCGCTTAAGTGGTATGTTTTGGGATGAAGATGAAGAATTTGATATTGATCATCATTTCCGTCATATCGCATTACCTCATCCAGGACGTATCCGTGAATTATTGATTTATATTTCACAAGAACACAGTTCACTGATTGACCGAGCAAAGCCACTTTGGACTTGTCATATTATTGAAGGCATTGAAGGCAATCGTTTTGCCATGTACTTTAAAATCCACCATGCCATGATTGATGGTGTAGCAGGTATGCGTCTTTTAGAAAAATCATTTTCAAAAGATGCTGATTCCAAAACCATTATTCCTCCTTGGTGTGTCGAAGGTAAACGTGCAAAACGTTTAAAGGAAACCAAACTGGATAAAGCTAAAAAAATATTCTCTGCACTAAAAGGACAAGTTGAAGCAGCCCCCAAGGTCACCCAAGAGCTATTCCAAACTGTATTTAAAGAAATGGGGAAAAACCCCGATTATGTTTCAAGCTTTCAAGCACCCAGTAGTTTATTTAACCAACGCGTAAGTTCATCACGTCGTTTCGCTGCCCAGTCCTTTGAACTTGACCGTTTCAGAGATATTTCCAAAGCTCTTGGCGTCACGATTAATGATGTAGTACTGGCTGTCTGTGCGGGCGCGTTACGTGATTATTTAATCACACAAGAGGCTTTACCGAAAAAGCCACTGATTGCAATGGTTCCTGCCTCATTACGTGATGATGACTCAGATATGAGTAATCGTATCACCATGATTTTGGCAAATTTAGGAACCCATAAAGAGAGTCCGTTAGAACGTTTAGACATCATTAAGCGCAGTGTACAAAATGCAAAAAATCGTTTTAAACGTATGAGTTCCGATCAAATCTTAAACTATAGTGCTTTCGTTTTTGGTGCAGCAGGTATCAATATTGCATCAGGACTTATGCCAAAGCGTCAGGCATTTAATGTGATTATTTCCAATGTACCTGGACCACGTGAACCTTTGTATTGGAATGGCGCTAAATTAGATGCCCTATACCCTGTTTCTATTGTTTTGGATGGTCAAGCACTGAATATCACCATGACTAGTTATTTAGACAAATTAGAAGTGGGTTTAACTGGTTGCCGTAAATCTCTGCCTAAATTGCAAAATCTTCTGACTCATTTAGAAAATGAAATCCAAAAATTTGAGCACATTATTGCTGAGAAAAATGCAGTTGAACTTGCCGATAAAAAGCCAAATGCTCAAACAAAAGCAGATACTCAAGCCAAACTGAAAGAATCTATTGCCGAACGAAAGTCAGTATAAGATTTTATAATTGATTTTATTTTAGGGTTAATTTAAATATAAAACATAAATTGATTCAAAATTAAGGGGCTAATTAATGCCCCTTAATCTTTAACATTACGACACTTGTTTAACAGTTGATGACAGACATTTACAACCATGTCTTTGGTAATTTTCACTTCTTGACCATTGTCATCTAACATGACACATGTATTTTTAGGTTGGCTTTCCAATACATGTTTTATACTACGACTGATTAATTGTTCACTTACACTCATTTTTTGACCTCACTTGCTAAGACTGTGGAAGGGAGAAAGTCTTTGGCTACCTTTGTAATCTAGTATTGTGAAATCAGTCCTAAAAGTAAAATTTCAGATGTAACAACTGTTTAACGATATCCTGTTACAATTTCAACTTAAAATGATATCGTATTGCTCTTGCGTGTATAAATTTTCGACTTGGAATTTAATCACACGATTAATAAAATGCTCTAAATCCGCGACTGCTGGGGCTTCCGCAGTGAGCAGGCGATCAATTACAGATGGATGACCTATAACAGTAAAGCCACTCTTAGACTCATAAGCACGGGTATATCTTAAGATTTCTCGAAAAATTTCGTAACATACTGTCTCAGCTGTTTTCACAAATCCGCGCCCTTGACATGTTGGGCATGATTCACACAACAAATGCTCCAAAGATTCACGTGTACGTTTACGTGTCATTTCAACTAAGCCAAGTTCGGAAACTTGAGTAATTTTAGTTTTTGCATGGTCACGTTCAAGCATTTTATCAAATTGATTCATGACCTCTTCACGATGTACAGCTTCCTGCATATCAATGAAGTCGATAATAATAATGCCACCCAAATTACGTAAACGTAATTGGCGTGCAATCACTTGAGTTGCTTCCATATTGGTTTTAAACACAGTGTCTTCTAGTGTACGACCACCGACATAGGAACCTGTATTGACATCAATTGTAGTCATCGCCTCAGTCTGATCAATCATCAGATAACCACCCGACTTCAATGCAACTCGGGTTTGTAATGCTTTTTGAATATCTTCTTCGACATTGTACAAATCAAAAAGTGGACGTTCACCAGGATAATGCTGCAAACGGCTTTCCATACTCGGTACAAATTCACAAACGAACTCTTGCAACTTGGCATGTATTTCTCTTGAATCGACATAAATCGTTGCCGTATCATCATTGGCTAAGTCGCGAATAACACGTTGTGGTAAAGGAAGCTCTTCAAAAATCAACGAAGGAACTGCAATAATTTTTTGTTTTTTCTGAATAAATTCCCAAAGCTTGGCTAAATACGCCATATCTTGAGCAATTGAAGCCTCTTCAATGCCTTCAGCAGCTGTACGTACAATGACCGAACCAGGCAACTTATGCTCACTTTGAATCCTTTCAATCATTGAACGTAAACGGTCACGCTCTTCTTCGGACTCAATCCGCTGTGATACCCCAATATGGCTGCCATATGGCATCAAAACAAGATAACGAGATGGGATAGAAAGATCTGTACTCAGTCGTGCACCTTTAGTACCCAACATATCTTTCATCACTTGAACTGTCAGAATTTGACCGGGTTGTAATAACTCAAAGACATTCGGCGTAGGTTGATTACGCGACCAAATCATATCATTGATATGTAAGAATGCAGTACGTGATAAGCCAATATCCACAAAGGCTGCTTGCATCCCTGGAAGTACACGGACAACTTTTCCTTTATAAATATTCCCGACTAACCCGCGTTTAACAGTCCGCTCAACAAACAGTTCGTTAACCGTACCATTTTGAATTAGCGCCACACGACATTCCATAGGTGTGACGTTAATCAATAACTCGTCAGACATAACTAAACTCAAAACATTATAAAAATTCTTTTCAGCAGTTAATTTAGTGCCTCAACTGCGCTGATCTATACGATCAAGTAACTGTATCGTTTCATGCAACGGTAGCCCAACCACATTGCTATAACTACCATTTATACCTATCACATACTTTGCCGCAATGCCTTGAATTGCATATGCGCCAGCTTTCCCCAAAGGTTCACCTGTAGCCCAATATTCTTCCATATCATTCAGACTGAATTGTTGGAACTCAACTTGCGTGCGAACCACGACACTCAATAATTGATGTGCATTTGCAACGCAAACACCTGTCAATACTTCATGTTTTTGACCTGACAATAATGTCCATATTTCAAAAGCATGCTGCTTAGATGTTGGCTTACCAATAATTTGATTGGCAAAAACCAAGCTTGTATCTGCTGCAATGACAGTGCTTTGCGGGTACAATTTCAATACCACTTTGGCTTTGCTTTCAGCCAAACGTTGTACATACTGCTCAATCTGTTCATGCTCTAAGACAGATTCATCAATATCTGGGCTGTGGATGCTAAAATCCAAGCCCACTTGTAAAAGCAGCTCTTTACGCCTTGGCGAGCCTGAGGCCAGAATTAAATGCGCCATCTTCTTAATAAATAATAAAGAACTGGCCAGCAAAAAATACTCGAAACCAATGTCTGCCAATGACGGGTAATCGAAAAATGCGTACCTGCCATCACTTGTGCCATAAAGGTAAATACCAAATGTGCTAGGATTGCAAACATACTAATAATCCAAAGATTACTAAATGTCAGCACACGTCTTTCTCGAATAAAATAACGAGTTAAAAATGCAATCAGCACATAGCTCAACGCATTCATCCCCAAAGGTGCATCTAATAATAGATCGGTAAATAGACCCATGGTAAATGCAAACCAAATTCCACACCATGTAGGTTGACACAACACCCAAAACAGCATGATCAAAAACATATATAGTGGTCGCCATCCTGCTATCGCATAGGACATCGGATACACCACTAAAATTGAACCAATAATAATGGATACAACAATGATCCATAATGGATCTTTACGTTGCTTTTCAGAAGGTAATCTTTTAGCGATCAACATTTGGCTGCTCCATCGCTAAAGAATCTGAGAAAAGTACCACAACATGATGACCGCCTGCTAATTGTGCAGCTGGAACCACATCAATTTGCGCAAACTCACCCGTGTTGTGACGCATAACTTTAGATACTGAACCGACCAAATAACCGGCTGGAAAATGTTGACCTAAGCCTGAACTATAGACCTTATCACCCACTTTGATATTGGCACTTGTTGGAACATATTCCATTTTCAAATGTCCTAAATCACCAGTACCCGTCACGATGGCGCGCATACCTGAGCTTTCTAAACGTACAGATAAAGAATGTTCTTTATCGGAAAGTAACATAACGCGACTACTATGGGGATAGACGTTGATGATTTGCCCCATGATTCCTTTATCATCTAAAACGGTTTGCCCGACTTTTAAATGATTAGCTTCACCGCGGTTGATGATAATGATATGGCGCAATGGGTCAGCATCGGTTCCAATCACTTCTGCAATTTCCATACGCCCATCGATAATCAATGGCGTATCAAGCAAACCACGTAAACGGGTATTTTCAGCAGAAAGTTCAGAGAGTTTTTGCAGACGTACTTGAGCCTGAAGCAATTCAGCTTGCATCGCAGTATTTTCACGACGTAACTGAGCCTCAGATTTAGTTTGTTGATTTAGCCATTCTTTCGACAATACAGGATAACTTGCTAAGGCATAAATTGGATTATATGCCGCATACAAGACATCTCTTGCCGGTTGAATCACTTGTGGCATGCGCCAGTTAAAAAACAGCACTACCAAACAAGTGATGACCGCAATGATGAACGAGCGAAAAGATGGCGGTTGTCTTGAAAAGAGATTCGGTTGCACCGCCTCATCCTTAAACTTAATCGAGTATAGTTTAGCCTACAAAAAGCATATCATGGTTTGGATTGTCAAAGAATTCTAAGACTTTACCGCCACCACGTGTTACACAAGTTAAAGGATCTTCTGCTACAACAACAGGTAGACCTGTTTCTTGAGCAAGCAACTTATCTAGGTTACGCAGTAATGCACCACCACCTGTCAGCACAATACCACGCTCAGCGATATCTGAAGATAACTCAGGTGGAGTTTGCTCAAGTGCCGATTTCACAGCAGAAACAATACTTTGTAATGGATCAGAAATCGCTTGGGTAATCTCATCTGAGGTAACCGTAATCGCACGCGGTACACCTTCAGCAAGGTTACGACCACGAACTTCAATTTCTAAAGTTGTACCGTCAGCAACAGCCATACCCACTTCTTTTTTGATAGTTTCAGCCGTTGTTTCACCAATTACACAACCATGTGCTTTACGTACATAGTTAATAATTTGTTCATCAAAAACATCACCACCAATACGTAAAGAATCTGCGTACACACAACCTTGTAAGGAAATGATGGCAATTTCAGTTGTACCACCACCCACATCTACGACCATAGAACCACACGCTTGCTCAACAGGCATACCCGCCCCAATCGCAGCAGCCATAGGCTCTTCAATCAAACGTACATCACGTGCACCTGCGTTAAACACAGCTTCACGAATCGCACGGCGTTCTACCAATGTTGATTTACATGGTACACATACCACTACACGAGGTGCAGGTGGAAATAAACGTTTTTCATGCACTTTACCAATAAATTGATTTAACATGGTTTCAGTAACTTCGAAATCTGCAATAACACCATCTTTCATCGGACGGATTGCAGAAATATTGGCTGGGGTACGACCAAGCATTTGCTTAGCATCTAAACCTACAGCTGCAACAATTTTCTGCGAACCACTGTGACGAATTGCCACAACTGTCGGTTCGTTTAATATAATGCCCCTTCCTGGTGCATAAATAAGTGTATTTGCAGTACCTAAATCAATGGCTAGATCTGGCGAAAACAAGCCAATTAGTCGTTTTAGAATCACGGGTCGTTCTCAGTTTAAACTTTATATGGACGCAAGATGGCAACTTTAACTAAATGTGATGATTTGAACAAGTCAATCGCTTATTATAACGCACGATATTTTGAATTTTTTTAAAACTGATTAGGTGAGACATCATGTCAAGTTCAGATGTTCAGCATTCTGCAGAATTAAATGCACAAACTGTATCGCAAATCGCCAATCTTGCTCGATTGTCGCTGAATGATACGCAATCTGCTGAATATGCTCAAAGTTTAAATAAAATCTTAGGAATGATGGAGACCTTAAAAGCGATCAATACCGATGGTGTTGAGCCACTTAAGAGTCCATTTGATAATCCGCAACCACTTCGTCCAGATGTTGTGACTGAAGTGAATCATCGTGAAGAATATCAAGCCATTGCTCCTGCAACTCAGGATGGTTTGTACCTTGTTCCGAGAGTGATTGAATAATATTTGATCAAATGAACTTATTTTAAAAAATTAATCGTAAAGAATTGTACTCATGACTGATTTACACCGTTTATCGATTCGTGAAATGACAGAAGGCTTAAAATCTGCCCAATTTTCATCTCGTGAATTGACTCAGCATTATTTGGATCGTATTGCGAAAATTGATGATCGTGTCAAATCGTATGTAACGGTCACTCCCGAACAAGCGTTGGCACAAGCTGATGCTGCTGACAACTTACTAAAATCTGGAACAGCTGGCGTATTGACTGGTGTTCCACTGGCGCATAAAGATATTTTTTGTACCCAAGGGATTAAAACCACTGCGGGTTCAAAAATGCTGGACAATTTCATTTCACCTTATGATGCAACTGTAGTGGCAAAAACCAAAGCAGCTGGCCTAGTGACTTTAGGTAAAGTGAACATGGATGAATTCGCAATGGGTTCAACCTCTGAAAGTTCATTCTACGGTGCGACTAAAAACCCATGGAATTTAGAACATGTTCCTGGAGGCTCTTCTGGTGGTTCGGCTGCTGTTGTCGCGGCTGATCTTGCACCGCTGGCAACAGGTACCGACACAGGTGGGTCAATTCGCCAGCCAGCTTCTTTCTGTGGCTTAACTGGTCTTAAACCGACTTATGGCCGTGTCTCTCGTTTCGGGATGATTGCGTTTGCATCATCACTGGATCAAGGTGGCCCAATGGCACGTTCTGCTGAAGACTGTGCTTTTTTGATGAACACCATTGCTGGACATGACCTCAAAGATTCAACCTCTATCAACAAAGAAGTGGATGACTATGTTGCAAACTTAAATGCAACAGCTGTGAAAGGTTTACGTATTGGTATTCCAAAACAATACTTCAATGTTCAAGGCCTCGATACAGAAGTTAAGACACGTGTTGAAGAATCGTTGAAAAAATTGCAAGACATGGGCGCAACGTTGGTTGAAATTGACCTCAACATGACTGAAGCCTATGTACCAACTTATTATTTGATCGCACCTGCGGAAGCATCTTCTAACTTGTCACGTTATGATGGTGTTCGCTATGGCTACCGTTGTGAAAACCCAACAGATATTTTAGATCTCTATAAACGCTCTCGTTCAGAAGCATTTGGTGCAGAAGTACAACGTCGTATCTTGATTGGTACTTATGCGCTTTCTGCTGGTTATTACGATGCTTATTATGTGAAAGCACAAAAAGTTCGTCGTTTAATCCAACAGGATTTCTTAAAAGCTTTTGAGAATGTCGATGTCATTGCAGCGCCATCTGCACCAACGACAGCATACAAAATCGGTGCGAACTTGAGTCCAACCGAAATGTATTTAGGCGATATCTATACACTTGCGGTGAACTTAGCGGGCTTACCAGCCATTAACGCACCTGTTGGTTTTGATACGAATAATCTCCCAGTAGGTTTACAGTTAATTGGTAACTATTGGTCAGAATCACAATTGCTTTCAATTGTGCATCAATATCAACAAAATACAGATTGGCATACTAAACGTGCGGCAATTGCTGAGGAGAATGCATAATGACCGAAGCTCAAAAGTTAGCACCGTCCGTGTCAAAGCTGATTGACGGTTGGGAAGTCGTTATTGGTATTGAGATTCACACACAGCTTGCAACTCAGTCTAAAATCTTTTCAGGTTCATCAACTGAATTTGGTCAAGATCCGAATACTCAAGCCAGCCTTGTTGACTTGGCAATGCCGGGTGTACTTCCTGTGCTAAACCAAGAAGTGGTTGATCTTGCGATTCGTTTTGGTTTGGGGATTGATGCCTATATCGATCAAGCCTCTGTATTTGCGCGTAAGAACTACTTTTACCCAGACTCGCCAAAAGGCTACCAGATCAGCCAGATGGACAATCCTATCGTCGGGCTAGGTCATATCGACATCCAGCTTGAAGATGGCACAGTGAAGCGTATAGGCGTGACCCGTGCGCATTTGGAAGAAGATGCAGGTAAATCAATTCACGATCAATTCGAAGGCATGTCTGGTATCGACTTAAACCGTGCTGGCACACCTTTACTTGAAATCGTGTCTGAACCTGATATGCGTTCAGTTGAAGAAGCTGTTGCTTATATCAAATCGATTCACACTTTGGTGCGTTGGTTAGGGATTTCTGACGGTAACATGGCTGAAGGTTCATTCCGTGCTGACTGTAACGTATCGTTACGTCGTCCTGGGCAACCATTTGGTACCCGTTGTGAGTTAAAAAACCTCAACTCATTCCGTTTTATCGAACAAGCCATCAATGTTGAAATTCAACGTCAAATGGACATCTTGGAAGATGGCGGTCGTATTGATCAAGAAACCCGTTTGTTCGATCCGAACAAAATGGAAACACGTTCAATGCGTTCTAAGGAAGAAGCCAACGATTACCGTTACTTCCCTGACCCTGACTTGCTTCCAGTGATCATTGCCAATGAGCAAATCGAAGCTGCTCGTGCTGCACTTCCTGAGTTACCTAAAGCGCGTCGTGCGCGTTTTATCGCAGACTTTGCTGTGACTGAATATGATGCACATGTACTGACTCTATCTCGTGAATTGGCTGACTTCTATGAAGCGGTTGTTACTGCTTCTGGCGGCGCGGCTCAAGGTAAAGTTGCTGCCAACTGGGTGATGGGTGAGTTCTCTGGTGCTTTAAATAAAGCCAGCCTTGAACTTCAAGACTCTCCTGTTTCAGCAGAACAACTGGGTGGGATGATCGCACGTATTGTTGACAATACCATTAGCGGTAAGATTGCTAAGCAAGTGTTTGGCTTTATGTGGGAAGAAGGCAAAACTGCAGATGACATCATTGCTGAAAAAGGCTTGAAACAGGAAACTGATACAGGTGCCATTGAAGCCATTATCAAAGAAGTGCTTGCTGCCAATGAGAAGATGGTTGAAGAGTATAAATCTGGTAAAGAGAAAGCATTCAACGGTCTAGTTGGTCAAGTAATGAAAGCCTCTCGTGGTAAAGCCAACCCTGCTCAAGTCAATGAATTGATGAAGAAATTGATTGGTTAAGCTGATTTAATTTTAAAAGAAAACCCGCTTTAGAGCGGGTTTTCTTTGTTTAAAGTATTTATATGTTTAGTTTTTAAAATTTGGGAGACATTTAAATCTATTATTTTCTCAAAATTTTGTATCTGGGAACATACCTTCAGCCTACAAAAGTACTCGGTAAAACAACACCTATTTCAGCAAATTTATAGTCTTGAATATTTCTCGTCACGATTTTGCTACAACCAAAACTCAACGCAGAAAAATATTGAATTGCATTTTCAAAATCAGAAAACTTAGACACCAGTGCTTGAGAAATCCCAACATGATCAACAGGGATAATCACCAAAATTTTTAAAAGTTGTTGAATAAAAAGACGCGCTTTCTCATCACCGCCCAATTTACGCAAAATATAATAAATATTGGCAACACTGTTCGAAGAAATGCACCCTGTAAAATGCCCTTTCTCACACAACGCTACAACAGTTTGACTTGCCTCAACAAAAGGCTGACGCGCTAAAGCCACATCCAAAATTACATCAGAATCAATAAATATCCGCTCGCTCATTTATGTTTTTCCATACGAGCCTCAGAAAGCAATGCCTTATAATCTTGCCCTTGGTCTTGAATGGCAAACATCCCTGTCAAACGTCCAGTAATAGGAGCTTGAACATCACTCGAAATTTCAGTGTGTGCTGAAATACGATCTAAATAAGCTTCAACCAAACTCGAAACACTCTGCTCATGTTCCTGAGCAAAAAGTTTCGCCCGTTCAATCACTTTTTTATCTATAGATAAAGTCAATTTCGCTTGCATAAGATTTCACCTCATACGTATCATTTAATTAATTATACGTATTGGTTAATTTTTAACAATTAAATTTTAACCAAATGAGACAACGATTGATTTCGCATACCTAACTTATTTCTAATATCAGAAAGCAAAAATCATCTGCTATTTTTAAACTATCAAAGCGCTCTACGTTCAGGTTCATACTGATAAATAAAGACCGTATATGTATCGGCAAGATGATACTATTCAAGAGCGATCTTATAGTTCATAAAATATATACCCTTAGTTTTTAAAATCTCTCCCAGATATCCAAATAGATTATTTCTTTTCAATGTCATTTTTTTGTGAGAAGGTACCCAACCCTCTCCCAGAGGGAGCTTCATATGATCTTAATAATGCTATTCATCCAATAATGAATGTTCTCCCTCCGTTTACGAGATGAGGAGCGCTACTGATCATTTATTATTAAACCAATAATCCCATTTCTCACGATCAACGCCAAACTGTCCTTGCCACCATCGTGTTGGATAGTTCACATCATCATTTCTAATCGGTCGGTGCTCTCTTTCTGGATATGTCACATATTTTTCAGCATAGCCAAAATGCTTGTCATCATGCAAAATACCAATCACTCCAAAAATCTCTAAAAGCCCCAAACGCTCATCGTCATTGGACTTGAGTGCTTTAGAAATACTCTTTTTAAGTTGAGCTATTCTGTCATTGGGTTGAGCTGTCTCTATTATCGTTTTGAGTTCATTGAGAATGTTGTAATCTTCATCGCTTGGTTCAACGACAGGAAATTTAAGAAATTGTTCCAAATCAAATAAAACAGAAATCAAATTATCGGTACAGCTTCCATGTTTGTATTTAAAGAAATTGAGTGTATTAAACTCAATGAGTCTTTCAAACTCATACGTATATAGCCCACAAACTGCACATATATTTGAGTTTGGTTCTGGACTGGAAACAAAGTCATGTTCAATCAAACTTTTACCAATACAGTAACTTGATAAAAAAGATCGATACTCCAATCGTCTTGTACTTAGACTGTAAATAAATGCATCCACCACAGATTGCTTTTCAATTTGATTAACTGCTGTTTTTATTCTTCGACAGATTTCATTGTGACTTATTTTTTCTTGTTCAAACATAACGGAATGGCTTTTTGCATATTCAAACTCATCTTCAGTAATGAATTGCATGTATGTATCCCAATAAAACCAGCTCTCTAAATTTTGATCCTGCGAGCTTTTAATGGTTTTAAGTAAAATTTTGACTGCTTTCTTGTCCATGTTTATTTATCTATTCACTTAATTTTTTAATTCAACATCTTACATATATCATGATAATGATTTATCCCACTCTACGTTCAGGTTCATACTGATGAATAAAGACTGTATATGTATCGGCAGGATGAACCACCTGAGCATGATGTAAAGCATGTGCGATATTGCCTCTATGGTATGTTCCATGATTGATGATATGAAAGAAGATCTCTTCTATTGAAAGACTGCCCGTTTTTTTATCTATAAATTGAAAATGAATAATTTCAGCAAGTTGATTCGATGGAATATTTTGGACAAATTCAATAAACCATAAATGTGATTCAGCAATTCGATGCTTAAGTTCATCTAAGGAGGGTAAAAATTCTGTATTGGTTTGGGTGTGCAATGCTTTTTTGTTTTCTAGTCGAGATCTAAATAGCTCTTCGACAATGATCATATGATTGAATTGTTGCTTGGCAAAATTATAATCTTCTAAATATTGCACTTGATTGATCTGATCTACGGCTTTAAATAACCGCTGATCCGACCATTGTTTATATAAAAAGAGTTTTTCAAAATTCATTAAATTGACCTAAAGCTTTCTTTGAATCAAATCATCAAGATAGCATGCAATCACTGAAAAAAACCAATCTTTTAAATATCCTCAAATGCCACGTTTTTACACACAAAGACTCAATTTAGCTTTAATAAGCTTTCTTGATGCATTTATTCCACTCCCCAAACCCTTTCAATAATAAGAAGAGCTTCGTTGAAATTTCTATAATTATTTCAATTGAATCATCAAGACTCCCACTCCTTTAAACAGATAAGAAGTCTTGCTCTGTAAAGGTAAAGTGATTTATGGACGAATCACACCCAACTTATTCCAAATATCAGGGGTTAAAAAAGTCATCACCAATTTATTTAAGTCGATATAACGCAATACACCCTGTAACTGTTTTTTCACTTCAGGGTTTTTAATAATATCTTCACCTGTCGTACGACCTAGCTCTTGGAAACTGTCACCTACTGCTTGCACACCTTCAGCGGCAATCACTGCTTTGGTCTGTGCGGCACACTGCTCTACAATCACCCGTTGTAAAACCTGAGCAAACTTTTGATCGAGTTGTGTTCTTTGTGCATCACTAACATTACTCAATGCTTTTAGATCAGGGTGTGTAGATAACGCAGCAAAGGTCCACTGTAATACTGTAGTTTTATCTGTTGCTGTGGTTGCTTTTACCAAACAATCGCTAAGTTGATCAACGGTTGGTCCTGCGACAGCAAATTGTGCTGTTCCCATTAATGCCGTCGCCATAAATACAGAACGACCCATATGGGAAAATTTAGAATACATTGAGGAGAAAATTTGGCGTGACATAAACAAAGTCCAATTCGAAATTAAATCCTTTGTATCACAAGCGCTACCTATTCGCCTGTTATGACTCTGTAAACAACCACTAATGAAAATAATCTTGTTTGCTGTGCTAAACTCGATTCAATATTTAGGTTGTATTTAAAAATAGAAAGCATCTCAAATTTCAAAAATAAAATACTTTCTTAATCCATCATCTAACTTAAACTGATTAAAGATCTAAAAGACCAATATCTCAGATCTCAATCGATAATCTATATTCAAAAACCTACATTTGTTGGATTTTTTGACATAAAAAACAATCCTCATGGTCATTAGTTCATCAATAGCACATACGTTTTAATAAGATATGCCATAACTGTTTATAGGGAAATATATATGAAAATGGTTCAAACTCTCACAATAACTACTTTATTCGCACTTTCAATGCCTGCTTTTGCAAAGCAAGTTGTATGTGTTTTTGATCCGGTTGGTAAAGCAGGTGATGCATATGCCCTAGCTAAAGATTATGCACTTGAAGCAAAAAATTGGGGTGCTGATATAGATTTAAGAGCCGTTACTGACGAAAGGCTCGCCGCAGAAGACTTGAAAGTGGGTAAATGTGATGGTGCCATTATCAGTGGTTTACGTGGTCGCCAATTTAATAAATATATTGGCTCCTTAGACGCGATCGGCGCATTAACAGATATGAAAACAGCCATTTCAGCCTATAAATTATTGTCTTTACCTCGAGCAGCGGAAAAAATGGTCAATGGTCCTTATGAAATTGCAGGATTAGGTACAATTGGACCAGCATATTTATTTGTAAATGACAAAAATATCAATACATTAGCAAAAGCTGCTGGTAAAAAAATTGGGGTGTTCCGTTATGATGAAGCGCAACCAAAATTGGTTCAACAAGTGGGTGCACAAGCTGTTTCTGTTGATGTCACCAGTGCAGGCGCTAAATTTAACAATCATGAAATTGATATTCTTCCTGCACCTGTTGTTGCATTTAAACCTTTTGAACTCTATAAGGGCCTAGGAGAAAAAGGCGGAATTGTAAAATTTCCACTGACTCAAATTTCGGCCAATTTTATTATTCGCAAAGACAAATTCCCTCAAGGCTTTGGACAAAAATCTCGAACTTGGGTCGCGAGTCAATTGGGCAGAACATTTAACATCGTAGCAAAATATGAAAAAGAAATTCCCGCAAAATATTGGATGAATATCCCAGCCAATGAACAACTAAACTATATCAAAATGATGCGTGAATCTCGTATTGCACTGACTAAATCAGGTATTTATGATCCACAAATGATGAATTTCCTCAAAAAAGTTCGTTGTAAAGAGAATCCGAGTAGTTTTGAATGCTCATTAAATGATGAATAAAGCTTTTTGTTTATTCGGGTATTTCACTCCATTGAGATGAAATACCCCATTCCATTACTTAATCTGCTTTAACATATGTTTGGCAACAGCATGATTTTGATTAGCCGCCAGATTCTGTAAAATACGTTTGGCTCGATCTTGCGGATTAGAAAAACGCTGACTGTAACCCGGCACATTGGTTAAACATCTTGCCACCATTACACCTGATTCGGCATAGATATTGATTCCACTTGCCCCATGCAAGCGTCCATAATTATAGGCGCGTTCTGCATTGTTACAGGCATTGATCTGATTTTGCCCCCGCCCTAAATCCTTACGCGCTGATGTATATAATTGCATCTGTTGTGATTGCGGTGTAGTCACGATTTTTTCAGGCTGAAGTCTTTCTTTTACTTCATCTGCAATTGTGGCGACTGGCTTTTTTTCTTCCACGACTTTAACAGGGGCAGTTTTTGCTACGTTGTTGATAGCAATATTTTTTGAATTGTTCGTTTTTATATCAGTGCTTTTTGCATCACTGCTTTTTGAATGACTATTTTTAGATTTCTTTTCTTGGGTAACTGTCGCCATATTACTTTTGTTGTTATAGAATTTGTTAAGCTCATCCAAAGATAAAACTTTGGTTTGCAAATTTACAACTCGAGTTCCAGTTTGATCAAGTTTACGCTCAGATAAAGGTTCGATAGATACATACCATTGCTGACCATTACTTTCAGTACATTGGTATGCACCGATCCCCTGTTTAACACTGCTATAAGTATTTAATAATTTTTTTGCCCAAATATCCTTAACCGAACTCATTGTGCTTTTTTGCACTTGAGAAAAATGACCACCTTTGGCACTACAATAACGGTTTAAGTAACTTTTGGGTGTTAAAGACTGCACCTGCTGATCACTTTGCTTTGATCCCCAATCATAAACATATTCTTTAGATGCGCTATTGTTTTCATTAATATTGTACTTCTCAATGAGTTCTTGAGCAGAAGCATATTGTTTAAAAGCGTCTGATGTTGATGTATTCATGGTTGTACAACCCTGCAATACAAAACCTACCCCACTCAACAATAAGAATATTTTTAAATTCACCTGACATTTCTCAATTATATTTATGCATAAAAATATCTTAAAATACTCAAAACAACAAACTTATTACATTGAATTTATTAACTATTTATCGAAATAAAGTGATAAAAAAGTCACAAAAAAAATGATTAGAGATAATCAATTAAGTTAAAACTTAAAAAGCTCTATCTAGACATCTATTCCATTGCGATTTATTTATACAACATGTGAAAAAAATGTTAAAAAGCTGCCAAGTGTTGATACAGCTTGGCAGGCTTTTAGGTCAGATTATTACCAAATGGTCACGCGTTTATTGGCAGGTAAATACATTTTATCGCCCTGCTGAATATGAAAAGCATCATAAAATGGCGCTTGATTTAGCAAGGTAGCATTGCCACGAACTTTATCAGGTGAATGCGGATCTCTTTTTAAGAATTCAACTTGCATTGCATCAGTAATTTTAGAACGCCATGCTTGTGCCCATCCAATATAAAAGCGTTGTTCACCTGTTAAATTATCCAATACTGGCGCAGCCTTGCCATTTAAAGACAGTTGATAAGCTTTGTAAGCAATTGCCAATCCAGAGTTATCTGCAATATTTTCGCCTAAAGTTAACTCACCATTGACATGATAGCCTTTGATTGGCTCATAAGCGTTGTATTGAGCAACCAATGTATTGGTTTTTTCTTTAAATTTTCGATGGTCTTCTGCCGTCCACCAATTTTTCATATTGCCCAATTCGTCAAATTGACTGCCTTGATCATCAAAACCATGACTGATTTCATGTCCGATAATTGCACCAATCGCCCCATAGTTCACTGCATCATCGGCATCCATATCAAAGAATGGGGGTTGTAAAATCGCTGCTGGAAAGACAATTTCATTTAAAGAGGCATTGTAATACGCATTGATGGTTTGCGGTGTCATGCCCCATTCATCACGATCAACAGGCTTGCCCAATTTATTTAAGGCATATTGATGTTCAAATTCACGTGAACGGATCACATTTCCAATCAAGTCATTATTTTTGATTTCTAAAGCTGAATAATCACGCCATTTGTTTGGATAACCAATTTTCACCGCAAAACTTGCTAACTTTTTCTGCGCTTGAACTTTCGTTGTTGGACTCATCCAATCCAGTTTGTCTATGCTTTGAGAGTATGCTTTCATTAAGTTTTGCACCAAGACTTCCATGCGTTGTTTTTTCTCAGCAGAAAAATACTTTTTCACATAAATCTGGCCCAGACTTTCACCTAAAGTTCCTTCAACCAATTGCACACCACGCTTCCAACGTGGTTTCTGTTCCTTGATTTCTCTGAGCTGTTTGCTATAAAAATCAAAGCTATTGTCTACGAAAGCTTGACTAAGCAGTGATGAAAAATCACTGACTAAATGAAATTTAAAATAAGCTTTCCAAACCTCTAATGAGGTATTGTCAACAATTGGGCCTAAACCTTTGAAGTAACTCGGTTGAATGACTTGTATGGTTTTAATCTTATCGGACAATTCTTGTTTTTCTAGATAAGTTTGCCAATCAATTTTTGGACTAAGTTTGGCTAAGTCTTGCGTTTTATAAATATTATAGAGTTTTGTTACATCACGGTTTTGGACATTACTCCATTGTATCTTGGCGATTTGAGTTTCTAATTTTAAAATCCCTTGCGCATGCTGGGCGGCTTGCTTGTCTCCAGCTAGGCTTAAAGTTTTTTCAATATACTTTAAATATTGCGAACGGATTTTCTTAAATTTGGCATCATTTTTTAAATAATAATCACGATCAGGTAACCCTAAACCACTCTGTCCAAGCATTGCCACCATTTCAGTTGAATTTTTCATATCTTGGTCAATGCCCACATCAAAAGGGCTGGTTACACCAATACGTGAAAAATGTGCGGCCAATTGCGCAATATCTTTTTTGCTTTTCAATGCATCAACATTGGTAATTTCCGCTTGAATCGGCTGGATCCCCAATGCTTCAATACTTTTTTCATCCATAAAATTAGCATATAGACTTGCCACTTTTTGCTCAGAACTTCCTTCCACCAATTGCTGTTTTGAAAGCTCATCGACAATGTCATGCAATTGTTTTAATGATTCTTCATGCAAAATATCAAAAGTTCCCCACCGTGATTTATCTGCAGGAATTTCAGTATTTTTCAACCATCCTCCATTTACATGTTGATAAAAGTCATCATTTCCTTTTATATTTTGATCAAAATATTGATGATCAATCCCCGATTTTTTTTGATCTTTCACAATAGCTGAAGTGGTTTGAGTGATTTGCCCTGTTGTTTCAGCCCATACTGGTGCAGATGACAACATGATTGCAGATGCTAAAACACTTTTTACAAATCCAAATTTCAAAGCGATATCCTCAATTCTATTTCTAAGGTTTGAATTTAAAACAATAATAGTAATCTTGAGCTCAGACTTTATGTGTAGCAAAAATGCAATGATTCACTGATTTTGTTTTTAAGATAGAATTTCAAAGCATAAAATATTCCGAAACAGCTTAACCTAGATCTTTAATCACAGTGAACAGCTCAAATATTCAAAATATATAAATCCACTTATTTAGCTGAAGCTTTAGCAAGTCAACCTATAAATTAAGCGAGCAAATTTAAAATATGTTTTAAACGGATATTTTCAGCATCCTGCTTATAGACTGCATAAATTGGTGCAATACACGGCGTATCCGCTTTAAGCGCTTTGTAAATAATTTGCTTGTTCCAAAAATCTCGAATGGCCTCTGGAACAATAGACAAACCAATCCCTGCTGCAATCAAATTTAAACTCGACGTTAAACGTGGAGCTTCTTGAACGATCTTTGGACTAAACCCAGCCTGATAACAGCTGGCCAAAATATTATCAAACAAGTCTTGTCCTGCTAAACGGCGATACAGTACAAAATCATAAGGCTCTAAATCAAGTAATTGGATGGCATCAGGATGTTCGGTTAAGGGATGGTTATTGGGCAATGCCACAATTAAAGCCTCATCAAGTACGTGCAAACTGGTGAGTCCCAAACCAATCGGCGCAGGCTTACGCAAAAAAACGATGTCATTCTTTTCATTGATAATCGAATCAATCAATGAGCTACTGCCATCTTCTTCCAAATGAATAGATACCGCTGAAAATACTTCACGAAAATTACGCAGTAAAGCAGGCAAAAAGGAATGTAAGCCGACTGAGTTGGTAAAACCAATATTGATTTGCCCTTCCAAACCTTTAGAAATATTTTGCACGCGTTTGGGAATAGCCTGTGCATGCGCAAGTATGGTAAGTGCCTCTTGGTATAAGGCCTTACCCGCTTCAGTTGCTTCTACGCCACGCGGTAAACGCTTCAATAAATCTGTGTCTAATTCATCTTCTAAGTTTTTGATAATCCGTGTTAAAGGCGGTTGCTGCATATTCAGACGTACCGCTGCCCGAGAAATATTACTTTCCTCAACCACAGCCACAAACGCATTAAGCTTATGAATATCAATCATCTTTTCGCCTCAATATCGATCTTTTCATTTTTATCGTGCTAATTCACGTTTAAAGCATACTTTTTAGGTATGAATAACAGCAAAAATAGCATTTTTCTTTATAACTCAACAAGCAGATAATCATATTCAAGCCAAGTACATCACAGCAAATTGAAGAGGTCTAAATGAATACTGAAGCAATCCCAATGGAACAATCCATGACCACACCCAATTGCAAAGCATTATTTTTAGGCTTTATGAAACTTGGCCTCATGGGATTTGGTGGGGTACTCCCTCTCGCACATCGTTTAATTGTAGAAGATCAGAAATGGTTAACATCTGAAAAATTTACCGACTTGTTGGGTGTCTGCCAAATCTTACCCGGTGGAAATATTGTAAATATGGCAGTGGCAATTGGTTATGATTTTGCTGGTGTAAAAGGTGCGATGAGTGCGGTATTTGGTCTTATGCTGGCCCCGACCATTATTGTTATCTCGTTGTACCAGTTATACAGCAGTTTTCAAGATATCCCAATGGTGCAGCACATGATTCAAGGTTTAGCTGCCGCTGCTGCGGGTCTACTGTTTGCTACAGGTTTTAAGATGTTAAAACCAATCATGAAAAGTAAGCTGACCTATTTCACCATTATCTTGACCATTATTTTTATGCTGTTGATTAAATTGCCCTTGGCACTGACGCTGTTGATTTTAGTCACCGTGAATATGGCAGTTTTAGCATTTAATCAAACTAAAGTGACTCAGGAGTAAAATAAGATGTATGTTCTCATCGCACTGACTTTAGTGTTTACTCAACTGTCTTTATTGGCCTTTGGTGGCGGGAATGCCATCTTACCTGAAATGCAACATCAGGTGGTTGTGATTCACCAATGGATGACTGCTGAGCAATTCAGCTCTATGTTTGCAATGGCGCAAGCTGCACCCGGTCCCAACATGATGATTGTTCCTTTAGTGGGATGGCATGTCGCTGGGCCAATGGGACTGATCGTGACGTCTTTTGCGAAGTTTGGTCCGTCTTCAATCATCACCATTTATGCACTTAAATTTTGGAATAATTTTAAAAGTCATCCACTGCGGGCGAAATTTGAAAAGGCGTTAAAACCGATTACAGTCGGTTTGGTTTTAGTCAGTGCTTGGATTATTGCCCAAGCCTCTGCTCAAAATATTTTACTGATTGCAATCGTCGCCATCACCATTTGCCTAAGTCTGTTTAAGAACGTTCACCCAGTTTGGTTAATGGTGATTGGTGCTGGTACAGGTGCTTTAATTCTATAGATATTGATTAAGACCGCCTATACAGGTTCATTCATAAAAATTCAGACAAGACATCTTCCTCCCTCTAAGCAGTGCATCACACAAAGCAAAGAGGGAGAAAATTTATAATATAATATGAGATTTAAATCGCGACTGCTCTATATAGCTTAATTTATCTATTTTACTGCTGGTTTTCTAAATCACGTTCACGACAAGAAAGCTCATAATATTCTGCCGTTGGTAATGCTTTCAGTTTAAAACCATAATAATTACTGGCATCTGACTCTACTTTGCTTAACGAACACTGATTAGTTTTGGCAAATTGAGTCAAGAGTTTCATATCACTCTTTTTAGCTAAAACAGCTCCCCAGCCCTCACTGACACAACAACCAGCATACTGTGTCATATATTCGTCTGATAGGAGTGCAACTGTTTGCCCCATAAATTGAAGCGGTTTTTTTAATTTATATACATCATTATAGTCATTTCTTGAAATATCCGGTTTTTTATTGATTATCCCCTGCTTTTGCATCTTTTTAAAGCTCGGAAACTGTGCAGATGCCTCGCCCATTCCTCTATACACTGTTTCTTCTACTGCAGCATGGTTGCTCATAGCAGCAGTCGCGATCACTAAACCCAATAGATACTTTTTCATATTTTTCTCATTCATCACTGAATACAATTTTTATTACAGTTAAGTCTGTTAAATTAAGACTAAAGCCGTATAAATTCAACTTAAAACTGCAACTAGAGCATGCTATTTTACATGAAATAAATCATAAAATTTAAACAAAAGGTGTAAAAATGTCTAAACAAATTCTAATGTTAGTGGGTGATTATGTAGAAGATTATGAAGCCATGGTTCCTTTTCAGTTCCTCACTGGATTAGGCTATAGTGTTCATGCAGTCTGCCCTGATAAAAAAGCTGGCGATACAATTGCAACAGCGATTCATGATTTTGAAGGTGAGCAAACCTATAGCGAAAAACGTGGTCACAACTTTGCAATTAACTATGACTTTAACCAAGTCAACAGCGACAACTACGTAGGATTAGTGATTCCGGGTGGCCGTGCACCTGAATATTTACGTATGAATGACCGAGTAATTGAAATTGTTCGTGAATTTGATGCGATTAAAAAACCAATTGCCGCTGTTTGCCATGGCGCACAACTGCTTGCCGCAGCCGATGTATTAAAAGGACGCTTATGTTCCGCTTATCCTGCATGTGCCTCAGAAGTTAAACTAGCAGGCGGGCAATATGCAGATATTGCAGTCACTGAAGCAGTCACAGATGGACACCTGGTAACAGCGCCAGCATGGCCAGCACATCCTGCTTGGTTAGCCCAATTTGTTAAAGCGCTTGGTGCAACGATTACTTTATAAAATTTAAAACTGTCTAAGCTAAGTTTTCCGCTGAGAGAAAACTTAGCCTTATACAACAGTGAAACTTTAAAAATGTTTAGGCTACATAAAGACCTATCAATGTTGCGTTTTTTAACGCTGTATCTCAGCAAAGCGCTTTGCGCTGTGCAATAATTATTTATAGAATTTTATGTTCAAACAATAGGTTAGTATAAAAGTGGAAATCATTGAATTACTCCAACCCGTTACCTTAAATAAAGATAATTTAGAACCAATTACCATTAAAACAGGGACTTTATTAAAGGTACTGATGGTGAATCCATCCTCATATCTTGTTGGTGATGAGTCAGGTGTTTCGTTTCTAGTTAATTTCTCAGAAGAAAATCGACAATGGAAAAAGATATAAGCTTTCAATTCGGAATCAGGATAAGGCTCAGTCCATAATTAATCACTGTGATAAATAAAATATAGGTTTCATATTTTACAATTTATTAGTGTAAAATTACACTCAAACACAACCAATATTTGATAATTTATAAATCAAAATCATACACTTCAATTTAAAACCCCATCTAAATTTTGAATTTATATCATCCATAAAAAAGTTTAAAAATTATGTTTTATTTGTATCTTTTTGTATGTTAATTGATAATAATAATGATTCTTATTTACTAATTTCTATTCTTATGGACAATCTACGTAAACAAACGGCATTAAACATTGCAATAAAATCAATTCTTATTTGCAGCGCTATTTCCCATAGTGCTTTTGCACAAGAGCAAAAAAGTGATGAAGCGAATACTTCTGTACTCCCAACCATTACAGTTAAAGCAGATGCTCAGGATGAAAAAACTGAGGGAAGCGGAAGTTTTAAAGCAAAGTCCTCAAAAAGCTCATCAAAATTAAAATTATCTTTAAAAGAAACACCACAATCTGTAAGCGTGGTCACCCGTGAACAAATTGAACAACGCGGGCTGACCATTCTGGATGATGTTCTTGCCGCAACACCAGGTGTTACCGCCACTAAAAATGACAGTGAACGTTCTAACTACTATTCCCGTGGTTTTCAAATTACCAATAGGCAAATTGATGGTATGCCTGTAGGAGACAATGCTCCCCGCTTTGATAGTTTTTTCTTTGACCGAGTTGAAGTGATCAAAGGTGCTTCTGGCTTAACTGGTTCAACAGGCAGCCCTTCTGCAACCATCAATATGGTGCGTAAGCGTCCTGAAAAAGAGTTTAAGGGCAATGTCAGCTCAACTTATGGCTCATGGGACAATACCCGTGTTGAAGCAGATGTATCCATCCCACTGACTCAAGATGGCAGTGTCCGAAGTCGATTCATGGCAGCGTATACCGATAAAGAATCCTATATGGATCGTTATAAGCTCAAGTCAACAGCCGCAATGGGAATCATCAGTGCAGATTTAACCCCAACAACAACAGCCTCAGTAGGATTTCAATATCAAGACAACGATCCTAAAGGCTCAACGTGGGGAACAGTACCATATTTCAATGCTGATGGAAGCAAAGCAAATTTTCCGCGAAACTTTAGTTTATCTGCGGACTGGAGTTCAATTGCCAATACTGATAAAACCGTTTTTGCCGATCTTGAACATAATTTTGCCAATGACTGGCTGGTTAAAGCAGCGATTGCCCACAGTACCTCAGATAATAGTTGGATGGTGGCTTATGGTGGTAGTGGCTTTCCAGACCCAAAGACAGGGAAAGGCTTAAGTTTATGGACCAGTGTTAGCCCTTATGCTGAAAGTAAAAAGCTCAATATCGATTTGTATGCCACAGGACCATTTCAGTTGTTAAATCGCCAACATGATTTAATTATTGGCTATAGTGGTTTTAAAAGTGAAAGTACCTCATTGAGTGTAAAAAGCAATGTCGAGTATCCAGCAGCTATACCTGATTATCGTAATTGGACAGGTAATATTGCAAAACCAACCTATGAGAAAACCGGAGCTGGAAGTACCAATACCACAGAGCTTTACGGGGTATATTCGACTTTACGTTTAAATCTAGCTGACCCGCTTAAGTTAATTTTGGGCGCACGTTATAGCTCATATGACTATAAAGTTAACAAGTGGGATCCTAATGCCCCAGTTTCTCCTACAAAGCCACGTAACTTTGATCAATTGGTGCCTTATGCAGGGATTTTGTACGATATTAATGATACTTATACGGCCTACACCAGCTACACCAATGTATTTAATCCATCCACTAGACGAGATCGTTTCGGCGATTATCTAGACCCTGAAATGGGAAGCACCACTGAGCTAGGGATTAAAGCAGATCTATTGGATGGTAAGTTATTGACCAGTGCTGCTTTATTTTGGTCAAGTGTCAAAGACCTTGCGGTAGAAGATGTTGAATATCGTGAAGGTGTAAAAAATGGCACTATTCCAAAAGTAGATGAGATGGATACTGCATATATATCATCGGGCAAAGGACTGAAAGTTAATGGGTTTGAGTTAGAAGCCATAGGAAAGATACAGGAAAATTGGAATGTTAGTTTCGGCTATACCTATGTCAATAGTGTAAGTTCTGCAAACGCCAATGCTCTAAGCAATATTCCTCAAAACCAAGTAAAGTTATTTAGTAGTATTACTCTTCCAGAAAATCTTTGGACAGGTTCAGAAAAGCTAACATTAGGTGGTGGATTGAATTGGCAAAGTGAAATCTCACAAAAATGGGGGGGAGCTCCTGCAAATGCCTATAACGGTGGTGTAGTCACACAAAAGGCCTATGTATTGGCCAATGCTTTTGCCAGTTATAAGTTAAGTGATGAGCTGACTGCAAGTGTGAATATCAACAACTTATTTGATGAAAAATACTATTTAAATGTAGGTTTCTATAATGGTGTTTATTGGGGAGAACCACGGAATGTGACTTTCACCTTAAGAGCGAAATTTTAATAAAATATAAAGCCAAGCATGAGCATATGATTAAAAGCGCTCATGCTTGCAAGTATTCTCAGCGATGCTTTGGCTGAATTGAACGGATCATAATGAATTAATGGCTAATAATAGAATCAGTCCACCCACTAAAAGGATTTTCAAACTCTTGCCATTTTTCTGCGCCTAACGCCATTTCATCATCGTTTAATAAACAATTATCAAATTGACGAATAAGTTCAGATTGATCCATCTGCATCCCAATCAACACGATTTCTTGTCGTGCATCACCTGTTTGAGCATCCCAGCTTTGTTGAATTGCATCTCGACTTTGTTGATCCGTAGGCCAATGTTCGTCTGGCACTGCTGCCCACCAATATCCAGCAACACCATGGCGTGCCATCGCCCCTGCTTGAGACCAAGATCCAGCAAACTCGGGATTTGAGGCTAACCAAAAAAAGCCTTTGGAACGGATTACGCCTTTCCATTCGGAGTTGATAAAATCAAAAAACCGTTGTGGGTGAAAAGGTCTGCGCGCTCGATAAACAAAATTATTGATTCCATATTGCTCTGTTTCAGGCGTATGCTCACCTCTTAATTCCTTTAACCAACCCGGAGCTTGTGCCGCTTCGTTAAAATCAAATAGCTGGGTATTTAACACCCGATCAAGATTCACCTTGCCAAACGCAGAAACTTCAATTTTTGCTCTTGGGTTTAAAGACTGCAAAATTCCAAATAATTTTTCCAGCTCGTCTTGATCAATCAAATCTGTTTTATTCAATACAATCACGTCACAAAACTCAATTTGATCAATCAGTAGATCAACAACATTTCGCTCATCTTGTTCACCTAATGATTCACCGCGCGCTTGTAAGCTATCCAGCGAACTATAATCTTTTAAAAAGTTATAAGCATCGACCACAGTCACCATTGTATCTAAGCGGGCAAACTCATTGAGAGAAATCCCATTTTCATCTTCAAAGGTAAACGTCTCTGCAACAGGGAGTGGTTCAGAGATCCCTGTAGATTCAATCACCAATTGATCAAAGCGCTGATCCTGTGCTAAACGACGTACTTCAACCAGTAGGTCTTCTCTTAAAGTACAACAAATACAACCATTACTCATTTCAACTAACTTTTCATCCGTTCTTGAAAGCTCAGCACCGCCCTCTCGAACTAAAGCGGCATCAATATTGACCTCCGACATATCATTCACAATCACTGCAATTTTTCGGTCTTCACGATTGTTTAAGATATGATTGAGTAAGGTGGTCTTTCCAGCCCCTAAGAATCCAGAAAGCACGGTGACGGGAAGTTTTTGCGGAGTGGCTAAAAGAGTATTCATTGGCATTCTCACTTTATATTTTTGTGTTTTCATATCGAGATCGACATGAAAATACTGACTGAATAACTCCAAACAGATCGCTTTAGAGTTAAATTTTAGCTGTGCTTGCACATACATTTTCAACACTGCAATTTGATGATTCGGTTTTAATCATTCGGTGATGATTACAGCGTTTTTCCAGATCCTATAAATCTAAGCTGAGGATTGAAAAACATCAGGATTAAGATTATTTAATAGCGGATAAACATGTGTCGCTTGAATTTCTCGTATTAAAAGTTGTCTGATGTCACGGATGAAATTTGACTTCATGGCGATTCACTCACTTTTTTATTGTTGCCAATTAAAGCGTTATTGATACATGGTGATGAGCTATAGCGATGGTCTGCACCCCAAGTACGAAAACCTGCACTATCAATATGAATCTGTCCTGATGCATAGACGCCTAAGCCCATGTGAAGTTCCTCACCAGAATCCAGCCAAAATTGACATAATTTTGCTTTGCGCTCTTGAATCATCAGCTGTTGGTTTAAGTCCGGATTTTCATCACCGATACGAAAATCTAATGCGGCATTAAAAATATGTTTGGAGGAAGCAGCGCCTTTTGCACACTGATTAAGCTTGAAATTTCGATAGACAGAAGTCACGCTAAACTGGGTTAAAATTTTTTCATCCACAAGAAGATTTAAAATTTTTAATGTTGGCACAATATTGCCCCACAGCTCTTGTGGCGGAACTTCAAATTCAGATGCATCACATTGTTGCCAATCTCTGGCTGTTTGTAAAAATTCAAAAATAGGAACATAAGCAGAAATACCTTGTTGCTTTAAAAAGCGCTGATAAGCCTGAACGCTTTCAGCATTTGTCGGCTCACTGAGCCATTTTAAATAAGCAGGCGGCAGATTTTTCTCTTGTTTTAAAATACCTTGCTGCTGAGGAAAGTCTGCTTTTAATGGCACTTGTGGTGACGTTTGCTGAACTGTACGCATAGCATGCATTGTATTTGAGTTATTTTGACTACATGCAGAAAGGCAGAGTATGAATCCGATCAAATATTTTTTGTTCATCTCAATTTGCAATGATCTCATAGCGTAAATTTAACTCAGATGAGTAGTGTTGATTAATATTGTTATGTTATAACATAACAATATCTATTTCAACTTAAGCTATTCCCCCTATGAATCTTGTTCTTCCAGATGTTTCTGCTGAATCCTCACTCACAAGAAGCTATCACTACCCGCTCGATTGGGTCGGTATGGAAAAAATCGCGCTTCCGCTTTATCTAGAAAATAGTCTTTGTCAAAGCCAAGTGAATGCTTATGTCAGTTTGGATGATGTGTTTGCCAAAGGTATTCATATGTCGCGCTTGTATACGCGACTTTTGAAATTGAGCACGATCAAAAATCTAGCTCTACTTGATATTAAAGATGCTTTATTGGATTTCTTAGCCAGCCATAAAGATTTATCAGCACATGCCAAAATCGAAATTCATAGTGAGCTTTATATCGAGCGCCCTGCCTTAGTCAGCCAATTGTCTGGCTGGAAAAGCTATCCTTTTGTGTTGTCCTGTCAGCTTTTAAAAGATGATTTTTATGCTGAATTAAAAATCGAAATTCCCTATTCATCTACTTGTCCTTGTTCCGCAGCACTTGCCAGAAATATCATCCAACAAAGATTTGCAACCGCATTGGAAAATCATGAAATTCAGTTAGACCCGCAAGAAATCCTCAGTTGGCTAAATAGCACAGATGCAATTGCAGCAACGCCTCACAGCCAAAGAAGTTTTGCTCAGTTAAATTTCAAATTAGATCAAAACATTCAGTATATTCCACTGATTTTATTTATTAATCAGGCTGAACAAGCCTTGATGACACCCGTACAAACGGCGGTAAAACGTATTGATGAACAAGCCTTTGCTATTGCAAATGGTCAAAACCTGATGTTTTGTGAAGATGCCTTAAGACGCTTGTATACCACATTTATCCATCATCCCAGTATTCTAGGCTTTAACTTTAAGGTGATTCATGCGGAAAGTTTACATGCCCATGATGCAGTTGCTCAGGGTGCCTGGCAATGGTAATGCCTTATCTTCCCTCCCTCATTGTTTAACTTATTTAAAATGGTCTAGTCATGCTTAGAAAAAACCCATCTGGTGATCTCCCTGTTATAAATCAATCAGCCTATGTTGACCAAACCGCAATTATTTGTGGAAAAGTCATTATCCATGCCAATGTCTTTATTGGTCCTTATGCAGTGATCAGAGCAGATGAAACCAATGACGCAGGTGATATGGAACCCATCATTATTGGTGCAAATTCCAATATTCAAGATGGTGTCGTGATTCACTCCAAAGCCGGGGCAGCAGTGAGCATTGGTGAAAATTCTTCAATCGCACATCGCTCTATTATTCATGGTCCCTGTGAAATTGGACATCATGTTTTTGTTGGCTTTAACAGTGTGTTATTTAACTGCAAAGTGGGTCATCACAGCGCGATTCGTCACAATGCCGTGGTTGATGGTCGTGATTTACCCGATCATTTTTATGTACCTGCAATGAGTTATATCAACCCTAAAACTGATTTAAAGCAATTTCCACCCATTGATATTTCAATCAGTGAGTTTTCAGAAAGCGTTGTCAGCACCAATATCAAACTGGTTCAAGGCTATAAGGCATTGCACAATGAGTTTTAAAAATTCGCCCAATCTTATTATTCGTAATGCCAATATTGTCAATGAAGGCAAGCAGTATTATTCCGATGTACTGATTCGACATGGACGGATTGAAAAGATTCATCCTAATATTACAGGGGCTTATCCTGCGAAAAATATAGAGGCTGAAGGTTCGTGGCTAATTCCCGGCATGATTGATGACCAAGTTCATTTTAGAGATCCCGGCGCAGCGCATAAAGGCAATATTGCTTCGGAATCAACGGCAGCAACGATTGGTGGAATTACTAGCTACATGGATATGCCAAACACCAATCCAGCCACCTTAACTCTAGACGCTTTGACCCAGAAAAAGCAGATTGCAAAACAACATAGTCGGGCCAATTATGCTTTCCATTTTGGAGTCAGTGCGCATAATTTAGATATTATTGAACAACTTGATCCTAAATCTATCAGTGGTGTTAAAGTTTTTATGGGTGCTTCTACGGGTGATATGCTCGTCGATGACCCTAAAGTTTTGGAACGTTTATTTGCAAATGTTCCAACAGTTTTATTGACCCATTGCGAGTTTACCCCTGCCATTAAAGCGGAAGAAAATTTCTATTTTCAAAAATATGGGGAAAATATTCCAGCTGAAATTCATGCTCAGATTAGAAATAAACATGTTTGCTTTGAAAGCTCAAAATTAGCGGTATCTTTGGCCGAGAAATATGCCACACAGTTGCATGTTTTACATATCACCACCGCGAAAGAACTGTGTTTGTTTAAAAATCTGCCTTTAAATCGAAAACATATCACAGCAGAAGTGTGTATCCATCATCTCAGTTTTGATGATGCCGATTATGCTACTTTGGGTCACTTAATTAAATGTAATCCCGCCATTAAAACCCAGCAAGATAAAGATGCTTTGATTAATGCCCTTGCCAACAGTAATCGGTTGGATATTATTGGTACTGACCACGCACCACATACTTGGGATGAAAAACATCAATCATATTTTTATGCCCCTTCTGGCCTACCTTTAGTACAACATGCGTTGCCTGCACTGATGGAGCTAGTTGCAGCAGGTAACCTGAGTATTGAAACACTGGTTCAAAAAACTGCTCATCAAGTGGCAGACTTATTTAGGATCAAAGACCGTGGTTATATTCGAGAAGGTTACTGGGCTGATTTAGTGATTCTTAAAGAAAATCAACAGCACATTGCAGTGAAAGATCAAAAAAACTATATGAAATGCAATTGGACACCATTTATACATAAAACACTTGCTTATGAAGTCAGCACTACAATTGTTTCTGGACAACTTGCTTGGCATCAACAACAACTGTTTTTGAATTGTCAGGGACAGCAACTAGAAATTGACCGTTAAATTAGCAAATAAAAATTACTGACGTGGTTTTTATCTAAGTTAAGGATGCCCAATTGTCTGGACTTATTAAGTGTTTAAGTTGCTTGATTTTCTAAAGCATCGATGATGGCTAAAGCCGTACGACGTGCAGAAAATGGATTTTGTCCTGTGATTAAGTTTTTATCTCTTACCACATAAGGTGCGAAGGGAATAACTCTCTTATCATAATTTGCACCATGTTCTTTGGCCAAATTTTCTGCATTATAAGGAACAATTTTTGCAACTCCTGCAACGACTTCCTCAAGCCATGCAAAACCCGTCAACTTCTTACCATCAATCAGATATTGACCATTTGAAAGTCGTACATTGAGCAGCCCACAATAGCCATGGCATACACTGGAAACAATAGCGCCTTTTTCATAAATATTTTTAGTGATTTCTTGTAGCTCAGGATTGTCTAAGAAGTCCCACATCACCCCATGACCACCAGTATAGTAAATCACATCATAATCTTGCCAATTGATCTCTGAAGGCTTTTTGGTATTCTCAAGAAGCCGCATAAATCCTGGATCATTTTTCCGTTTTAATACCGATTCATCGGTAACAAAACGTTCTAACGATTTTGGCTCAATAGGAGAGTTTCCACCTAAAGGACTAACAATATCTTGAATATAATTGTACTTTTCGAACTCATCATAAGCATGGGTTAATTCACCTAACCATAATCCTGTAGGTCGCTTTATCTGATTATATTCAGCGATGTTCGTCACAATGTGTAATATACGTTTCGACATGATTAGCCTCAGCTTTTAAGTTATTTCTGATCTTTCTTTTAGCTTACTATAAGCCTAAAGTTAACTTTAATGTCAAGTGGAAATCAGTAAAATGAATCTTAGCGAGTTATCCAAACAGAGTGATTTGAGTACCCCAACAGTTCGTTATTATGAACAAATCAAAATATTTCCTAAAGCAAAACGTAAATCTAATGCTTAATATAAATATAGCGACAATGACCTAAAACAATTATTTCTAATTTAGCAAACTCAACAAGTTGAATTTTCATTGACTAAAATCAAAGCTTACCTGCCTTCAAATGTAGGCAAATGGAATCAGGATATTCTAATTGGATTACTCGAAAGTAAAATCAAAGACATTGAAGATCTAGAACAAAAGTTGTTGATCAGTAAGCAAAACCTAGGTAGCATGATCACTGCAATCAATAGTAAGCCTGACGAAATCGCCTGTGAAGAAAACGCCAACCGTTTACTGAATCTCTATTATGCCAATGATAAATGTTAAAAATTTCCATGTTATCGGAAAATCATAAAAGCGATTGAGCTTAAATCTCACTTTAAGCTCAGGATTGTGCATAGGTCATTGATATGTGATCTATGATTTTCAAATATTGAAGTCTGCAAAACTGTTTGATCAGTATTCTCATCATTACTTTTAATGAGTGATCATACCTAAACATCTGGTAAATCCTCTTCGAGCCACAGCTGTAGTACAGTCTGTCAGATCAAATCCAATATCTAAACAAAGCACTGTACTTAAGCTGAAGGTGAATACTGATGCATACGTTTTTTATACTGACGTGTGCGGCATGTCGTTTCTGTTTGTTGTAATATCAAGGCCCATAAAGGTGAAACTTTAGGATTCGGTGTTTTCCCATGGCTGAGTTTCCGTAACTGGAATTTAACTGTTGCCATATTGGCAAGTGAAGCTAATGTTTTATTTTCCCAGCGAATCGGTTTCAATTCAGGTGCGATATTCTGACCTTGTCTCCATTTGTTGGGTAAGTTAGGTTCGATTGCCAAGCCTGTTGCAATTCCTACCATATCGATCCCACTGTCAAGGACTTGTTCTGCAACGGGTTTACGGCGAATACCACCAGTCACCATAATCGGCATATGGGCAACCTTGCCAATCTCTTGAGCAAATTCTAAGAAATAAGCTTCACGTGCCAAAGTCCGTCCATCTCTGGCTTGGCCTTGCATAGCAGGTGCTTCATAACTCCCCCCTGACAATTCAACCAAATCAACCGACAGATCATTTAACATTTTAACTACTTGCTGAGCATCTTCAGCACTAAAACCACCACGTTGGAAATCTGCAGAATTCAGTTTAACAGCAACTGTAAATGTTGATGACACCACCGCACGTACTGCTTTGACGATCTCAATCAAAATACGCGCACGATTTTCCAATGAACCGCCCCATTGATCTTGACGTTGGTTGCTTAAAGGCGAAAGGAACTGACTGAGTAGATAGCCATGAGCTGCATGAATTTCTACACCGGTAAATCCCGCTTTTTCACCCAAATATGCGGTATGGGCAAAACGTTGAATCACTTCGTCAATCATGGCCTGAGTCATTTCAATTGGAGTATTAAAACGATCTGACATTTTACCTAAATCTAAAGCCACAGCAGAAGGTGCCCACGTTGACTGACCTAAATTTGACTGCATTTGGCGACCTGGATGGTTGATCTGCAACCATGCTTGCGCGCCTTGAGAACGTGCGATTTGAGCCCAACGTTTGAAGTGCGCTAAATGCTGTTCATCTTCCAAGACCACCCCACCCGGTCCTGTCATCGCACGACGATCCACCATCACATTACCGGTAATGATTAAACCGACCCCACCATCTGCCCATGCCTGATACAAACGCATAAGCTCTTCTGATGGTGCATGATTGAGATCTGCCATATTCTCTTCCATCGCAGCTTTTGCAATACGATTTGGAATCTGAGTACCATTAGGTAAAACTAATTTTTCAAAGACGTTCATTTTTATAGCCTCATAGAGTATGGACTTACTTTAAGATTAAAGCTCACTTTAATGTCAATCCTTTTTTTGCATTTAATTTTTATTATTTTAAGAACTAATTTTATTTAAAGACTTACATCAGAATAAAATGGTTCAATGCTTTAATAGCAAAAAAATAGAGGCCGCAAAGCCCCTATTAATATTCTGTTTTTAAATCAAACGACAACTGTTCACTCGCGAATAAACGCCAACAAATCTGGATTAATCACATCTGCATTAATGGTTAACATACCATGTGAATATCCTTTATAGGTTTTTAATCGGCCATTTTGAACCAGTTTGGCAGAAAGTACCCCTGAGTTTTCATAAGGTACAATTTGATCATCATCTCCATGCATGACTAAAACAGGCACTGAGATTTTTTTCAAATCTTCGGTAAAGTCAGTCTGTGAAAATGCAACAATTCCATCATAATGCGCTTTTGCTCCACCCATCATGCCCTGACGCCACCAATTCAATACGATGGGTTCCGAAGGTTGAGCATCTGGTCGGTTAAAGCCATAGAATGGCCCCGCTGGTAGATCATGATAAAACTGAGCACGATTTTTAAAGAGCTGATTCTGTAAGTCATCAAAGACTTCTTTGGCTAAGCCTTGCGGATTTTTTTCCGTTTTCACCATAATTGGAGGTACAGCACTGACCAATACGGCCTTTGATACATTTTCCTCACCATGACGTGCGATGTAGTGAGCAACCTCACCACCACCAGTAGAATGTCCAATATGCACTGCATTTTTAATACCCAAGTGTCTGACCACTTCTGCAACATCATCGGCATAGTGGTCCATATCATGACCATCCCATACTTGACTTGAACGTCCATGTCCGCGACGATCATGTGCAACTACACGAAAACCTTCATTTAAAAAAAACAATAACTGAGAATCCCAGTCGTCTGAGCTTAATGGCCATCCATGATGAAAAAATAATACTGGGGCATCTTTCGGTCCCCAATCTTTATAAAAAATATCAACACCATCTTTTGTCGTAACATATGCCATGTTAATTTCTCCTGTGTATGATTTACACTTTGAATAACTTATTGCTGTTCTCATTAATGTCAATAAATTACAATGTTTGATACGATTCGTATGGACCGTCATTCTATACTAGGATTAAAGTTAACTTTAAGGTCAATGCTTTTGGTGATTTTCTGATAGCAGAAATGTAAATCTATAAAAAATAAAAACACGCAAATATCAGTATTTATCATTGAAAGAAAACAGCTTTATTTTTTATTCAAGATTGTTGAGGCTTTATGTCGTTACATAATTTAAACCATTACAAATTTTCTGTTCAAAGTTTCAACGACAACCCACAGTATTTTTTATCGGTATAAAAATGAATATAAAAAAGCCAAGACTGGCTTAAAAATCTTGGCTTTAACATCTTGCAATGGAAGTTAGGCGATACGATATTTTGCCTCTTCAGAAATACGCTGTAATGCCTGACGCTGTTTTTTGAAATAAGGTAAAACATGTTCGCCAAGGCGATAAGCTTCTTCTAAATGTGGATAGCCCGCCAAGAAAAACAGATCAATCCCAATACTATTATATTCTTGAATCCGCTCGATAATCTGCGAATAACTTCCCACTAAAGCAACACCGGGTGGAATGCCAATATAGCCAAAGCCTGACCAAACATTGGGATGGATAAAGAAATCATCAACGTTTTTACTGCCTGCTTTTTCACTGTATTCTTTTTCAAAACTCAATACACGCGCCGATCTCAAACCTGCATGAGCAGCAGACGCATGTAAGCGTTGTTTTTCAGCAGCTTCATCCAAATAGCGTTGTGCCTCTGCCAAAGCTTCTTGTTCGCTACGGCGTGCAATCGTATCAATGGATAAGCCAAATTTAATATTATCTCGCCCATATCTTGCAGCACGTTTACGCACATCTGCAATCAATTCGGCAATTTCACTGGGTTTTTCAGCACGCATTAAATAATAATCAGCATGCTTTGCACCAAACTCACGGGCAGCTTCAGATGATCCTGCCGTACAAATGATCGGTAGTTCAGCTTTATTCAAAGGATATTTTAAACCGCCACCTTCTGCAGAATAATATTTGCCCTGGTAATGGAATGATTCGTTATACCAGTACCCTTTCACCACATCTAAAAATTCAGTGGCACGGATATAACGGTCATCGTGCGGGGTAACATCTCCAACTTGGCGCTGAATGACCTCAGAGCCGCCATTGATAATATTCCAGACCAAACGATTCCCAGTCGCGCGCTGATACGTTGCTGCACTTTGTACTGCATTATAAGGACTAAAATGATAAGGCTGGAATGCAGTCACAAAGTTTAAGCGTTTGGTTTCTCTTGCCAATAAGGAACACACTGTCCATGGTTCTTCACCTGTAGGTGCATTCACCATCAGCGCACCTGCAAAACCGTTGATTTCAGCCGCGCGAGCCACTTGGCTAAGATAGTCGATATAGGTAAAGTCATCACCAACTTGGTAGTTTGATGTCGCACCAGTATTCTCTACACCCGCCACACGTGACCAATCACCACGATTCCTTGGATCGCCTGCTAAGTACTCTGCTTCACCGTGTAGTGGTAGACGGGTAAAAAATTCAATTCCCATGAGGTTCTCCGTATAACTTAGAATTTAGCAGTAAGAGAAACACCAACTTGGCGTGGGTTTCCATAAGTTAGAACATATTGTCCAGCGGGTCCATTGGGACGACCATGTACTTGATATTCTTCATTCAATAGGTTTTTAACATAGGCATTGATTTGGTATTTATTATTAGCACTATGGTAGCCAACATTGGCATTCCATAAGGTATATGCTTTTTGGCTTAAGATTGGATCTACCGAATAGTCTTGACGGTTTACGAGGAAAAATTCACGATCACGGTAGCTGGCATCTGTACCTACAACAACACGAGCACCGTCATTGAGATTAAAAGTATATTCTCCCCCCAGACCGACGGTGTATTTTGGCGAACGGACTAGACTGTTGCCTGTATTATCTGCATTAACCACATTGGTTACTGGGTTTTTATCGACGAAATCGGTATATTCGCTGTCAAGATAAGCACCAGCAAAACGTAAACGTAGATTTTCTGTCACTGAATAATCTAACTCTAATTCAGCACCTTTAACTTCAGCTTTTGGTCCATTGGCGAGAACCGAGGTCACACCGCCACCTTGTCCCTCTGTTGCAACCAGTAAATTGGTTTGAATATCTTTATAGTCATAGTAAAAGATATTGGCATTTGCGATTAAATCTCCGTCCAATAACGTAGACTTTAAACCGAGTTCATAACTATTTAAGTATTCAGGATTCACGTCGGCAAGTTGGGTTAAGCTGCTGGATAAACCTGTGTTAAATCCACCTGAGCGGAAACCGCGTGCGAATCTAAAATAAGTATTTAAATTAGGATTAATTTCATATTCTGGGGTGATGTCATAGGTCAACTCATTCCAAGTTTTATTGCGACTTGTTGATCCATTTGCATTTGGAGTTGGGTTATAAACAGCATGGCTGTAACCATCTTTTTTCCACCAGCTGCCTTTTGTATAGTCTCCCGTTGTGATCTGGGTCAGATTGAGATCAATATCTTTTTCTTCACTGGTCCAACGTAAACCACCTGTCACTTTAAATTTATCTGTAAATTTATAAGTACTGTTACCAAAAAGTGCAAAGCTTTGAGTGGCTTGGTTATAGGTTATATCTCTAAATGCTGGCGTAGACGCAGTTTGAGAAGCAGCGCCATTTGGTAATGTTTTATTGACACGTGCACTGACTCCAGTGGAATCTAAATCCTCATTGAAATAATGAAATCCTGCAATCCAACTTAAGCGTTTTTCAGCATCAGAAGCGATACGGAACTCTTGGCTATATTGACGCCATTCATTATCACTATAGCTTCGTGCGACATCATAAGGGGTGTAATCACCATCTGAAATCGACTTTTGTGTGGTCTTATCAAAAGCAGTAATCGAAGTAAAGCTATATCCGCCCCCCAAATCTCCAGTTAAGGTTAATGACGCGCCATCATGCTGAATCTTATTGTTTTCATCTAAATCTAAATTGGTGTCTCGTCCTTTAGGTCTTTCATAAATACCCCAGTATTTACCCACGCTTAAGGAACCATTACTGCCTAAACCATTATAAGTTTGGCTGTGTAGATTGACCAAAGCATCCCATTCATCATTGATTTTGCCTAGCACTTGGAAGCGAAAAGATTTTTTATCCACGTTGCCATAATCTTCACCATTGGCAATATTCTTTGCATATCCGTCACGGTCTTCAGAGTAAAAAGCCCCGCGCACCGCAACATTTTCTGAAATTTTGCCGTTGGCAGCACCTTCAAATGTTCTTAGGTTATGATCCCCTAAACCAATGGTTGCATATCCATTGGGTTTATCTGAAAAATTAGGCTTTTTAGAAATATAATTGACTGCACCCGCAGTGGTGTTTTTCCCATAGAGCGTGCCCTGTGGACCACGTAAAACTTCTATACGCTCTAAATCAAACAAGTCACCTGCACCTGCAACTGGCGCATTTAAGTAAACCCCATCTGCATACACGCCAACAGGAAATACTGTCGATGCAGCCACATCTCCCGTACCTAGACCACGAATATACCAACGTGGACGACTATCCCCATCTGGGTTTTCAGCTGCAGCATTTGGTGTATAGGTTAAAACATCCCCAATAAAAGTAGAACCTTTCGCTGCCAAGTCCTTACCCGAAACAGCAGTAATTGCAGTTGGAACTTTCTGAATATTTTGCGCCCGATATTGTGCAGTAACGATCACATCACTTAATTTTTTGACATCTTTGGCTTTTTCAACCTGTGCTTGTTGTGCTGGTGTAGTCTCGATCTCTTCATTTGCAATAGCCAGTGTTGAAACACTCGCCGTTACGCCCCACATAGCAGTTAAAATACTCTGCCTAATTTTTGTAACCTTAAACATGGTGACTCCATTTAAATAAATCTATTCTTGTTATTGGCAACTTTTGTGCCATTCTATTTATTTAAATATTTTCAAAGTGTTATATAAAAAATCATAAAAAAATTATTTATTTTTGCTGATAGATAGACATTTTTAATTGTCGTATTGTTGTTATTTCAACATTTTGCTGTTTTTTATTTTTAATGATATCTACTAAGAATAAATTTATAAAAAAGCCATACAAAAGTATGGCTAATGCAATCAAAAATAAAAATCTGTTTAATTTAGAATTTATAGCTAAATTGTCCTTGTACCGTCAATGGACGCATTGGCTGTAAAAACTCGCTATTTGCACCAGCTAAACCATTTACGAAATTACGCTCATTGGTCAAATTAAGAATATTTAAGCCTACTGTCCACTGCGGTTGACGATAATAAAGTCCCAAATCTAAATTATAATTATTGGGTACCTTTACGGTCTGACTTAAATTGGTATACCAGTTACTTGTCCACCAGCCCGATAAGTTTAGCCCAAAACCTGACTGGTGCTGATAGTCCACATAAGCACTTGCAGAATATTTAGGAATGCCTGCTGCATCATAACGTCCAGCTTTGCGTTGGTTTAAAGCATTGCTATCGCCCCATACCGTCGCATTGTCTGCATGGAAACCAAAAGGTGAAAAACCAGCCGGAATAATGGAAGAATATTCAGCATTGAGATAGGTTAAGTTTGCCCCGATCGCGATATTTTTTTGTAGCTGCCAACGTAATGATGATTCAAGGCCTTTGATTTCAAAACGCGCCATATTGCCATTGGTATCAGGTGATAAATCGCGCTTCTGTTCAAAACCACTGAGCGTTAACAGAAGTTGATCAGTGATCGGCTCGTATTTCACTCCCACTTCTTTTAATTCACTTTGGCTGTCAAAAGCCAAAGGATTTAGCTGATTTCCAGCGCCCCAAATTAAAAATGGACCAAATACACCCGTATTCAAAGCTGTACTTTTATCATAAGTAAAATATAGGGTACTTTTTTCAGTAGGTTTAATAAAGGTACTGGCTTGATAGCTGAGTAAACTGTATTTATTGGAATCTGAGCGGACATCTGTAGGGACTAAAACCAGTGGATTCTCTAATTTTGCTTTTATAGAACTGTGGTTAATTCCCAGATTAATCCCAAAAACATCATTAAAGGTAAAATTTTGCTGTGTAAATACGCTGTAAGTGTCCCAAAAGCCTGTTCCTGTATAAACTGCTCGACCTCCATTGGGAGGAAAACCGCCTTTTTCAGCATATAAGCCATGACCCACAGGGTACATTCGAGGTAGATTTAAATAGCCAAAATACTGCGAATACTGTGGAACACCAGCCTGCCCAATCCAGCTTCCAGTCGAACCACCATGATTGACCAACCCCAATAAATCTCCAGGGTTTTTCTGTGATGGATCATTGGTTAAATCATAAGGATTGATATTAAAACTATTGTTTGCTGCGAGAGAGGTAAATTTCTCATGCCGATAAGCGCCACCTGTACTGCTTTTATTGTTGATTTTGACACCCAATAGCTCAAAGTCATGATCGCCTAAAAACTCTAAGCGGTTATCCAATAATTCATGGTCCAAATCGGTAAAGAAACTCCCAACAGAATCACCCAAATCACGACTCTTTTGATATAGCGTACTATTGGCCACAGACCAATTTTCATTGATATCTTTGACCAGTTTAAATTGTGTACTAAAGCGCTTTGCACTGTTTTTATCTTCGCTCCGACCAGAAACATCATCATCTAATTTGACTAAGCCATTGCCTGCGATTGATGGATCATAGACCCAGCCTCGAATTGTACCCGCTTGATCAGCAGTGGAACTTGGCAAAGGAGAAGTCTGTACTGGACCTACAGCAATATATTGATTTTTGTCATTCTTCTGCCGAGTTTGCCAACCAATCACTTTAGAGTGAGCTGCACCAGACTCAAAGACTGGAGACCAAAAGTTTGAACCGTTTTGAATAATCGGGGTCGCTCTGCCTTTATAGTAAAGCCCTTGATCAACGGATTGTTGTGTCGCTCTGTTCCAACCATGCGTCACATTAAAATCTGAATAATCGTCATAACTGATATTCCAGTCAACCCGTAGACTGTCATCTGGACGCCAAGCCAAAGCACCATAAAATGCATTAAAATTATTTTTTACATTGTCATAATAGTCATCTGTTCGTTGTGCTGTTGCACTGACACGAAATGCCAATTCTTTAGAAATAGGTGCAGTATGATCAATACTGACTGAGAAATTAGGCTCAGCACCTTGCCCTGCATAAATTGAACCCACTGATCCCGAAATCGTGGTTTGTGCTTTATTAAAATTCGGTTTTTTGGTGAGATAATTAATATATCCCCCTGAACCTGACGTCGGTGCAAAAATTACCCCTGTTGGTCCTGCAACAATATCAGCAGCTTCATAGGCATTTAAATTGGTCGGATGTCGGGTACTGTATATTCGTTGGCTATCTTGAAAAACTTCAGAGTTTTGCCCTCGTATCTGTGGCGCGAAATTGGCATTTTGCCCACCTCCTCTGGTTATACTTGGAGCATACTTAACCAAATCATCTGCACTACGAATAACATCTTCACGAAACTGTTGTTCTGATACTTGTGAAACGACACGTGGGGTATCTAATACAGAACTATCCGTCCCATAAATCGAAGTGACTTTACGCTTGGGGAGAATGGTGGTTTTTTTATTTGCTCCTGTCACCACAACATCAGCTAAGGTAATTACATCACCATCAGAATCCTTGGCTTGCTCTGAGGTTTCTTCAGCAAAAATAGCGCATGGAAAGATTGCCCCAAATAGCCCTAGCGCAATCACCAGTGGCTTTAATTGAAAGTTCTGTTTCATATCACACTCAGTAAAATAAATTTACACTGCGTTACGCAAAGCCTATGCCAATCTTTAAATAGGCAAAACTCAAATATAAAACATTGATTTTTATTACTTTTAAATAATCTTCATTGATATACAACTTTTATGCATGTTTATTTTTTCAACAGAAATGCTGAAAAAGCAACAGTGACAAAAAACACAACGCTTATAATTAATTGATAAATATTAGAAAAATATAAAAAAGAATTGGCATTCATTGTGCAATCTCCTCTGGATAAGTTCTAACTGAGTATTTTTAATGACACATGAAACCTTGTTACTCTCACGTCGAAAATTTTTAACCCAAAGTCTAACTGCACTAGGTGGCGTTTCTTTAATCAGTGGTTTATCTGCTTGTGGACAATCTCCACAACCTAGCGCTAACTCCCAAAGTTCACTTTCCAGTACCCCTAAGCATGGTGGAACAATTCGATTAGGGCTGATTGGGGGACAACAATCAGGTAGCCTTGACCCTCACCTTTCAGCTTCAGGAAGTGGGATTACCCGTGGATTTGCGATTTATAATAAGCTCTGGGAATGGGACGAAAACATGCTTCCTCGTCTTGCTTTGGCTGAATTTGCAGAACCTAATCATAATGCCAGCGAATGGACCATACGACTGCGTAAAGGTTTAGAGTTTCATCATGGTAAAACCGTCAGCGCAGATGATGTCATTTTTTCATTGCAACGATTAACAGATCCAAAGCTTGCCTCACCTTTTCGGAATCTTGTGCAATGGATTGATCGTGATCGTATCCAAAAATTAGATCAATATACAGTACGCATTCCTTTTATTAGTTCAATTGCTGGCTTTGTGGCGCTGCCTGAAACTTGGGTCAATTTTGGTGGTATTGTCCCCACTGATTTTGATCCCATTCATAACCCTGTGGGCGCAGGTCCTTATAAAGTCAAAGAATTTATCCCCGGTCAACGTTCAGTCTTTACTCGGTTTGAAAACTATTTTAAAGCAGATCGGCCTTATGCAGATCGTTTTGAAGTCATTGACTTTAAAGATCAAGTTTCTCGACTAAATGCATTATTGGCAGGACAAATTGATCTTGCAAATGCGATTTCACCTGAATACATTAAAATTTTAGAGCAAGCAAAACATATTCAAACGGTTCGTTCTCAAACCAATACCCACAATAGTTTTGACTTTAATACTCAACAGGCACCATTTAATGATCCCAAAGTCCGCCAAGCATTTCGTTTAATCGCCGACCGTCAAGAGCTGATACAACGGGGTTTAAACGGTCAGGGACGCATCGCCAATGATCTATATTCTCCACAGGATCCAGCATTTCTAAATTTGCCACAACGTCAACAAGACATTACGGAAGCCAAGAATTTATTGGCTCAAGCGGGCTTTAAAGATGGCTTAAGCGTTGAACTGATTACCCCCGTTGGCAACGCCCAACCTGCCCTGATATTTGCAGAACAAGCAAAGAAAGCCAATGTCAGTATTCGGGTCAAACAAGTTGATTTAGCTACCTTTAATGGACCTGATCGAAGTAAATGGCAATTCTCCAGTAATGCAACCAACGTGGGTACACCCTATTTATCCACTGCTGTAGTGAATGATGCGCCAATTTCAACAACCAATCGTGTCAACTTTAAAGACCCAGAATATAGTGAGCTGTTTTATAAAGCACTGGCTGAACCCGATTTAGCCAAGCGTAAAGTGTATTTGGCTCAGGCACAAAAAATTCAACATGAACGCGGTGGAATGCTGATTTGGGGTTTTAGCCATAGCATAGATGCTGCATCGAAACAGATCGGAGGATTAGCGGCAGAACACACTATTTTCCCAACGTGGCGTTTTGAGAAATTATGGACCGATCAAGCCTAAAATAAAATTTGCAGAGCCTTAACACCAGCAAGCATCTGCTGTAGTCAGCGATCTTCTGACTTTTCAAGGACGAAAAGTCAATCCAGTATGGGGCTCTGATGATGCATCCCGACTATTGCTACCCAACACAACGACCTTAATGTTGCTGATCAAAATCGTGAATAACACATTCATTTTGTACATATTCAGTTTATAAAAATCAGGCTTATATAAATCATGCTTATACAAAGCAACAAAATTTGAACGCTGTTTTTATTTTAACTACTCATATCTTTAGGCACTAAAAAAGCTGCCGTAGCAGCTATTTCATTCAGCATCCAAAGACTACTTGGGTACGGTAATCACGGATAATTTTTCTACCCCTACTCGCTCAATACTGGCAAGTAATTTTGCAACTGTTCCATAAGGAATGGTCTCATCGGCATTTAAATTCAAAGCCAATTTAGGGTTACTGTTTTTACGTGACTGAATCTCTTTTTCAAAACTTGCCAAAGTTACTTTATCCTTGTCAAGGAAGATTTCTCCTTGCGGATTAACACTAATGACAACCGCTTTATTCTGATCCGTTGACTGCGTCGGTGCAGCCTTGGGTAAATTTACTTTCACGGTATTGGTTAACAGGGGTGCTGTAACGATAAACACGATGAGTAAAACCAGCATTACATCAACCAATGGCGTAATGTTAATTTCACTCACCACATCATCTTCTTGGGAGGTTGAAACGGCCATTATGCAAACACTCCTTTTTCTTTGACTTCTTTACTGGATGCATCATGATTGACTACAGTATTTCCAGTGGTATTTTTTGGCTTAGCGACAGGTAATTGAAAACCCGCTTTTTGATTTAAACTGACAAAATCAGTAGCAAAATCATCGAGGTCTGCACCGATGGTTTTAACTTTACGTATGAAATAGTTGTAAGCCAACACAGCGGGTACCGCCACAGCAATACCAATACCTGTAGCAATCAAGGCCTCACCAATTGGCCCTGCAACCACATCCATACTTGCATTACCTGAATGTGCAATGGCCTGTAAAGCATGAATAATCCCAAACACGGTTCCAAATAGTCCAATGAACGGTGCGTTATTACCAATCGAAGCCAATAATGCAGAACCTTTTTCCAATTGACGACGTTCAGTTAAAATTTGCTTGCGTAAATGACGCTCTAATAAATCCTGACGACTCCAACTGTTTTGCAAATCTTGATGAGTCTTTTCATCTGCCTCAATCAAGGTTTGAAAACCTGCATTTGCAACACGTGCTGTAGGGCCTTCACCTTGTTGTGATTGAGTCACTGCCTCAGGCAAATTTTTGGCTTTCCAAAAGGCTTCGACAAAAACCTTACTTTGCTTGCTGGCTTTCTGTGTCTGTACCACTTTAACCACGATCAACACCCATGTGACGATGGAGAAAGCAACCAATAACCAGATTGTGCCGTCATGGATTAATGAATTTATGTCTGTCATGTAGATATCCTCTTAATTTAAAATAGTTTATTTCGGTAATTGATAATGAATTGGAACATCAACCCAACCTTCGACAGGTGTTTTACCTTTTAAGGCCGGTGAAAATTTCCATTGCTTTACTGTTCTTACAGCCGCGCTGTCTAAAAGTTTTTTGCCGCTACTTTGTTTAACCGTTACGCTATCTGGGCTACCGTTTGGCAATACTTTGACCCTTAAAATCACCGAGCCTTCCCAACCACGTTCTAAGGCCTGTTCAGGGTACTCTGCTGCAGGGTTGCTTAGATAACCTGCATACCCCTTGGCTTCTGTCACAGGTAAATTGTCATCAGCAGGCTTCACTGGTTCTGCTGTTTTTGGAGCAGGTTCAGCGCTCAGTTTTTTGCTTACAACAGGTTCCTCAGTTTTTTGAACTGTGTCTTGCGCAATGGGTTTTACAATCGGTTTGGCTTGCTCCACAGTTTTTTGAACAGGTTTCGGCTGTTCGATAGGTTTCGCAATCGGTTTTGGTTTTTCGACCACAGGCGGAATTTTGGGTTTTTGCGTCACTGGTGGAATTTTAGGTTCAATGACTTTAGGTGGTTCCACTGGTTTGACAATTTCAATCACCACGGGTTCTGGCTTTGCAATGTCCAAAGCTGGTGTCGGTAATTGTTTTGCGATATACCAAATACCCAAATGTGCTGCAGCAACCGCAATGATCGCGATCCACAATTTATTCAATTTTGCTGGAGGTGATTGACTCACATCCAAATGATGTCGTGTAAATGGGTCTGATATGCCAGTTGCAGTTGAAGCAGATGCATATTGCCCAAATAGCAACGCCCGCTGATGGGGATTAAATATTCGTTCACTCATGGCAATTTAAACTAAAAAATAAAATACTGTATTGAAAATTGCACAAGTCATGCCAACAATATAAGCTACTAATTTTTATAAATTTAATTAAAAACACTCTTCGATTTGTCAGCAAAGCTGTTGGTTTTAAGACAGTTCTATGCTGTTGAAACAACAAGATCCCTCTGATATCTCAATGGGATCTAAACTTATTATTTTAATTTATATCCAACCAAGGGTAAGACTTCTTCAGCAACCCGATATGCTTCTTCCAAATGTGGGTTACTGGCGAGAATAAAATGCCCAACACCAATGTCGATATATTCTTGTAAGCGCTGTGCCACTTGTTCATAGCTCCCCACTAAAATACAGTTTGGCCCACCCCTTACATTTGACATACCAGCCCAAACATTTGGACTGACAAATAAGTCTTCAAAACGATTGCCTTGTGCTAAGGCCTGCTGACGTTTTGCACCAACCGACTCAGTATCTTTACGTTCAAATGCATTGCCATCAACAGCAATGGTTTCATACATCTGTTTAAGCTCTTGAAATGCTTGTTCCTGTGTGGGGCGTGCCAAAATATCAATACGCATACCAAACTTTACCTTATGGTCTGGAGTATTTTGTGCAAGGAAGGATCGCGCCTGTTCAATCACTTTTTTCTGCTGTTCAACAGGTTCCCCCCAGGTTAAGTGGATATCGGCATGCCGACCTGCAACTTGCAGTGCCGCTGGACTTGCTCCCGCTAACCACAAACGAGGAACGTCATATTGATTCATTGGGTATTTCAAACCACCTTGTTCAACGTGGAAAAACTTTCCATCATAGTCAAAAGGTGCCTGATGCGAATACCCTTTTACAAACTCTAAAAATTCATTGGTTCGCGCATAGCGGTGATCATGGTCAATAAAATCACCATAGGCACGTTGCTGTGTCCCACCGCCACCTGAAATCACGTTCCATTCAACCCGTCCCTGACTGAGACGTTGCAAACTTGCTGCCATTTGGCTTGCGTATGCAGGATGGATAAACCAAGGTTGAATCGCAATCAATAATCGGAGTCTTTTGGTTTCTCTTGCCAATGCCGATGCCAGCACCCACGGTTCTTCAGTATGTGGAAAAGCAGGAATCAATGCGCCGTGAAAACCCACGATATCTGCGGCTTTTGCTACCTGTTGTACATAATCATAGTAGGCAAACAATTCATCTTGATGTTGAGGTGCCACACGTTGAGGGGATTGTACTGCTGGGCCCAACTGGTTCCATTCACCTCGTGTATGTAACTGATGTGCTCGACGACCATCCCCATGTACAGGGATTCTCCATAAAAATTCAACAGACATAATACTTCTCAATAATTTAAAGGTTTTACACGCTATCGTGAGTGATACAACTCATGAGCAGAAACCATGCCGTTTTTTATGCAATTTTGAATTCATCTATATTGTTGTTTTATCTAAATATTATAAAAACCCAGCTAAACAAGGTGTTGAAATTTCAACACTTATCCATCCAATACTGTCGGTTTCACAACATAACCTGTTTGATCCATTCAAATAACACCAATCATAAAAACATAACAAACTGATTTATATAAAATAATTATTTTGGCTTGGTTCTTGCTCTATCCCCTTATATTTCTAGATTTTTATGATGATATGCGTATTTTTTCTGGTCTTTTTTTAAGTTTTAGTCTTTTAGGATTGGTTGCTTGTGGCGTACACAAAACCGAAGATCCAAACCAAAGTAAAACCAGCCCACAACAGCTTCGTATTGCGGTTGTGGCCAATGGAACTTCTGGCGGTCTGGACTTTATTGGTGTACCACAACTTATCGCACAGGACCCCATTTTTCTAAAAGCATTAAAACAGAAAAATATTGAATTAAAGTGGGAACCTGTAACCACTGCGGCTGTGGCCACCTTAGTCAATGAAAGCTTTATCAACAATAAAATTGATTTTGCTTTTTATGGCAATCTTCCTGCGGTAGTACTCAATGCCACTGGTGTTAGAACACAAATTGTCGTCCCTGGCGGAGTCGGTAATAATGTTTATTTGGTGGTTCCAGCGGATTCACCCATCAAAACCATTGAGGACCTCAAAGGTAAAAAGATTGCCTTACATCGTGGTCGTCCTTGGGAAATTAATTTTGCTCAATTGATACAGAGCAAAGGTTTAAAGCTTAAAGATTTTCAAATCATCAATCTCAATCCACAGGCGGGAGCTGCTGCTTTATCCGCTAAAAGCGTCGATGCATTTTTTACCTTAAGTGATGCGCTCACTTTACAAGATCGCCATCTTGGCAAAATTATTTGGTCATCGCAAAGTCTACCCGCTGACTGGAAAATGCGTGCTGAACTATGGGGACGCAAGACTTATCTGGATCAACATGCAGACACAACTCAACTGCTTGCTGATGCGACAGTACGGGCAATGCAGTGGATTTCACAGCATCAAGATGAATTCCAACAAAGCCAAACCAAATTTGGTCAGCCTCTAAGTGTGATTCAACGCGAAAGTCAAAATACCAGCAGTAACTGGCAACAAGATTGGTCACCTGAGTACGAAGTGGATTTTCTTAAACAGCATTATGCAAAGGTCATCGACCATGCTGTAAAAAACCAATTGATTCAAACGCCAATCAAAGCTGAAGAGTTGCTCAATGCTCAGTTTACCCGTCAAGCCATTCAAAATTTACAACCACTTGATATTCAACATAAGCAAGGAAACTAGGTCATGAAAATCCTCGTAAATCCGCTTATCGAAAAAAAAATCGTGGCGATCAAAGCACCATTCTGGAGGCGATTGTCTTCTGAGCAGGTCTATCGCTTGCTCTCATTCCTTTCACCCATCTTGGCGTTACTGGTTTGGCAATTGATTAGCTATTTACAGATTTTTCCAACCCAAATTTTAGTACCACCTATAACGGTATGGCAGACATTTCTTGCCTTGTTGCAAAGTGGTGAACTCCAACTGCATTTAAAAGATAGCCTTTCTCGACTGCTGATGGGTTTTTCAATTGCGGCCACCTGTGCGATTTTGTTTGGCATTGCCTATGCATCTCTCAGCTCTTTCCGAAATTACACTTATATTTTGTTCAATATCCTTTATCAAATTCCAATCTTTGTGCTTATTCCTATTTTTATTTTGGTTTTTGGCATTGGTGAACTATTTAAAATTTTACTGATTATTAAAGCCTGTTTTTTTCCAATCGCACTCACAACAGCGGATGCTGTTAGAAATATTCCTAAAAAATATATTGAATTGGGCCATATCTACAAACTAAAAACTCCAGCATGGTTGAGATACATCATCATCCCTTGCATCCTCCCACCATTAATCGGTGGACTGCGGATTGCTCTAGGTCGTGCTTGGTTGATTTTGGTGGCCGTTGAATTACTTGCTGCAGGCACTGGCATTGGTCAAATGATGGAGCTCGGACGACAAATGTTACGTTTAGACGTTGTCATGGTCGGAGTTTTTATTACAGGAATCATTGGTTTTGCTTTAGATAAAACTTTACGTCAGCTCGAACAATATCTTGTATCACCTGCATTGAGTTCAAGGGGGAAATAATGTCACAGCATCCACTGAACTTAAAAAGTGCTTTTGCGCAACCACTGATCTTGATCAAAGGTCTGCTGCTCCCGCTCCTTTTACTGGCTTTATGGCAATACAATTCAAGTTTAGGCGCCAGTCATGCCTATGCATTTGTGCCTTTACAGAAGGTGTATTTTGCTTTTATTCAGCTGCTTGAAACAGGTGAATTATGGTTAAACACATGGGGAAGTCTTAAAAAAGCTGGACTGGGGTTTTTACTTGGCTCGACAACAGGGCTACTACTCGGTGCCTTACTTGCCTATTCAAAAATTTTAAATGCCTTGGTTTCACCATTATTTAATAGCATTCGCCAAGTACCCTTACTTGGTTTAACCCCATTGATTGCACTGTGGTTTGGCAATGGTGAGCAGGCAAAAATCTTTATTATTGCGCTTGCTTCTTTTTTCCCGATGGTGATTAACAGCTTTCAAGGGCTAAGTCATTATGATCAGAAATACAGTGAAGTCGCTCGTATTTACAAATTATCTTTTTGGCAGGAATTTAAAAAAATCCGTTTCCCTCAAGCTCTCCCATATATTTTAACGGGGTTGAATTTAGCGGTGCCTTTTACATGGATTACCACAACTGCCAGTGAGCTGTTATTCAATGCTGGTGCAGGCTTAGGCAATTTAATGATGAAAGCTGAAATCAATGCCGAAATGGATATTTTGTTGGTGTGTGCAATCACGGTCACCCTCAGCGGTATTGGCATGACGCTTTGCATTCACTTGATTTCTAAACGACTACTGCAATGGCGTGTTTAACTGAATCACCCATCTTCTCAGGATATTGATATGAGCTTTTCCTTACTCTCGATTAAAAAACTCAATAAATCATTTTATCGAGACCAACAAACTTTCACCGTATTAGATGGTATTCATCTCGATATTCAACAAGGAGAATTTATTTCTATTGTCGGAAGCAGTGGCTGTGGTAAATCGACCTTGTTGCGCTTAATTGCAGGATTAGATAAAGACTATCAAGGTGAGATTTTACTGAATCAAACACCAATACAAGGGACAGATTTAAAACGAGGTTTAATTTTTCAGGAGCACCGTCTATTGCCTTGGCTCAGTGTTTCCGAAAATATTCATTTAGCGCTCGAAGAAACCGACTTAAGCCGTGCCGAAAAAAATGCCCGTGTGGCAGAACATCTTACAATGGTGGGTTTAAAAGGTTTTGAAAATGCTTATCCACATGAGCTATCGGGTGGTATGGCCCAGCGGGTAGCGATTGCACGAGGCTTGGTTAATCAGCCTGATATTTTACTTTTAGATGAACCCTTTGGTGCTTTAGATGCAATTACACGTAGCCATCTGCAAACTGAATTACAACGTATTTGGCAAGATCAAAAGATCACCATGATTCTAGTTACACATGATATAGAAGAAGCGGTTTATCTGGGTGATCGCGTGATCGTAATGTCTGCTCGACCAGGAAAAATTAAAGAAATCATTCAAGTTCCTTTGACCCATCCAAGACATAAAGACAGCGAATTATTATTTAACTATCGTAATCAAGCACTCAATATGCTGGACCATAGCGCATAATGAAATCGAATATTCATCGATATAAATATTATTTAGAAAATATATTCAAGCATGATATTTATATCAACAAGTTTTAAATTATTAAGGAAATATGAAATGGGTTTATCAATTTGGCATATATTATTATTTGCCGTGATCGTTATTTTATTATTTGGTACATCAAAACTTAAAAACTTAGGTAAGGATTTAGGTGGTGCAATTAAAGATTTTAAAGACTCGGTTCATTCTGATGATCAAAAACTGTCTGAAACAAATCAGCCTAAAGAAATCCATCATCTCGATTTAAATAAAGAAAAAAACACTAACCGGTGAGTACTAAATCATTATGTTCAATATCAGTTTTGGTGAACTCTTGGCTTTTGCTGTTATTGCACTGATTATATTGGGACCTGAAAAGCTCCCTCAAACATTCAGGGTGGGATTACTTAAATACAGAGCCCTTAAAAATAACCTTAACAAAATCCAGCTAGAGTTAGAAAATGAACTGGAATTGCTTGAACTAAAAAGGATCATGCAAGAAGAGCTGCTCAAAATAAAACAAAACGAAGAGCTGCTCAAACAGCAGCTTGCACAAATGCAACACGAAATCCAAAGTGTACATAGCGCTGTTGCTATAGCACATCAAGCGCCCCCTTATCCCACACATGATTATGTTTATCAAATCTCTGCGCGTGAATTAAAAGTACCCTTTTTAATTTACACAACATCATCCAATATCTTGCGTGAGGATCAAGCTGCATGACCGAACAAATACTCAGTGAAACACTCACTGAAATGAAATATAGCGAACATTTAATAGAGCTTAGAAAGCGTTTGATCTATAGCATTGCTACAGTCTTAACTATTTTTTTACTCTTATTGCCCCTTGCACAACACAATTATCATTTTTTGGCTCAACCCTTAATATCCCGATTGCCTAAAAATTCAACCATGATAGCTACAGATGTGATGAGTACATTTTTAGCGCCCTTTAAACTCAATATTTATTTTGCAATTTTATTGGCGATTCCCTTTATTCTTTATCAATTCTGGCGCTTTATTGCACCTGCTCTATATCAAAGTGAAAGAAAATTTGGCATGGCGCTTGTGCTCTCCAGCATCTGTTTATTTTATCTTGGCATCTTATTTGCCTATTATTTGATTCTGCCTTTGGCTTTAAACTTCTTTGTCTTAGCTTCACCAGATAATGTTTTACCGATGACTGATATCAACAGCTATCTTGATTTCTGTCTCAAGCTTTTTCTGGCTTTTGGTATCGCCTTTCAAATCCCTGTACTGACCTACATTCTTATTTTTATTGGTATTCTTTCTATTCAACAATTGGAACATTACCGTAAACACATCATTGTTTTGTTTTTCTTTATCGCAATGTTTATTACACCCCCTGATATTTTTAGCATGCTTGCACTGGCAGTACCAATGTGGCTTTTGTTTGAACTGGGTTTATGGATCACAAAAATGACCAGCCCAAAATAAAACATCCATGGGTAAAATGGATGTTTCTATTGCACAGCCCAATTAAACAATTTCATTTTTATTTGGTAATAAATTATATCTTGATAACAAATTACGTAAAACATTGCGCGACAGTCCTAACATTTTTGCAGTCTTAACCTGATTATTCCAGCAACTTGAAAAAGCGGTATTGACGATTTTATCTTCAATGATGTGCCATGCTTCACCCTCATATTCTTGAAATAAACGCTTGAGTACATCCTCAAACTCTTGAATCAAATCATTATCTGGTAAAACGCTTGAGCCACCCTCCTCTGAAAACCTTAAATGTTCAATATCAATGGTTTTGCCACCACTGATGAGCAGTGCATAATGGATATTATTTTCAAGCTCACGGATATTCCCCGGCCAACTATAGTTGAGTAGCGCATTTCTGGCGCGATCACTGATGTTGGGTTTCGGCGTAATCATCTTTTGCGAATAGGAGTTTAAGAAAAAATCCACCAAAGGCAAAATGTCACCCTTACGCTCTCGCAATGGTAAAATATTTAGCACAACCACATTTAGGCGATAGTATAAATCTAAACGGAATTTATTTTCCGCGACAGCTTTACGCAAATCAACATGTGTACCAGACAAGATGCGTACATTAATCGGGATCGGTTTACGTCCACCGACCCGAACAACTTCCTTTTCTTGCAATACACGTAACAGTTTTACTTGCAAAGACAACGGCAACTCACCCACTTCATCCAAGAATAAAGTTCCGCCGTCGGCTGTTTCAAAAATACCAGGGCGTGTCTTATGCGCACCCGTAAATGCGCCTGCTTCATAACCAAACAATTCAGATTCTGCAAGTGTTTCAACTAAAGCACCACAATTGACGGCAAGAAACGGCTTATTTTGGCGATCACTTTTCAAATGAATTTCACGTGCGATTAATTCTTTACCTGTACCTGATTCACCTTGGATGATCACACTGGCAGAACTTGGTGCAATGGTTTCAACTTGGCTTAATAGCTTACGAGAGTTTTGATCAGAAAATATAATCGCTTTTGCTCTTATTGGCTTAATTGGCACACCATTATCAGGCAAGGTAATTACTTTATAATCATTATCCAAATAGGATTTCATAATTAACCCTTTAAATAGCTGAGGAGGATATTAAAATAGAATAGTACAATTCTATTACAAAGCTGATAAATAATAATTACAGATATTTAATCCTAAATTTATATATTGAATGATTTTATAGACGTTTTTTATTATCCATTTATAATCAATATATTTCTATTTTTATGCAATGTTGCTTTTTAAACAATATGTCTATCAATTGATCATATATAAACAGCTTACAAAAATATTTTTGAAAAAATTATATATTTTATCTCTCCTCTCTATTTGGCATCTATTTTTCTCTTTTATTTAAAATTTATAGTATAGGTTAAATGATGAGCATAGAGTTTGTGGGTATGGTTTTTCCAAATCAATGGTCTGAAACCAAAGGGACCCGAGTTGGTCATAAAATTGATCTCGAATATTTACGCTATCATGCTCGTGCACATGAATATGCAGGCTTTGATAAAGTTTTAATCGCCAATGGACCAAGTAGCCCTGATAGTACTCAAATCGCAGCTTATCTGGCACAACAGACTGAACGACTGGGATTTATGATTGCACATCGCCCTGCGCTGATGACGCCTAATCTGGCTGCACGTTCCTTTGCCACACTGGACCATACCACTGGCGGAGGACGCATTCGTTTACATGCCATTACGGGAATTACCGCTGAACCCCAAGAAGGTGATGATATTGTTGATAAAATTCAACGTTATGAACGCACAGGTGAATATCTAGATATCATCCAAAAGCTTTGGAAAAGTGAGCAACCGATTCACTATGAAGGCAAATACTTTAAATTGGAAAATGCTTTCTGCCCTTTAAAACCGGTCAATGGAACTTCTATTCCGATTTCATTCGGCGGTTCTTCAGATATTGCCTACGATATCGCAGTGCGTCATGCAGATCTTTATTCGCTTTGGGGTGAGCCTTTAGCGGGCGTGAAAGAGCAGATAAATAAACTTAAAAAGGCAGCAGAAGCAGCCAATAAACCACAGCCGCAGGTCAGTTTATCAGTACGTCTTATTATTGGACCAACAGAACAACTCGCATGGCAACGTGCACAACAAATTTTAGCTGATATTCAGCAAAATCCAACGTTCCAAAATAATGGTTCACTTTCGGGACATAAAATTAAAGGCGTAGGTTCACAACGGTTACTGGCAGCAGCACAACAAGGTGATCGCCATGACCGAGCCTTATGGATGCCAACTGCAAGCGCAGTTGGGGCCTATGGTGATACCACCGCCCTTGTCGGAACGCCTGATACGATTATTGCCGCATTACTTGATTATGTAGATCTGGGCGTCACCACCTTTTTAAATCGTGGTTATGATCCAATTTACGATACTGTGGACTATGGTCGTTATATTATTCCTGCGGTACGAGATGAGGCGGCCAAGCGAAACAAACAGATTGCCTAAGTCCTCAAGCTAAATAAAAACCGCTCATTTAATCGGATTGAATGAGCGGTTTTTATTGCTTGCTAATTTAAGGTCTTGTCATAACCATGAGCATCATTATGAGGGATGGTTATTTTCTTCTGATTTTCTATTGTAAATCTGGTTTGCAAATGGACTGAATCTTCTCCCCTGCAATCACCTTTTTGGCAAATGGAATAGAATCTTGTAGGGAAGCATTCACTGTCTCACTATGTCCCAATCCATGATACAAATGCCCTTCAACGACTGTACCTGCCTTACATGCATCCGCCACCAACTTCATTTGATTACGTGCATCTGGTGTACGATCATTTGCCCCAGTGCCAATAAATAATGGATGATTGATTTTTAAGGTCGGGTAATAGCCATAATCATTGGATTGTTTTTCCTGTAATTTTTTATAGATCGATGGTGGATTCACCTTATAGGCTTGCGCAGGTGAAAGTCCTGCTGTTTGAATATCTCCCATAAAACTGGTCAAACAGGCATTTCTTGCTTGTTCCACCAAAGGCACTGCTTCAGCGGTAAAAATATCTTCAGTTTTGATTTCAGGAAATAAGCTTTGCGTCACTAGAAAACTATAAATACCATATGCTAAGGATGGACTGACTTCATAAGGATTTAACTTTAACTGATTCTTTTCAGCTGTTGCCTCGGGGTCCTGATAAATCACCCCTGTGCCAATAGATCCTTTAATATTTAACTCTGGTGCATAGGTTGCTGAATAAGCTGAAGCTGAAACAGCCCCTGCCCCACCTTGAGATTGCCCCACAATAACAAAACGATTTGCTAGAGGTAATTTCGTTTTAAGCGCAGCTCGACCGCTGTCTAAAATACTATAAGCAAGCATTGGATTATTGATCAGCAAGTGCGGGCCAGCCACACCAAGTCCTTCATAGTCAGTTGCTACTACAGCGAATCCTTCTTTTAACCATCGGTTTAAATATTGTACATCTCGATAAGATCGTCCATTCCAAGAAGGTGCGCAGGCATCTGCTAGACCAACCGTACCATGTGCCCATAACACAACAGGCCAACCTTCTTTCGGTGGCGTACCTTTAGGAAGATGTACTGTCCCAGAAACCACAATGGGGGTCTTACTATCCCTTCCACTTGTTGAACTATATAAAATACGAATGGCCGTACTATCATTGTCCAAACGGATATAAGGGTTGCTGATGTCCTCTGTCTTTAAGAGTTTTCCAGCTTGTTCTGGAATCGCAGCTTTCCATGTATAAAATGCTGAAACACGTCCATCCCCATAACGATCTTCAGGCTGTGGGGCTTGCTGGGCATTTGCCATTCCAGCAGACGTGAGTATGCTTGCGACAAAAACGGATTTAACCACATTAGATATAAAAGTATTTTGCATTTTCATGACCTTGAAACCTATTTAAAAACTGTTTTAAAAATTTATTTTTTAATTTAAAAGTCGTAACTTACACGGCCATATAAATACGTTCCAAAGGCACCTTCTGGCGCATTAAAACTGTATTTGACGATGTTCCCTACAGATGAGTCTTTGGCTTTGTCTGGGTAACTGTTAAATAAATTATTTGCGCCCAGATTGAATTTTAGCCCCTTTACCCACGCATCTGCTTTGTAGCCAAAGTCCAAATCAGCAATCCATTGCGGATCAAAGGTCTGATCCAATGAAGTATTGGTATTATTTAAGGTGGTCCATTTATCATAACGACGGACTGCGGCATTGATACTCCACACTTGATTTGACCAAAGTGCACCCAATGCTAATTTGGTTTTTGGCGCTGTAGATTCAATTAGGCTTTGGGTATTTCGACCAGCAATACTAGAGACTGGAATTCGCTCACCTTTTGCAGTGATTGAGTCTCGGCTGTCAGTGATTTTATTTTTATGATAAGCCAAGCCTAAATTCAGCTTTAACTTGCCATATTGTTCAAGATCAAGATCATGTTTTAACGCGAACTCCAAACCACGCGTTTGCGTATCTAATAAATTATTAAAAAACGCCACATTGGCAATATTTACATACGGCGTATTTGCAAAAGCATTATTGATCACGCTGCCAGTAATATTGTCAGAAAGTAAAATACGATTTCGAATATCGATTTGATAAAGGTCTAAAGTTGCAGAGGTATTGATAAATGGTTTGAGTACCAAACCTAAAGAATAATTGGTGGATTTCTCAGGCTTAAGTGAAGTTCCACCAATCAGTAAAGCCGCTTCACTTCCCGCAACTAAAGTCCTTTGCTGTACATCTTGCCAACCTGTCGGAGTTTGCACCGTTTGTACACTATAAGCGGAGTATCCTTGCTGGGCTAATGACGGTGCGCGATAACCTGTATTGACAGATCCACGAAGGGTCAACTGCGGAGAGATATCATATTTGGCAAAGAGTTTGCCGTTGGTTGTCGAACCAAAGTCTGAATATTTTTCTGTTCGAATAGCAGCACCAACATTTAAATCTTTTACAATATCGGCTTCGAGATCCAAATAAATGCCGTACACATCTCGACTAATTTTGCGTTGGTCTTGATCTGTAATACCCGCGTATATACCTGGGATACCCGTACCTAAAGCCGTACTTGGATTAAAATAGGGTCCACGGGTATAAGCAATGGGGTCGCCTGCATTTTGTTTATATTGTTCCCAACGGTATAGCGCTCCCGTCGAAACAGTCAATGGACTGGCTAAACCATCAATTGCAAAATCACGACTATAGTCCAGTCCTGTATTGAGTTGGGCAAAAATGTTTTCCCCTAAATCATAATGAGAAGGTGAATCTGCACCATAACTTGGGTTAATGCCATTGCCTTGTTCAGTGCTGACTTTGTTTTGTCCATAAGTGGCATACAGGTCATATTTTCCTGAAGTCTGGTTGCCTTGTTTAACCCCAAACGTGGTCGCAAAATCATCCACACTGACTAAACTCAAAGGTGAGCGTCCATCAGGATAACGTTGCTTAAAATAACTGGATTGATTCAGTACTGTTTTGGTGGTTGGAGGTTCATAAAAATTTTCCCCGATGGTCTTACGATGCCCATAACTACTAAAACCATACAAGGCAATTTCATCAGTTAAAGGTAAATCTAAATTCGCAGTGATATTGATTTGGTCTTTTTGTTCAGGAGAACCAAATTTCCAAGTTCTAAATGGTGTGTTCTGCTCGGTATATTGGGCTTGGGTTGAACCATCATAAAATGTTCGCGTATCTGGTGCAGTATTACTTGCAGCTTCACGCTTTCCTAAATCTACAGCAACAGTTAAAGCACCATCATTGGGTAATTCAAAGCCTTTCCAAAGATTGATTTTATGCTGTTCACCATCCCCTTGTGTATAGCCTCCAGTTTGATAACTCACGCCACCACCATGATCACGTGATTTCAATATAATGTTAACCACGCCCGCGATCGCGTCAGAACCATATTGAGCTGCGGCACCATCTCGTAAAATCTCTATACGTTCAATGGCACTAATCGGGATTAGGCTTAAATCTGTTACCGCAGCACCTCTCCCCCCAGCATACGCTTGTCGAGTGAAGTAAGCCGCTGTATGGCGACGTTTACCATTGATCAAAATTAAGGTTTGATCTGCAGATAAACCTCGCAATGCAATACTCGGCGGCACCGATGCACCGAAACCACCCGCAGGTGATGTTGGTAAACTCACTGACGGCGATAAGCGTGTTAATGCAGCTGCAAGATCACCTGCCCCTGTTTCTTGTAGTTCTTTGGCTGTCACAATGTCTACTGGAGCAGGAGCCTCTAAAGCACTATTGATAGCTCGCCGAGAACCCGTTACAACAACTGATTGCAATGTCACGACATCCTCTTTTTCTGATACAGGCCTTTGTTCATTTGCCAAAGTGATTGAGGCGGTAAGTGTACTGAACGCAAAAACAGAAGAATGAAGAATGAATTGAGAAAAATATGTACGCATATAAGCTTCCTTAACGATCTGCACCGATATAGCAAAGCCAATGCCAAAATTTTTATTATTGAATATCAAAAACTTGTCATTAAAAATAAAAAAATCATTGTTTATATTTAAACAATGATTCGAAAAAATGTTTATAAAACCACAGATTTGCTAGTGGCGCATAAGCTTATACAAGTTGATTGTGTAAATAAGATTGATACAACTGATAGTAAGATTGTTGCTGTTGAATCAGTTGTTCATGAGAACCTTGTTCCACTACAGCCCCATTCTCAATCACCACAATTTTGTCTGCTTCTTGAATGGTACTTAAGCGATGTGCGATCACAATACAGGTTCTATTTTTACATAAGCGTCGAAGGGCATATTGGATTTTCTGTTCCGTATAAATATCAATCGCAGAGGTCGCTTCATCTAAAATTAAAATTTTAGGATCAGCCAAATATGCACGTGCGAGACAAACAAGTTGGCGTTGCCCATGACTTAAATTTTTTCCGAGTGTTCCAACTTCAGTAAAATAACCATGAGGAAGCTGTCCTAGAATATCATCTGCACCAAGTTCTTCAATCGCCTGAATCAGTTGTTGATCTGTAGCTTCGGGTTGAATTAAACGTAAATTGTCTAAAATTGTGCCGCTAAACAAGACATTGTCCTGTAAAACAATACTGACATTTTGTCTTAAACTGTCCAGATGAATATCCTGTATCGGATAACGGTCTAAGAAAATCCCACCCTGCTGAGGCTCATAAAACCGTGTCAGTAACTGAACGATCGTGCTTTTACCATGACCTGTAGGCCCCACGATCGCAACCACCGTTCCAGCGTCGATCTCTAAATCAAAATTTTGTAAAACAGCTTTGGTGGTATAAGCAAAATGTACAGACTGAAAACGAATATGCCCGTTAAGTTGCCCTAATTTCAACGCATGTGGTGCATCTTGAATGCTAGATTGGGTATCTAAAAGTAGAAATATCCGTTGTGCACACGCTGCACCATTGGCATAACGCTCAAATAAATCGGTCAATTCCTGTAAAGGTGCCAAGAATAAAAACACATAAAAAATACTTTCGGCAAACTGTCCAATACTGATGACACCTTCACTATAAGCATAACTTCCAATCACAATAAAAACTGCGGTTGCCACTGTCGAAAGCAATCCAGTAAATGGGGCAAACCAGCTGGTCCGCTTACTTCCATAAATAATAGAATCATTAAAATCTTTTAAGAGCTGCTGATAGCGCTGTTGATTGGTTTCACTATAATTCAATTGCTGAATAATTTTGGCGCCATTTACCGTTTCAACCAAATGTGCAGTAAATCGACTGCGTTCTTCGGCAACCCGTCCCCAATGCCGTTGTGATGACTTTTTAAATATTGCAGTCATTGTCAATAAAATCGGCAAAGTTGCAAATAAACACCAGAAAAATGGGGGATAAATATGCCACAAAAGCACAGATGCTAATCCGCAACGTAAAATCGCAGAAAGTAGTTCAGGTGGTCCTTGTATCAATACTGGTTCTAAAGTATCGACATCACGATCCGCTCGTGAAATAATTCGGCCGGCTTTAGTTCGATCAAAATAACCAATATTTAAAGCTTGAATATGTTGAAATAATGAACGTCTTAGATCATTAATGACACTTAAAGCCGCTTTTCCAGACAAGTATTTTGATATACCCGCTAATCCAAAACGACACACCCAGCTGAATGCCAGAATAGCAATTGCTATAAAAAGTACTGGCTGATACAACACCAGTTTCCCAGCCACTTGCTGAAATCCAGAATCTAAAATGTACTTGACTGCCCATGGACGTACAAAGATGCTCAGCACTTGTAAGATCTCTACTGAGATCATGGCTAGAATTAAATAACGAATCGGATAAAGCAAAGGAATGAGTTTTTTTAACATTCCGCGATGTAGCGCGGTTTTTGCTAAGTTTTCTTCGATCTGCAGATCAGAGATTTTCGTCAGCGGTTGGAAATTTTTAACCGTGGTATTCATGCTTGAATCTCCTGTTGCACTTTTTGAAAGCCCATCAACTCCCGATAAAATACGCAATGCTGGAGCAATTCTGTGTGGCTCCCTTGAGCAAGAATTTGTCCCTGATCTAATACGATAATGCGATCTGATAAAGAAATCGTGGTCTGTTTATTTGAATTGATCAGAATGGTTCTTTTGAGCTGATTTTTATTGTCAGCCAAGCCTGATAAACGCTGTAACACCTGTTTTTCTGTAGTGGAATCTAAAGCACTGGTTGAATCATCAAGTGCCAAGATTGGCGAGTTTTTTAAAATTGACCGTGCCAGTGCAATCCGTTGTTTTTGCCCTCCCGATAAGGTGACTCCCTTGTCCCCTATTGGTGTCTCCAGACCAGCATCGAGTCGCTGTAATAGTTCAGATGCTGAAGCCAAATGCAACGCGTCTCGCATCTCCTGTTCAGTCGCATCCTGTTTGGCTATTTTTAAGTTATCCGCCAAGGTTCCTGAGAAAAAGAAATTATCTTGCGGAATAATCTGAACCATATGACGTAAGTTAACCAAACTCAGATCTTTAAGATTGAGCCAACCGCGTTGATCTGAACCAATCCAGACCTGCCCTGCGGTTGGATCGATAAAACGATTGAGCAAGTTCATCAGTGTGGTTTTACCCGCTCCAGTTTTCCCCACAATGGTGACGATTTCACCTGCTCGGAATTCAACATTACACTGTTTTAAAATATACTTTTCTGTGTTTCGATCCTGAAAACTGACATTTTCCAGTCGAATATTTAAACCTTCATCCCCATCAGCATCCCCTTGTAGTGGCAAAGCATGTGCAGCATCTACAATTGCCGATTTCTCATCTAGCATTTGCCATATTCGAGTTGCCGATGAACGTGCATCTGCAAAAATATGTAAGACCTGTCCAATACTTTCAATACGAAACACCAATAAATTTGCCATAAGTACAGCAGCCACAAATTGCCCAATCTGTAATTGATTTTGTCCAATTAAGTAGCCACCAAACCCAATCACCCATAAGTAGGAACAGGCAATAATCATTTGAGGAATCGGTAAGCGTTGTGCGCTGGTGCGAATGGTTTGAATAGAATGACGAATAAAGCTATCAACTGCAGCATCAAAACGTTGTAAGAGCTTTTCCTCAAGTTGAAAGGCTTTGACTACTCGAATGCCATTGACGCTTTCAGCCAAAGTATCACTGACTTTTTCATAGGCATAGGCAACTTGATGATCCAGCACCACCAACTGATTGGTCAGTTTAAACAGCACTGCTAGGCCTAGAAAAATAAAAATAAGCGGGACGATCCCCAACCAAGGATGATACCAACACAACAATCCAACTGTTGCGGCGACCACTAGACTGGATTCAAACACTTGTCGCCAAAAATTAATTAAAGCTTCTTTTAATTTATCTGAATCTCGGGTGGTTCTTGATAAAACTTCACCTAATCCGTGTTTCCAGTGCCATGAAACATCTAAATGCTGGACTTGGCTAAAGATTCTTTCTCTTAAAATACTTAACAATTGCTGTCCAATCGTCAAGGCACTTAAACCTGCTAAATATTGAATAATGGCACGAAGTAAAGCGATACTCGTCAGTAGAATAAACCAAAACCACGGATTTAACGGATCTGTAAAAGCATGTTGAAATAAACGTTCAGGTTGGCTGTGTTTTAGCGTATCAATCGCATGTCCGATTGAATATTGCTGTAGTGCTAAGCCAAAATTGGCAAGGACAAATAATGTTGCCGTCAATACAAAGCGAAATGGCATAAAACGATATAAGGCCAAACTTCGCAGCAGTGGATAATTTTTAAACATAAAAATAAAACAACAACTAAAGATCTATAGCTCACTGCGAGATCTATGCCAAATTTTTCAAAGGCATAAATATTTTAATCTACTGTTTTATATTATTTTTTTAAAAAACATGTTTGATGAGATGTTTGATTTAAAACATCCACACTTGTTATCTGTTGTTATTGCAACAATATTTGATATATCAACATCATAAAAATAGATATTAAAAATATATTTTAAATATCAACAAGTTAAACAATGGCATCAATATTGCTTTAAAGCATTCAAATCACAACAGGATGTCACAATGACAACACTTCAAATGCAACCATTGAATACACTTTGGTATACACGCTGTCCAGTTCCTACAGGGCTTGGAATCTCGATTCAAAAAGGCTGGCTAAAAGAAAAATTTATTGAGCAACAAATTGAAATTAAATCAATTCGTGAATCGAACTCAAAAGAGGTTCGTAACTCACATTTTAACCATACCCTTGCCAATTCAGTTCGGCATGGTGGCAGTATTCCTGCAATTTGGGCATATGCTTCTGGACAAAAAACCAAAGTCATCGGTTTATCTTGGGCAGATGAAGTCCAATTACTGCTGACTCGATATGATTCCCAAATTAAGACGGTTGAGGATTTAAAAGGTAAACGCTTTGGACTCCCACTCAATCAAGATGCCATCATCGATTTCTCTCGTGCTCAAGCCATTCGCGGTTTAGAAAATGCATTAAGAACAGTAAATCTTAAGGTCAGTGATCTGGAACTGGTGGATTGTCTGCGTGCTGATATATTAGTGGCGCAACAGCAAAATCATACCGAAGAAAATGATTCGAGTTTCTTTAGCAATCGTAATAAACTGAGCGCAAGTGCAGAGATTGTGGCTTTAATCAAAGGGGATGTCGATGCCATCTTTTTAAAAGGCGCACATGCAGCACAAATTGCCCATGATTTTGCCCTGCATACCATTATTGATATTGGTTCACATCCCGACCCTATCCTACGTTCAAATAATGGTACCCCTCGAACACTAACTGTGGATGAAGATTTTCTATCGCAATATCCACAACAAGCTCAATCCATTGTCGATGCGGTTTTACAAGCTGAACAATGGGCGCATGTGCATGCAGATGAAACTCACCGCTATCTGGCTAAAGAATGTAATAGCAGTGAACAATGGGTTCATGCAGCGTATGGCGCAGATGCACATCTCAAGCTGAATACCAATTTTGATGAAACATCGATTATTGCCTTACAAGACCTTAGTGACTTTCTCTATCGCTGGAAGTTTATTCCAGCTCAAATTAATGTTCGTGAATGGCTAGCACAAGACATTGCTATTCATGCACAAGTGGCTTAACAATACGAAAAAATAAAAGGTTGTCGTAATGACAACCTTTTATTTTTCAGCTTTCAAATTTAAGACATCCCCCTATACAAAAGCTTCTGACTATTCTCAACGCATAAAGCACTGCTATGCTCATGAATAACAATTATCTTAATGGCGTCTTACTGAAGTTCTTAACCAGCTCTTACCTAGCCTCAGAATCAGTCAACGGCTCACGCTACTTTTGTTCCGGGAAAATGAGACGCCAAACTTTGCAAGAAAAGCATCTTGCAGAGTGCTGCTTCTCACCGTAAAACTCACTGCCCACCATCAGCTCGTTTAATCAATCGCAAAACATATGCGATTAAGTACTGCCTCAAACAGTTGTGGATGAGGTTTACGAATAGCATATTTTTATCGAACTCAAATTATGACTTAAATTTGGTCACATTTTCAGCCTGTTTCTTTAAAAGTACAGAGTTATATTCACCAGGTGGAATATTATTTAAATAATAATTTCCAACATGATATAAACGCCAACGAATCGGATCATGTGTGGTATGCGTACGTGCATTACGCCAGAAACGATCTAAATTCCATTTTGACAAAGTAGAGCTTGCTCCAAGTAAGCCAAAAATTTCACTGGAAATTTTCAAAGATGCATGGTCGGACTGACTCCGTGTGGCAGCCACAGATAAAATCAATTCAGTTTGTAAAGCTTCATCTTCCAGATTGGTTGAATGCTGCTCAAAAATCGCTGCTGAGCGATCTAAAAGTGCTTCTGCTGAACGGACCAAAACTGCAAACTCGCCAATTTGCTTAATGATATGCGGTTCCTGTGTCGGGGAGTCGACACCACTTTCCACCCAAGGACGAGCATTCTGTTGCAAATAATCAATCCCCCCTTCAAGTGCACCTTTGGCAATACCTGTATCCATAGCTGCATGCAAAATCTGAGGCCAAGTTAAACCTGTGCGTAGCACTGTCCCTAAACCACCAGTATTGCGCTTGGCAACATAGCGTTCATCGACAATAACGTCTTTAAAATTGACTGTACCACTGACACTATTGTTTTGCCCCATTGCATCCCAATCATCAAGCAGTTCTACCCCATGCGTATCACGATGAATCAAGATCGAAACAGGTCCATCATCACTGCCTGCAAATAAAGAGATCCACTCAGCCAATAAAGAGCCTGTGGAATAAAATTTACTGCCATTTAAGATTAACTGCCCTTGTGAATTTCTTTCTACACGAGTCTTATGCTGAAATTTATCTTTTCCGCCCACTTCTGCGAGTGCATTGCCTAAACGTTTACCACTCAATACATCACGCAATAATTGATCGCGAATATCATCCTCATAACCCGTTAAAATTCCTCGAAACATGGTGAAATGAATTTGTAGAAGTTGTCCCACACCACCATCTGCAGATGAAATGATCTTTACCACATTGACCAATGTGCTAATACTCGCACCTAAACCACCAAATTGTTGAGGAACAATAATCGCTGTCAGACCTGCTTCTGAAATTAGGCGGGCCTGTTCATAAGGAACACTTTTGTTATATTGAGGATCTTGGGCAAATTCTGTCAGTTGTTTTGCTACTGCCTTGGCAATATCCAATGCTTCTTGTTCACTTTGAATATGTCTTATACTGCCTAATTCTAAAAAATTGTGTTGCTGAATATCGTTCATTTTAACTCCGGAAAATCTCTTTTTTTATGCACAGATACGCTGTGCTGTAGTCTTAAATAAGCTGGGGGCATGTGTAAGCAAAGTTTTGGTATACGCATGTTGCGGATGACTCAGTACTTGATCGGTTTCACCGTATTCCACCAGATGGCCATTTTTTAAAACGGCAACTCGATCAGCAATTGCTCTAACTACCCCAAGGTTATGGGTAACAAAAAGTAAAGTTACGCCTTGCTTTTGCAATTGTTGCAACAGTTTTAAAATAGATGCTTGTACTGAGACATCTAAAGCAGAAGTAATTTCATCGCAAATCAAGACATCAGGCTGACATAACAGCGCTCGTGCAATCGCTACACGTTGCCGTTCTCCGCCAGATAAATCTCTTGGGTAGAGTTCTTGAACCTGTGGAGGAAGCGATACTTGTTGAAGTACCTGAACGACCTTTTGTTGAGTTTCTTGCTGAGATGTAGCAAAAAAGTGCTGAACCACTTTAGTGAGTGTCTGTCCTATGGTATGTGCTGGATTCAAGGCTTTATATGGATTTTGAAAGATATATTGCAGTTTATGTCGTTGTGTTAACTGACGTTTTTGTCCCTGCAAGGACAATACTTCATCTGCTAAAATCACCTGACCTTCTGCATTTTCATTCAGTCCTGCAATCACTCTAGACAGTGTGGTTTTACCTGAACCAGACTCCCCGACTAAGGCCAAACATTCTCCACGCTGTATTTGAAAAGAAACATCGAAAAGTGCTTGTTGCTGGCCATACCAAGCATTGATATGTTCTACTTTAAGCAGTGCCTGTTGATCTGTTTTTAATTCAATCATATGCGGATCAAGCTCTTGAAAATTGATCACGCTCACTTCATCCCAATGATGACAAGCAACAAAATGTGGATCAAATGCTTGAGATAACAGGGTTAATTTCGGTTGCTGTTGATGACATAATTCGCTAGCGAAAGTACATCTTGCGGCAAAAGCACATCCTGTTGGACGATCATTCGGTGAGGGTGCATGTCCTTCGATGGGGGATAAATATTTACGAATCGACACATCGGGGATGGCATTGAGTAAACCTTGGGTATAAGGATGTTTTGGCGTTTCAAATAACTGGCTTAATGCGGCATCTTCTGCAATCTGGCCTGAATACAGGACGATTACGCGATCTGCAATATCTTTCACCACAGTCAAATCATGTGATACATAAATTGCTGCGACATTATATTCGCGACATAATTTACGAATAATATTCAGCACTAAAGTTTGGGTCGTAACATCCAATGCTGTTGTCGGTTCATCCAAGACAATTAAGCGAGGCTGTAACAAAAATGCCAATGCTAATAAAATCCGTTGTTGTTGCCCGCCAGAAAGTTGATGAGGATAGCGCTTTAAAAACACATCATCCTGAGGCAATCCCACTTCATCTAAAATTTTAGCAACTTTATGATTTCTTTCACTACTGGATAAGCGTAATTGATGGACTTCTAATAACTCAAGTAGATGCTGTCCAATGGTTAATGCTGGATTTAGTGCCGTTCCCGGATCTTGGGCAACGTGACTGATTTTATAACCTCGAATTTGACGCAAGGCGTGATCGTCAAGACTGAGGATATCTTGTCCATCCAGCGCAATTGTGCCTTGAATAATTTTGGCACCATGTCGTGCATAGCCCAATAACGCACTCGACAATGTGGTTTTACCTGAACCACTTTCTCCCACCAACCCAAGGACTTCGCCCTCATTTAAATGAAAAGAAATATTCGAAACCACATGATTGCCTGTGTTGACCAATGCCACCGTTAAGCCTTTTACCTGTAGTACCGTATTCTTTAAAATCTCTGTCATGGTGATTTTTCCTCAATCCGTGCTGCGGCACGCCCTACACCTTCAGCCAACACATTGGTTCCCAGCGCAAACAAAGCAATTAAAATCACCGGTGCAAATACTGCCCACGGTTGAACCAATAACCCAGCACGATTTTCATTAATCATCAGGCCCCAATCGGCTGCAGGAGGTGCGATACCATAACCAAGAAAAGCCAGACCAGATAACATGCCAACAGCCCACGTCAACATCACCCCAAGATGAATTAATAAGGGTGTCAGCATATTGGGTAGGATTTCACGGAATAAAATGTAGCTTTTCGAATAACCTAAAATTTTGGCGGCCTCTACATACTCTTGCTCAACCAAATTTAGCGCAACACTTCGTGCAAGACGTACTACCCCAGGAATAAAAGCAATCGAAACAGTGAGCACAATCAGCCATGGCTCACGCCCTAGCATCGAAACGATTAATAGCACTAAAATCAGATCAGGAAATGCCATAAAAACATCCGTCAGCCAAGTCACAAACTGGTCAACTTTATCTCGTGCAAAAGCAGCCAATATGCCTAAACTGGAACCAATAATTAAAGCCACCAGACTGGCAGCGAGGGTCATCCAAATAATTGAAGCACCACCCGCTAATACACGAGACCAAACATCATGCCCAATATAGTCATAGCCAAGAAAAGCCTGTGCTTCAGGCGCACCATAGGTCATGCCCACTAAGGCAGTTGGTTCAAAAGGAACCAGCACTGGGCCAATAAGCGCAAATATCAAAACTAAGCTTGTCACCACAAAACCAAAACGTACTTGTCGCTCAGAAATCAAGGCTTTAAAAAACTTACGTTGATACCAATGAAGTGTACTCATTTCCCCTCTCCTGAATTGATATTCTTCAAGGCATTACGGCGATCCACAGGCTTTACCGTAATCGGTCGGCCAGATTTCCATAAACGTAATGCCTGACGTAAACCAGGTGAGCGGGCTTTATGTTTTTTTGCAGTGCGTATTTTCGGTGTGAGTAAAGTCGTAATTAAGTCTGCAATTAAATTGACCACCACCACACAGATGGTCAGCAATAACACAATCGCTTGAATGGTAGGAATATCCCGCATTTCAATTGCTGCATTCAATGCATTGCCAATTCCGGGATAACTAAATACAACCTCGATAATTAAAGCCCCACTGAGTAAAACCCGTATGGTCAATGCCGTGCCTTGCACCACAGGCACTAAAGCATTAGGTAAAACATGCTTCCAGATAATGCGACCCTCTGGAATACCGCGTAATCGTGCTGAAGTGACATAATCAGACTCTAAGGCATCGATCATTGAGCCTCGCACAAGACGCATGAGATAAGGAATAAGCGATAAAGCTAAAGTTAAAATGGGTAAAATTAAAAACTCTAGCTGGCTAAAAGGAGACTGCCCAGGAATCAACAATGATGCAGCGGGTAATACATGCAAGATCGAAGTTGAAAATAACATCATCAGCCAAATGGCAATGACAAATCCGGGTACTGCTTTAAAAATAATCGAGCTAGATACAATGATTCGGTCTAGTTTGCTATCACGACGTAGCGATAACCAAACCCCAAGTAAAACTGAAATCGGTACAGTGATTGCCACCACCAAGCTACTCAAGGCAAGTGTATTACCAAAATAGTTTTGAATAATCTGTAACACAGGTACATTGGAATCAATTGAGCGTCCAAAATTACCTTGTAATAATTGAGTCAGCCAATTCCAGTATTGCACCAATATCGGTTGAGTCAGCCCCAATTGTTCACGCAGTATTTGAACCGTAGCTTCTGGTGCTTCTGGCCCTAAAATGACCCGCGCAGGGTCAGATGGAAGCGCTTGAGTCGCGACAAATACAATTAAACTAATCACAAAAATCACTAAAATTCCTGACACGATACGGGTCAAAAACCAAGGTAACCATGCAGGAAATTCAAACGACTTGGCGATAGCTGGATGTTGAATCGAGCTTTCAATTTTGCTGGCTTGAGTCGTCATCATCACTCCCCTTTACGCCAAAACTCATCAGTTCGCCATGCTGCAAAACCGGTTCGATCAGGTGTTACACCACCAATCTGATGAGAATGTGCATCTAAAACATTGTTAAAACCCCAAATCAGTAAGCCACCTTGTTCATGCTGAATTTGCTGTGCCTCATGCACCAAAACTTTGCGTTTTTCCAGATCAGGCTGTTGCAATGCGTGATGCACCAGCTCCGTAAAACGGGCTTGATTAAAGCGGGTTTTGTTATTGGCTGCACCGGGTCCATCAATCTGCAATACCGTCAATAAAAATGGACGAGAAACATTTGAACCTGTACTCAATGCCCAATCTTGTTTGACTGCATCTGCAAATGTTGCAGCTTCAACTTGTTTAACGTTTACAATCACGCCAGCTTGCGCTGCATGTTGCGCAAACACCAAGGCGGCATTGCTATCTGGTCCTGTATATAAATCAACTTTTAAGTTTTGATCAAAACCAGCAGCTTTTAATAGTGTTTTAGCTTTGGCTAAATCTTGCTTACGCTGTGGAATTTCATGGTTATAAACAGGATCACTAAATGAATACAGATCGTTGGCAATTCGTCCTTGACCCGCCAATGCCCGTTTCACTAAATCATCCCGATTGGCAATCAAACGAAATGCTTGTCTGACACGAGGATCATTAAACGGTGCTTTAGTGGTATTCATGTCGAAGGATTGCCAAGCATCTGTTTCAGATGAAACAACACTCAGTCGTTTATTGGCTTGAATCAAAGATAAATGCTCGGCACTAATACCTGATGCAATATCAATTTGCCCTGATTGCAAAGCAGCAAGACGCCCGGTTTGCTCTTTAAAATCTATAATTTCAATGGCATCTGCATAAGGCTGATTGTCTTTCCAATAATTTTCAAAACGTACGAAACGGGAACGTTGACCTGGGGTAAAACTTTCTAGCTTAAACGGGCCTGCTCCGACGACATTCTTGATTGGGTCATAATCTGTTGGAACAATACCGCCCCAACTCATCCATGCTTCAGGTAGGGCTACTAAGCCTTTGCCTTGAGCAAATGGAATTTCAACGGTGTAATCATCCCGCTTTTTAATCGCATCGCGCTGTAGTGAATACAGATAAGCCGCAAAGGGAGACGCCAGTTTAGGATCGGTCAAACGACGTAAAGAGAAAATGACATCATCAGCTGTAATGGTTTTACCATGATGAAACTCAAGCCCTTTCTTTAGCCGAATCGTCCATTTAGTGCCATCCTCATTGGGTTCTGCAAATTCAGCAAGCGCCAATTTAGGTTGAATATCTCGCCCCCATTCCCATAATTTGGCATATAACGGCCAACCTCTAAAGGCACTCGACATCCCAATCGGCTTATGGGCATCTAAATTTCCAGCTTGATTACCATTAATCACCCCAATTTTGATCACTCCACCTTTTTGCGGTGTGGTATGCTGGCTTGTATGTGCAGCAGCTTCATTTGATGCTGAGGAATCGGAACGAGAACACCCAATCAGGCTTGCTGCTGCAATCGTACCTAGACCTAAACCCGTATTTTTAATTAATACTCTGCGCGTAATTTTACTCATAGGATTCTCCTTTTAAACCACAGTTTCTTGATTCAACAGAGAATCTACAGACGAGCATTTTTTTAACTTCGGTAACTCAAAACCATGATCGAGCTCAAGTAAAGGAAACAACAAGTCTGCAACACGATAAACTTCCGTAATTAAAGGAAAACCTGACAAAATAAATGCAGATGTACCGTAGCTTTCATATTCTTGGATACGTTGAGCAATATTTTCAGCGCTCCCGACCAATGCGGTCCCCGCAGCGGGATTTAAGATATCAAAACCAAACAGTGATGGCCCTGTCCAAATATTTGGATAAATTTCAAAGTCTTTAGCTTGAGGTAATATCCCCTGACGTAAGCGTTCTAAATTTTTTTGAACAATCGGGTTACTACTCTGATAGCTTTCGAAAGTTTCATTGGGTGGAAGCTGACGTTTTACAGCTTCAATCGCATAATTCACATCAATTTTATCGAGTAGAGACTGCGCGTATTGCCACGCTTCTTCTTCGGTTTCACGAACGATAATTTGTAAGCGAGTTCCATACTGCAAAGTTCGTCCAACTTTAGCGGCTTCTTTTGCAACTTTACTGAATTTTTCTCCCAGCAGCGGCGGTGTGTTGGCAAAGCTTAAATACACATCCAGCAATTCCACTGAATGTTGTACCCCTTTGGCTGATGTGCCAGCTCCCCACAGCGGTACGCCTTGTTTTTGGGTTGCCCCATGCCATTTTGACATCGGTGAAGCCCCCTCTTGACGTGGAGCAACTTGAATAAACTCACCCTGAAAGCCAGATTTATCGCCTAAATAATTCTGTTGAAATGTGCTCCAGTATTCTTTACTAAAGTCATAGCGTTCATCATGTGAATAATGAATACCCAATGCGGCAAGTCCCTGATCATTGCCATTGACCACATTAAACAACAAACGTCCCTGAGAGAAAGAGTCAAAAGTTTGTGCATATTTGGCTAAAACTGCGGGTTGAACTTCACCTGGATGCTGCGCCACCAAAAACTTCAGGCGCTCAGTAAAAGGAATTAAACTCGCAGCAACTGCCAGTGTTTCATACTCACTTGTACCCATGAGTGAACCGTAAAACCCCAGACGATCTGCGGTAATTGCAATTTGTTGTAAATGTTCATAATCGGTATCCCAGCGTCCCGACTCCAACCAAGGATAGGGACCATCAGGTGAGGTGAGATACCATAAAAGTTTTACAGCCATAATATTCTCTATATTTGTTTTTAAATCATGTTTCTAATGGAGTGGAAGTAATCCCAGTGATTTTGCTTTTTCAGTCAATCCACTCATTTTCCACTGTTGCTGTAACACCCCTTGCCCATATTCACGACTTCCCCCAACCAGTTCTGCTAACAGTTGAATTTGAGCACCTTCTTCAAGCAATAAAATAAATTCAGCAGTTTCTTGTAGACCTTGACGCCCCCAAACTGTGGCACCGCCATTGGCTTCCAAAATAGCCCGATGCTCAATATCAATCTTGAGTTGATCTAAAATAAAATCGACTTCTGCTTGACGGCGATCGATATAAATCGGCAGTTCATTAAATAAATGAAAACGCTGAACAGGCACATAACGAATCGGTAGGGTTCGGTGTGTTTGGGCCCAAGCACCTAAATTCGGTGCATGTACATGAGAGATTGTGGTGACATCTGCATGTTCACAAAATAGTTTGTTATAACGGCCACCCGCACCTTTTCGTCCCAATAAAACTTCACCATCAAGTTTCTCTACCAATACTTTGCTTTTTTTATCTCGTGACCAAGGACCTGCATAGTTAAAGGTCACCAAGGTATTTTCAGGGGCGCGTTCAACAAAATTGACTGTGCCATTGGCAGTGATGGTGCCCGTCTCACGGAACACCTCAAATGCAAATTCAGCTTTTTGACGGTTGCGTTCAATAAAATCATTAAGTTCAGGGGAAAGTGGCGATTGAATCAGTGTAGTCATGATAAATATCCTGTTTTAACGTTGTTTATTTTGGCGACGCTTTAAAACTTCGAGTAATGGGCGATGATCGACCCATGTATCAAGATCGACGTCTTTTTCAAGGAAGCCATGTAACCAAAGGAAATCTTTTTGTTGTTTTAAAAGCTCAAGGCGTTCTGCACTTAATGAAGGATGTAAAGATTTATGAAAATTATTACGATACGCTGTAGCCACACTTTCAGCACCCGCAATGGTTTCATCTTGTAGAATAACCAGCACTTCATCTAAATGATCTTCTGCCCAATCTGCGGTATCAAAAAGCTCTTCCAGAAAGTCAACGACGACATCAAAGTGATGTTCCAATAAATCTTCATGTACCGTGATAGGTCGAGGTGTCCCGTTGTTCACACGCGAAGTCACATCTGTAAATTGATCTAAATCGATACCGACTTTTAAACCACGTTTGGTGGCTGCCTCAACAGCCGATGCCCCTTTGACATACACGGCATCCACTTCACCTGTAATCAAGGCATCAAGGCCTGACCAATAGGCACTGGCATCACGATCTTGTTTCGATTCAGCTCGCTCAGGAACTTCAATAAAATCAACATCACGGAAACTTAAATTTGCAAGTTGTAAAGCCCCTCGAATACCTTGTAATGACATGGCTCTAAAAATACTGCCTGCACGTTTATCGGCATATTCAGGTAAAGCCACTTTGGTATTTTTTAAATCTTCAGGCTGACGAATTGCTGAATCTGGTCGAACAATAATCACTTGCCATTCATCAATCCAAGTTAATCCAATCAGACGACTTGGGGCACCTTCTGAACGCGCAGCCAAAGCAGGTACATTACCTCCTTCACGGAATAAAGCCGGGAGCTGATGATCAAAATGATGCACAGACAAGCCTTTACGCGCATCTTGCAATACCGCAACATCAATACCATGTCGCTCAAATTTTTCGACTAAGGTGCCGCGTTTTAATGAGATTCCTGTTGCAGTGGGTACAGGACATCGTGTGACCCAAATTTCAGATAAAGTACTTTTTACAAACTCTTTAGAATTTTCTTTTTTATCGATGACAAGTGACATAGGTATTCCTTAAGATACTTCCAATTTCATATCACTTGTATTGAGCAGCTTTTATGCCAATATTTATTTTTATAATTTTCAATATCTTATACAAAATCTAATTTTAATAAATGTTTAGATTTCATCACTTGTTTTAGATTTAGTGTTGTTTTATCAACAGCGCTTTAAGCAAGCCTGCCCTGAGACAAAAATCCCATCCGCATTATTTTTTGATTGAACAGATTTAAAGCCCCTCATTGAATCAACATACAGCACCATATAAAAATATAGTGCTGTATCGCTTAAATTAAAAATCGATAGAAGCCGACAGCATATAAGTTCGAGGTGCACCCAAGACTAAACTGGACAATTGTGGCATGCCCCAATACGCCTTATTGGTCACGTTATTGATACTCGCAGCTAAGTTTAGTGGAAAACTTGAAACATTGGTCTTATATCTCGCCTCAACATCAAACAGTGTTCGTCCAGAAGCATGTAGTGTATGTTCCTGATTGATATATTGCTTTGAAACTGCTGTGGCATTTCCAGTCTAGATTAAACCCTGCAAAATCGAAATATCCCACTCCATACCTAATTTCGCCTATTGCTTGGCAACCCCAGTCGCAATATTGCCTTGATTTTTACCACCTGCAGTTTGGGTTAATTCAGGATCAATATAGGCAACACCACCGATTACACCAAGATTCGCAATAGGTGCTCCAAAGAAGCTCCATTCAATTTCACTTCAGCTAAAACTTGTTATTGATTATTGATCAGTAATTGTGAAGCCCTCCCACACACGATTCATTAACCAATAACATGCCTTATTGAGTAGTATGATTTCTAGGGATGCACAATAATCTTGACCGCAGATTCGTTGTTATGAATCAAGGTTTCAAAGCCTTGCGAAACCAAATCATCTAAAGCAATTCTTTGGGTAATAAAAGGTTCTAAATTGATTTTACCTTGCTCAACCAAGCGAATGGTTTCTTGATGGTCATTAACATAGGCTATCGTACCGCGAATATCCAGCTCTTTCATCACCACACTATGCACATTAATCGTTGCAGGATGACTCCAGATCGAAACTATCACTACCACACCAGTTGGTTTCATAGCTGCCACCAGTGTATCCATGACCTTATTGACACTACTGCATTCAAAAGCCACGTCTACCCCACGGTCTTGGGTGATTTTCATGACTTCAGCCACAACATCCACTTGAGACGGATCTAGCACATAGTCGGCAACACCCGCTTCTAAGGCTTTTTCTTTACGTTTTGCACTGAGCTCGGTAATGATGACGGTTAAGCCTTTGGCCTTTAAAATTGCAGACAATAACAATCCAATCGGGCCCGCTCCACCCACCAAGGCAATATCACCTGACTGTGCTCCACTTCTTACAAAGGCATGATGCCCGACAGATAAAGGCTCAATCAATGCGGCTTGATCCAACGGAATTTGGGCAGAAATGGGATGTACCCAACGGCGTTGTACCGCAATTTTTTCAGATAGCCCACCACCGCGACCACCTAGACCAATAAAATTCATATTTTTTGACAAGTGATAATTGTCATGCGGTCCAGTCGGAACATCATCCGCAATGATATAAGGCTCAACCACAACATGTTGCCCCACCTGAATATCATCAACGCCATCCCCTACAGCGTACACCACACCTGAAAACTCATGCCCCATGGTTACAGGTGCAGCTTCACCCGAAATCGGGTGCGGATGACCACACGGAGGAATAAAAATTGGACCATCGATAAATTCATGTAAATCTGTGCCACAAATACCACACCATGCGACTTGAATGCCAACTGTTCCTGGTTGTACCTGTGGTTCTGGAATATCCTCTATTCGGATATCCCCTTTATCATAAAAACGAGCTGCTTTCATAGATGCATTCCTCATTCCAATATTAACGATAAACCATTCCGCCATCGGTCAAAATTGACTGTCCAGTAATATAATCAGCGTCCTCACTGGCTAGAAAAGCAACCAATGCGGCAACATCATCTGGGGTTTCGGCACGTCCTAAAGCAATTCCATCCACATATTTCTGATATGTTTCACCAACGGGTGCACCAGTGATATCAGCGAAACGTTGATCTATTTCCACCCACATATCTGTACCAACTACACCGGGACAGTAACTATTCACAGTGATACCAGCACTGGCATATTCTTTTGCTGCTGTTTGAGTCAAAGCACGAACGGCAAATTTAGTAGCTGAATAGACACCAAGCAAAGCAAAACCTTCATGCCCAGCAATCGAACATGCATTGATAATTTTGCCAGAATTTCGGCGCTGTTTAAATTTATCGGCAGCGGCCTGAATCCCCCACAGCACACCACCCACATTGATATTCATAATCCGATTAAATTCATCTGGACTGACCTCTGCCAAGGCTTGGACTTGGGCAATCCCTGCATTATTAATAATGATATCAAAGCCATTTAATGTTGATTCTGCATGGTCAATCGCACTGCTGATTTGTACAGGATCAGCAACATCTGCAATAAATGTGGTGGCTTTAACCCCAAATGCTTGAATCTCTTGCTGAACAGCAGTTAACTTTTCTTGGTGAAGATCAACCAAGGCAATATGTACGCCCTCTTGTGCCAAGCGTAAAGCAATACCGCGTCCTATGCCCTGTGCGGCACCAGTAATTAATGCGACTTTATTGTTTAGACCTCTAGGCATGTTGCGACTCCTTAAATATGGATTGCACGTTGCATTGCCGATAAAACCGACTCATGCATCGCCTCAGATAACGTAGGATGTGGGAAAATAACCTGTGCTAGGCTTTCATCAGTGGCTTCTAAATATTTAGCGATGGCAAAGCCCTGAATATGTTCAGTGACCTCATGACCCACCATGTGTGCCCCCAATAATTCCCCTGTTTCTTGATTAAAAATAGTTTTTACAAATCCTGTGGTCTCGCTTAAAGCCAAAGCTTTACCATTGGCTTGTAAAGGGAATCTACCCACATTGATTGTAAAACCAGCTGCTTTGGCTTTTTGCTCGCTTAGACCAATACTTGCCACCTGCGGATGGGTAAAAATACACCCTGGAATTTGGCTACGATCTAAAGCATGTACATGCGTCAGCCCTGCAATTTTTTCTACACATAAAATTGCTTCATGACTGGCTTTATGCGCCAAGCACGGCGCACCAGCGACATCACCAATGGCATAAACTCCAACTACATTGGTCTTACACCACGGATCAACTTTGATAAAACTATGCTCAAACTCAATACCCAATTTTTCTAAACCCAAATTTTGAGTATTAGGTTGTACACCAATTGCGGAAAGGACTTTTTCAACAGTAATGATTTGTACACCTGTTGCGGTTTCAACATGGCAATGTACTTGGTCCTTATCTATTTCGATGTTTTGTACAGCAGCTTCAGTCAAAACCGTCATACCATGCTGTTCAAATTGCTTTTGCACATATTTGGCAACTTCAATGTCTTCACTAGGTAGGATCTGTTTGGCAATATCAACCAAAGTCACTTGGCAACCTAAGTCCTGATATAAACTGGCAAACTCACTGCCAATGGCCCCTGAACCAATTACCAAAAGTGATTTCGGCAAGTGTTCTGGGACTAAAGCTTCTTTATAACTCCAGACATGCTGTCCATCGACAGGGACATGCGCTAAATTGGCGGCTCTGGCGCCCGTAGCCACAATAATATGCGGTGCAGAAATCTGCTGTTTTTGACCCTTTGCATCAGTCAGTTCTAAGCTTTCTTTCTCGATAAATTGAGCGCTTGCATTAAATACAGTAACTTGATTCTTTTTCAGTAATTGCCCAATCCCTTGTACCAACTGTTCAGAAACCTGACGGCTATGACGAACCAGTTGTTGGATATCAAAATCAATAGAACCTAAAGAAAAACCAAACTGTTGTGAATGTTTAAATTGCTGTGCAAGTGCCGCTCCACTCAATAAAGCTTTGGTTGGAATACAGCCCCAATTCAGGCAAATTCCACCCAAATGCTTTTCTTCTACAATGGCGGTTTTTAAACCCAGTTGGGCTGCACGTATCGCAGCCACATAGCCACCTGGACCAGCGCCAATCACAATGAGATCAAATTGTGTGTCTGACATGCTCATACTCCTACACCAAAATCAATGCAGGATTTTCAACAAACTGCTTAAATGCTGCCAAGAACTGTGCACCTAACGCCCCATCAATCACCCGATGATCACAAGACAAGGTCGCGGTGACCATCTGTCGAATCACGATGCTCTCATTTTCAACAATTGCCCGTTTTTCTGCTGCACCTAAAGCTAAAATCGCACCTTGGGGTGGGTTAATAATCGCGTCAAACTGTTGAACGCCGAGCATACCTAAATTCGAAATACTGAAACTACCGCCCTGAAATTCATCAGGCGCCAATTTGCCAGTTTTGGCACGTGTTGCAAGATCACGCATATCATTGGAAATTTGTGCCAAAGACTTGGTATTGGCAGCTTTAATGATTGGAGTGATGAGGCCATTCTCAATCGCTACAGCAACAGAGATATCCGCCTGATCAAACTGCAAAATCTGCTGATTCTCTTCATCAAACTGAACATTGACCTGTGGCACTTTGATCAATGCAGCTGCTGCCGCTTTAATCAACATGTCATTGATTGACAATTTCACTTGCGGCACAGTGGCATTAATCTGTTGACGTAGTCCCTGAATAGCATCCACATTTAAATTTACGGTTAAACGGAAGTGTGGTGCATTACGTTTTGCTGCCTGTAAGCGTGAAGCAATGGCTTTACGCATACCATTCATCGCAATGGTGGTCACCTTGGCAGTTTCAGTTCGCATTACATCAGCGCTATTTTGGGCAAGTGCAGGGTTTTCACGCTGATGAACTGCTTCAACATCTTCCTTACAAATACGCCCTCTTGATCCTGAGGCACGACAGTCATGTAAATTAATGCCCCATTGTTTGGCTAAACGACGTGCAACTGGTGTTGCCAACACTTGGCTATCATCAGCTTTAGATTTCGCCACTTTACCACTCGGTTGCTGCCGAATATCGGGCCATGATCCACCCGCAGCTTGAACTGCGTTTTGAATGTCTTGCACACTGATACGACCTCCACGCCCTGAGCCTGAAACCAGCGCCAAATTCACTTGATGCTTTTCAGCCAATTTCAAGGCATGCGGTGTTGCAAAAACATCCTCAACATGTTGATAACCTTGTAATGCAGCAGGAATTACATAACCATTTTGGGCAACAGCTTTTGATACCTGCTCAATACGATTCTGTTTAGGCGCAGTTTGTGGCTTGGTTTCAGGCTGCGTTGCCGTCAGCTTTTCAGTAACCACTTCAACAGCTTTGCTTTCATTGAGAATAGGTGCGCCAGCCAAAGATTGAGCAAAGGCATCAATTTCAGCATCGGAAACTTGCGCATCTGCACAAATTGCAATGATCCCGCCCACCACTAAAGTATCGCCATTATTGGCAATGATTTTACGCAAGGTACTATCAAACGGTGCTTCAAGGACATTGACGATTTTTGTGGTCTCAATTTCACAAATTTCTTGTCCTTTACTAAACTGCTCGCCTGCTTGAATCAACCATTGGGCAATGGTGCCCTCTTCCATCGACAAACCCCATTTTGGGATTTCTAAAGTTTTAATTTCGCTCATCCTAAGCCTCCAACGTTTTACGTACAGCCTGTTCGATACGTTCTACACTTGGTAGCCATTGTTTTTCTAATACGGGTGAAAATGGCACAGGTGAATGCGGTGGTGTCACCAGTTCAATGGGTGCTTTGAGATAATGAAAGCCTTTTTGTGCAATCAGTGCGGCCACATCATGCCCAAAACCACAACGGGCAGCAGACTCATCAACAATCACCACACGCCCTGTTGACGCGACAGATTCTAAAATGCCTTCTTCATCCAATGGAGAAATCGTTCGTGGATCGACAACTTCGACAGAAATTCCCTCCTTAGCAAGCTTATCCGCGACTTCATTAGCACGATGCACCATTAAACTTAAGGCAATAATCGTGACATCGGTTCCTTCACGGGTGTAATTTGCTACACCAAAAGGAATGGTATATGGTTCATCTGGCACTTCACCTTTGATGTCATAAAGCAATTTATGTTCACAAAAAACCACTGGGTCATCATCACGGATGGCTTGGATCAATAAGCCTTTTACATCATATGCACTGGACGGCACCACGACTTTTAAACCGGGTACAGCAGCAAACACGTTATACGGGGATTGTGAATGTTGTGCGGCAGCAGAAAAGCCTGCGCCGATCATGCCTCGAACCACCAAAGGCGCTTTGGCTTTTCCACCAAACATATAACGAAATTTGGCCGCTTGGTTATACAACATGTCATGACATACGCCATAGAAGTCCATAAACATCAGGTCAGCCACAGGTCGTAAACCTGTTGCAGCAGCCCCTGCCGCCATTCCAATAATTGCAGATTCAGTGATCGGGGTATCAATCACACGCTCAGAGCCAAACTCTGTCCATAGCCCTTTGGTGACACCAAGTACGCCCCCAAAGCCTTCGAGTTTATTGTCATCTGTATTTTTACCGCCATGCCCGCCACGCACATCTTCACCGACAACAATCACACTTGGGTCACGGCGCATTTCTGATTCAATCGCTTCTTTAATCGCGTTTCGATAACTTTTATTTGGCATTGTTTTACTATTCCTTTAGTAAGAGACATAAACGTCAGTAAGAAGTTGAGAAAGTTCTGGATAATTGGCAGCACGTGCATTTGCGACAGCAGCATCGACATTGGCTTTTGATTCAACATCAATTGCATCCAGCGTGGCTTCAGCAATCTTGCCTTTGACTTTTTCACGGAAAATTTTCAACGGATCTTTATGCTCTTTGACATAATCGAGTTCTTCTTTGGAACGAATCAGTCCTGGGTCACCTTCAAAGTGTCCATAAAAACGATTGGTAATGGTTTCAATCACACTTGGGCCTTCGCCACGCCGTGCACGTTCAATGGCTTTTTGGGCGACCTCATACACAGCAAAGAAATCTGTCCCATCTACTTTTTCAGCAGGCATCCCAAAAGCCGCAGCACGACCTGCAATGTCTTTGCTTCCGACTGCATAATCATGCGCAGTACCTTCACCAAAACCATTATTTTCAAAAACAAAAATCACGGGAAGTTTTAAAACCACAGCCATATTCATGGCTTCAAAGGTCAGACCTTGGTTAGAACCACCATCCCCAGTAAATGACAAACCAACTCCACCCGTCTTTAAGGTTTTTGCGGTTAACGCTGCACCAATTGCCAAAGGTGGCCCACCACCAACAATTCCGTTGGCTCCCAACATACCTTTGTCTAGATCAGCAATATGCATTGAACCGCCTTTGCCACGGCACAAACCATCATCTTTACCAAAAATTTCCAACATCATGCCGTGAATATCACATCCTTTGGCAATGCAGTGACCGTGACCACGATGGGTTGAGGTAATAAAATCTTTGTCAGTCAAATTTTCACAAATTCCAACAGCTACCGCTTCTTCACCACTGTAAAGATGGATAAATCCGGGAATATCACCTGTATTATTTTCATCGTGAAGTCGATCCTCAAACTCACGAATATCTCGCATCCGTCTGTATGCTGCTAGCAATTGCTCTTCCGTTAATTGCATATACTTATTCCTTCATGCTCACAGTTAAAAGTAAAAACCATATATTTAAAAATAAATATTGGTATTTAAAACCCGTATGTTTATATAAAATTATTTCATTAAAAATTAATATTAGACTAAAAAAATATTTCTTTATAAAACACAATAAAAATATTAAAAACAGCACTTTATAAAGCAAAAAATATTTGTAAATTTTTATAATTTTCAAAAACTTAAAAAATCAAACCTTTAACCAACCTTTATTTTATAATATTAATATTTTGCACTCTTTTATTATATTGATAAATATTTTAAATATATTTGACATCATAGATAAAAATGTCATTTTATATTAAATTATTTTATTTAATGGACTATTTAAAATGGATTTAAAAGTTTCAGTCACCACGGGACAAAAACTACGTGGTGCAGATAAATTGGCACGTATTCCAGTAAAAATTATCAGTACAGAACAGATCCCACAAAAGCCTGAATGGATTCGCGCCAAGATCAGCCAGCCTGAAGAAGTGCAACGTATTAAAAATTTATTACGTCAACAAAAACTACATACCGTATGTGAAGAAGCCGCGTGCCCCAATTTGCCACAATGCTTTGGTGGTGGAACAGCGACCTTTATGATTATGGGAGATATTTGTACCCGTCGATGCCCATTTTGTGATGTGGCGCATGGACGTCCAAATATTTTAGATGCTGATGAACCGAAACATTTAGCAGAAACCGTTAAAAATCTAAATTTAAACTATGTGGTGATTACCTCAGTAGACCGTGATGATCTTATTGACGGTGGAGCACAACACTTTGCTGCATGTATTCGAGAAATCCGTAAAAGTAGCCCAGATACGCTAATTGAGATTTTAGTCCCTGATTTTCGGGGCAGATTAGAAGTTGCCCTCAACATTCTGAGCGAAACCCCGCCAGATGTATTTAATCATAATATTGAAACGGTCCCTCGTTTGTACCGTGCAATGCGTCCAGGTTCAGATTATCAACATTCCTTGGAACTGTTAAAACGGTTTAAGCATTTACGTCCAGACATCGCAACGAAATGTGGCTTGATGGTGGGATTGGGTGAAGTCGAAGCAGAAGTTATTGTGTTGCTGAATGACCTCAGTGACTATCAGGTGGACTATGTCACCATTGGTCAATACTTACAGCCGTCTAAATCTCATGCCCCAATACATCGTTTTGTTTCATTGAAAGAGTTTGAACATTATCAAGCACATGGTGAGTTATTAGGGTTTAAAAATATATGGAGTGCGCCAATGGTTCGTTCCAGCTATTTTGCTGATCGTCAATACAAGGGCGAGCCTGTACCTAAGCCGTTTACACGTGAAAACATTGCCACAGAAATTTAGGATGATTCAGTGTTGAAAGTGAATATGTACACCTAAATATTAAACAATGAGTACCAAAAAGAATACGCTGTCTTTTTATTGGTAACTTTATTTAACATTTGTGAGCAGAAAACTCATTTTAAAGCAAAACATTAACTTCTAAAGTGAGAACCTAATAAAGATGATTATTTTCAGAACACTATTTGTTTGAATATAGATTAAAATTTGGTGTCATCAAATAAAATCACCAGATACAGCGATAAAGAATACAAAGTATTAATGGCATAACCATTCATCATAAAGGAATATGATATGAAGCTATTGAATCAACTACAGCCGCAAGCGCTTCGTTTACAGACCACACATTTTGTCAATATCGAATCCGTCACTGCTGCGCCACTTCTCGCTTTACCTCCCGAACCAGAACCCTCTCTGTTTCGTCGTTCTCTTCAACATAATTATGCGGATTTACTAAAAATTGCAGATGATTCTGAAATGGCAATTGGAATCACAGATCATCATGGCACCTTACTTTGGACATGGAGTAGCCGTGCTATGCTCTCCTCTGCTGAGCAAGTGCATTTTGTCGAAGGTGGACATTGGTCAACACAGGCTGTCGGTACAAATGCGATTGGTTTGGCCTTAAATAATCATCTCTCTAGCTGTGTTTATTCACATGAAAATCAGATGAACAGTGTACAGGATTGGGTTTGTTATGCCGCGCCGATCGTTGATCCTGTATCTGGACAATTTCACGGTGTGATTAATTTATCGACCAAGTACAAGAAGCATACTTCACTGGGTGTATTGGCTGTAGAACGCTGTGCAGAGTTGGTTCAACGTGCGATTCAATTTGAACAAAAAAACATGCTTTATCTCAAAGTATTTGGTACACCCAAAGTTCAATTTAACCAACAGCTTTTAACATTGACCCATCGACAAATTGAAATTCTATGCATTCTTGTGTTACACCCAGAGGGTATTAACCTAGATGAACTGCACTATGCGTTATACGGTGATCGCGACATTAGTGAAAAAACCTTAAAAGCAGAAATGTCACAATTACGCACCTTGCTCCCTAACTGTATTTTATCGCGCCCGTATAAGTTAGTTTGTGAGATTCAAACCGACTTTACCAGAGCTGAACAATCCCTCAATGCAGGTTTTCTCGCTAGTACATTTTCACTTTACAAAGGTAGTTTTTTGGCCAAATCAGAAAGCCCTTTCTTGACCACATGGCGTGATTGTTTCGATGCGCGTTTAAGTCATCTGATTTATCAAATTCAGGATATTGACCCACTTTTAAAAATTATTAGTCGTCTTCCTGAACGTAATGATGCAATACAACGGGTACTGGAATTATTGCCTGAACAAAGTCAGCATCGCGCGTATTTTTTAAAATTACTTTAGGCTCAATGAACTTAGATATTTTATTGCACAACTTGTAGTACAGTGCCGTTTTGCTCCGATGTTTAAGGCTATAAAGTTGAGTAAAGTAGAATACATCTCCTCAAGCGAGCTATGTTTTTGCTTGAAGTTGTTTTGCTTAAAATTGCTTTGTATAAAAAATGATAAATGAATCGATTTAAGATTAATTTTTAAAGCCAACGACAGAAAATGCACGGCAAATATAGTCAACCTGTCAAAAAAAATCAGACACAATAATATAATTTCTCTTAATTAATATTTTTAATTAAATCAAACATATGATGAAATAATATTGTTTAATTATATAAAAGCTTACACTGCCACATCTTACATTCAAAGTTTAAATCCCTTTGCGTAGGCGATGCCTCACTTTCGTAGGAGGTGCCAAACCTTGCGCTTCAAACAAAGCAGTGCTTTGTTTTTGCTCATGTTGAGCGAGGGGTAGGATCACCAGCTATGATTCAAAAGTATAAAAATGAATTGATAACCAACAATTTTTAAAAGTTCATACAAAAACATAAGCTTCATTTATGCTCAATGACTTGATGCAAATCACTTGTATGAAATAATTAGGTGATTTGACTATATAGAAAATTACAAGATTAAAATTAATATATTTTTCACGCAATTAAAATAAACCATGAGCCTGATCAATACTACAACGCCTCACAATCTTACCTCTCTCCGCAATAAATCGATTGCTAAAATTAAAATACAAGTAATTTAAACATAAATGCTCTTTAAATGATAATGATTATATTTTACATTTAACACCATGCAGATTTTCTCGATCCGCTCAGCACTGAAAGAAAGGCAATTGTGGTTTATTGCTCAATAAAGATAGGTAGACTTAATGATGAATAGCCAACAACAAACGACATTAGATCAAAAAATAGTACCAGACCAAAAAAAGGTTTCAGACAAAAAAACAGTATCAGATCAAAAAGCGATACTGAAACAAGATGATCATATGCGGAATCTGGAAGTCATTGAGATGACGATAACGGCGATTTCTCATCCTTTTCCATCAATTGTACGTATTCGGGGCGAAATCAATACAACACAGCCAGACTTATGGACAACACCTAACCTTGCTATTCGTTTAGAAGTGCATCAACAAGCAGACAGCTTACCTATATCACGTGTATATACCGTGCGTTGCTTTGATCCAAGTACTCGTCAAATTGAAATTGACTTTGTTCTACATGCTGACCCAAGTCCAGCAATGCTTTGGCTAGATTCAGCAAAAATTGGCACTAAAATTCAACTTACGGGTCCAAGACCGCACTTTCTCCCCAATTTTACCCCAGCTAAACGCGTGGTGATGTTTGCCGATGAAACCGCCATTCCTGCCGTCTATTCAATTTTACAGCATTGGCAAACGGGGATTCAGGGAGAGATTTATATTGAAAGTTGTGAAGCCAATATTATTGATGATTTGCCAAAACATCATGGCGTAAATATTCATTTACTCCATCGGGAAAAACCACAGCAAGCGGGTAAATTGGGCATACTACTTAAAGTTGCCGAGCAGTTTAAAGATCGTGAAGATATAAGCGTTTGGGCAGCCTGTGAACGTAATGAAGCAAGAGCGATACGTAAGCTGTTTACCCAACATAGTCATTTGAGTAAAGATGATATTCGTGTGGCGGGCTATTGGAATGTCGGCATGTCCAGCTCAACATTAGATCTGAGCCGAGTCGCATATTATCAAAAACATCTAGAACAAGGTAAAACGTTAGAAACATTTGATGATCTAGATATGCCTGTTTAACTGAAACCATTGCCTGATTTAAATCACCCCCATCTCAGTTTTCTTAAGACGATTATTTCGGGGGAGTATTTGGAATGGAAATCAATTCTTGAGGTTGATGCTCTGGCTTTATTATGGCCTAACTCAATGATGATTGAACACAATTGACAGCAGCCGACTCGGATCTCGCGATCCGAGTCTTTATATTATTCATTGCACAGCCTGTGTTGCATATCTTTACATCATGGTCTGCTTAAAGATCCAAAGCGAATCCACTACAGCATTTTTTTCATGATGACTAATTATAACTACCGCGAAAACATGGTGATGTAATTGCTGAAAATAAGATTACCAAGGTTGTTTTTCTCTAGCCAAGTGCAAAACTTAAAACCAATCTACCCGCGTTAACAGATGAGCCAATGTTATCTCAAAATGACAGGGATAAATTTGTTTGATCCTTTTTTAAATCTCAAACGACATTATAAGCGTACTCCTCACATCTTATAAGGCCGCTTTCGATGTCATCAACAAGAATGCAAATGACAGACAAAAAATACCTGTCAAAAATGATTCAAATGATCATGTTAGGTCTCACTTCTGTAGCTGCTACTACCCTTTTGCATGCTACTGAAGAGATAACTCAAAATAATGCAGAACCTCTTGCATTGCCAACGCTCAAGTTTACAGCAAACCAATTGGGTGAAATTACAGAAAACAGTGGTGTCTATACTCCGGGTTCAATTGCCACAGCAACGCGTTTGGTTTTAAAACCCAAAGAAACCCCACAAACGATTAGTGTGATTACTCGCCAAGAAATGGATGATTTTAATCTCAACTCTATCGATGATGTTATGCGGCATACCCCGGGTGTTAGTGTGGTGACCTATGACAGTGAACGGACAGAATATTACTCCCGTGGTTTTGCAATACAAAACTTCCAGTACGATGGGATCCCGATGAATCGTGATTCGGCCTACTCAGCAGGAAATACCCTAAGTGATATGGCGATTTATGATCGTATCGAAGTTTTAAAAGGAGCAACGGGGCTTTTAACTGGGGTGGGTGATCCTGGTGCAACGATTAATTTGATTCGTAAAAAACCAACCAAAGATTTTCAAGGGAATGTTTCTCTGGGTCTAGGCACATGGAATAACTACCGCGGCCAAATTGATTTAAGCGGTCCACTTAACCAAACGGGCAGTATTCGTGGACGTGGCGTTGCTGCGTATCAAGACAAAGAATCTCAATTAGATCGCTATGAACGCAAGACTCCTGTGTTCTACGGCATATTAGAAGCAGATTTAACTGAGAATACCCTACTGACTATAGGCGCAGATTATCAAGACAATAAACCTAAGGGCTCAACGTGGGGCGGTATCCCAATTTATAATTCAGCGGGTCAATTTAATAAAATGTCGCGTGGCTTTAACAATGGTGCAAATTGGAGTAATTGGGAACAATATACTCGAACTATTTTCTCAACTTTAGAGCATAAGTTTGATAATGATTGGGTCGCAAAAATCCAGTTAAATCATCAAATCAATGGCTATGATGCACAATTAGGCGCAGCGGCAGGTGGTCATCCAAATCCATCGACGGGAACTGGTGTTTCAATGTGGGCTGGAAACTATAAGGGCGAAACCAAAAGTGATGCTGCAGACATCTATGCAACAGGTCCATTTCAACTTTTTGGCCGTGAACACGAGCTGGTTGTAGGCGCAAGCATTTCTGAGAGCACTTGGAAAAATAATGGTTATAGTGCACCAACTGGTTATAAAACCAGTGTAGATCAATATTATCAATGGAATGGGAACGTTGCGGAGCCTGATTGGCAAAAAGGTAATCATTGGTCAAACAATGAAACCACCAAGCAGAATGGATTTTATCTCACCTCACGTTTGAATTTACATGATGATTTAAAAGTCATTTTGGGTGGACGTATTGCAAACTATAAGTCAGAAGAGACTAAAGAGTCAGGTATCTTTATACCTTATGTCGGTGCGGTTTATGATTTAAATGACCAATACTCAGTTTATGCAAGCTACAGCACCATATTTAAACCTCAATCTGCACAAAATCCAAACGGTAAAACACTTGATCCGCTTGAGGGAGAAAACTACGAAGCTGGAATCAAAGGTGAATTTTTTGATGGTCGCTTAAATGCAAGTTTGGCATATTACCAACTCAAACAAGACAATTTTGCGAAAGAGATTCCAAACGTCCTTACACCATCTGGTGGTGTCGCATCTGAAGCGCTCCAAGGTGTCAAAACCAAAGGGGCTGAACTCGAAGTTACTGGTGAAATTCGTCCTGGTTGGAATTTACATGCTGGCTTTAATCATAAAATCTCTAAACAAGATGGGATAAAACAGAGCACTTTGACTCCTGAAAATGAATTTAGCCTTTATACCAGCTATAAGCTCAATCAATGGGTGGATGGTTTAACTGTTGGTGGTGGTGCACGTTGGCAAGATAAGACTTGGGGCGATGTCACCAATCCACTGTATAAAGATCCTGTTAAACATGTGGTGTCTGATTATTGGCTATTTGATGCAATGGCAAACTATGAAGTCAATGATCAATTATCCGTTTCTTTTAATGTAAACAATCTTCTAGATGAAAAATATTATACGATTTTTAGCTGGTATAGCACGTATACATGGGGCGAAGGTCGTAATTATAATTTAGGACTTAAATATAAGTTTTAATCAGGTTTAACTGACTTCCTCTAGGTAATAGACAAACATCATACTGCATGGGGAAGTTTCATCTATTCAACAAGGGGCAATCAGCTTTTACTATTGTTCCAAAATCACTGATCTCATTTCACCCTACGCTAACATCAACCTAATTTGGTCTTAAATCACTCGGTTGATCTGCAGATTTTATTATTTATTTTGAGCATTGAATTTTTTAAAACTCAAGCCCTATCTTTAGCTATGCCTTTTCACTGTCTAGTGGAGGAAAAGGCAAAGCTAAACCAAGCACAAAGAAGAATCATAAAACTATAGTATTTCTGATTTTTATTTGTTCCGATTTGAGGATTCAATGGGTTTGTTGATGACTTTTTTGGGGGCTTGATCAGCTAAGTCCTGATTAATTGCTTTGGTTAAACCAAACATATAAAGCAAAATAATCACCGAGAATGGTAAACCACATAGCACCACGGCACTTTGCATCGAATGAAAACTACCTGCTAACAGTAAACCAATACTGACAATCGTAATCACCACAGACCAGAAAATTCGCAACCAAATCGGTGAATCACTTTCATTGCTTCCGCCTTTTGTAGACAGATTTGCAATCATCAGCGTACCAGAACCCACTGGGGTCAAGAACAGTACAAAACAAATCACCACAACAATCCCAGCCACATAAGGATTAAAAGGTAAATATTCGAGCAACTTAAACAAAGACAAAGCTGGATCGGTAAGAACCATATCGCCCAAAACTTTTTGTTTTTGAGTCAAAATTAAATCAATTGCAGTATTTCCGAAAATGGAAATCCAAGCCAAAGTAAAGCCTAAAGGGATCAGACACACACCCAAGACCACTTCACGAATGGTGCGCCCTTTTGAAATACGCGCAATAAACATCCCAACGAAAGGTGCCCAAGCAATCCACCAAGCCCAATAAAACACCGTCCAAGAACCAAGCCAGCCTTTTGCTTGTGAATTGTATAAATACACATCAAAACTTTTCGCGACAAAATGGTTGAGATAGTCACCCACGTTCTGTACCAAACCATTGAGCAAATGATTGGTTGGGCCTGTTAAGAATACAAATAACAATAAGCCATAGAGTAAACGTAAGTTAATCCGTGAAAGCCAAGCCAGTCCTTTTTCAATCCCCACCACTGTGGTGATGGTCGCAACAGACATCATCACCAATACCACTGCGATCAGAGTAACATTGTTGTCTGGAATGGCTGGGACTAAATAACTGATGCCCGAAACCAATACCAAAGCACCTATACCTAGATTGGTGACCAAAGATATCACCGTGGCTAAAATCCCAAAACCATCTACGAAGTCACCGATCAAACCATAGATCCGATCGCCAAAAATTGGATAAAGTGCAGAACGTAAAGCTAGGGGTAAATCTAAGCGAAAAGCAAAATAGCCCAAAGTGACACCTAACAAGGCATAGAGCACCCAGCCATGTATACCCCAATGTAAGAAGCTATACATCATGGCATCTCTGGCAGCTTGGATTGTGCCACCCTCGCCTTCAGGTGGTCTTAAAAAATGATCGACAGGTTCAGCAACACCATAATACAGTAAGGCAATACCGATACCTGCGGAAAACAGCATAGATACCCAAGCCAAGTAACCAAACTCAGGTTTATCGCCATCTTTTCCAAGTGGAAGTTGTCCAGCACGAGAAAAAGCCAACCATCCAACAAAACCTAGACATGCCACAATCACCAGCATGTAATACCAACCAAAGAGTTGATTGGCCTGCTCTTGTACATAGGTTAGCCAAAACTGACTTTTTTTTGGAAATAAAACAAACAATAGACCAAAAATACCGATACTGATTGCAGAACTTCCAAACACAAATAAATTTAACCGAATCCGTTCGGATGAATATCCTTTATGGCTATTTGACACCATGCTATTGCTCCTTGCAATTGGTGTATTTTCTTAAAAAATAATAGGATATGTACTCTTTTTACTGAACATTCTGATGGATCAGAATGTTGATGTATACACTTACATTTCTTATTACTCATCAAAAAATTATTGATTTTTGTAGATTATACTTTTTATTGATTGAACGTTCAATCAATAAAAAGTATTATAAAAAAATGCTAAGATGTTCTACATTGAGTAATGTTAAATAAAAAGTGCCTTTTCAGCACTTTAAGTGGATATACATGACAAAACGTAGAGTCAAACCAGAGCATGTGCGACGTGAAGAAATTATTAACGCCGCATTTGATGTGATTTATGAAGTGGGTTTATCCAATATGACCATTGCACAAATCGCAAAGAAAGCCGAGCTATCCACAGGTATTGTGAGTCACTATTTTGGTGATAAACAGGGATTAATAAATACCTGCATGCAAGAAATGTTGAATGTTTTACGTCGCAAAACCGACCAAAATAAAACTGAAGCAGACGAGCATCCAGAAAGCCAACTTAAAGCGATTATTGATTCTAACTTTGATATTAGTCAGGTCAATAAACAAGCCATGCGCATCTGGTTAGACTTTTGGTCTGCAAGCATGCATCTACCCGAACTTGGGCGCTTGCAACAAATTAATGATCAACGCCTGTACTCAAACTTGAAGTTTCACTTTCTCAAGTTATTGGACAAAGAACAGGCAAGCATTGCCGCTCGTGGTTTAGCGGCATTGATTGACGGATTATGGTTACGTGGCAGTCTAAGCAGTCATGATGAATTTGACAGCCAACTGGCACGTTCCATTGCTTACGATTATGTAAAAACGCAATTACAATTTGCGGAAAAGCCTTTGCAGGAGAGACAGAATGAGTGATTCACAAGTTCATCAATTGTACATCCATGGTCGCTATGTAGCAGCGACCAGTGGTAAGACCTTTACCAGTATTAACCCTGCCAATGGTGAAGTGATTGCAACCCTTCAACAAGCATCACAACAAGACATCGAAGCGGCTGTTCAAAGCGCACAACAAGGTCAAAAAATTTGGGCCGCAATGACAGCGATGGAACGTTCTCGTATTTTACGTCGCGCTGTCGACATCTTACGTGAGCGTAATGATGAACTCGCTCGCTTAGAAACCCTCGATACAGGTAAAGCCTTTAGCGAAACATCGACCGTTGATATTGTCACAGGTGCTGATGTCCTCGAATATTACGCAGGTCTCGCGACTGCAATTCAGGGAGAGCAAGTTCCGCTTCGTGAATCAAGCTTTTTCTATACCCGTCGTGAACCACTTGGTGTTGTCGCGGGAATCGGTGCTTGGAACTATCCAATTCAAATCGCATTATGGAAATCTGCCCCTGCTCTAGCTGCTGGGAACGCCATGATCTTTAAACCAAGTGAAACCACACCGCTGAGCGTATTCAAACTTGCTGAAATCTATACTGAAGCGGGACTACCAGATGGCGTATTTAACGTGGTACAAGGTGCAGGCCGTGAGATTGGACAATGGTTAACTGAACATCCTGTTATTGAAAAAATTTCTTTCACTGGTGGTGTTGAAACAGGCAAGAAAGTTATGGCAAGTGCCGCAGGCTCTACACTCAAAGAAGTGACCATGGAACTCGGCGGTAAATCCCCTTTAATTATTTGTGATGATGCTGACCTCAATCGAGCAGCAGACATTGCGGTGATGGCTAACTTCTTTAGTTCAGGTCAAGTATGTACCAATGGTACACGTGTTTTTGTTCCAAAAGCCCTGTTGGCAGATTTTGAAGCCGCTATTGTAGAACGGGTAAAACGGATCCGTATTGGTGATCCAATGGCTGAGCAAACCAACTTTGGTCCACTCACCAGCTTCCCACATATGGAAAAAGTCTTGTCGTTCATTGAGTCAGGTAAACAACAAGGTGCCAAACTGTTGATTGGCGGTGGTCGTGCGACAGAAGCTGAATTGGCGCAAGGTGCTTATGTGTTGCCGACAGTTTTCAGTGACTGCCAAGATGATATGCGCATCGTTGAAGAAGAAATCTTTGGCCCTGTCATGAGCATTCTCAGTTATGAAACTGAAGAAGAAGTCATTCGTCGTGCCAATGACACCACTTTTGGTTTAGCGGCAGGTGTTGTCACACAAGACATCACCAAAGCACATCGTATTATTCATCAAATCGAAGCAGGTATTTGCTGGATCAACACTTGGGGCGAATCCCCTGCTGAAATGCCAGTGGGTGGCTATAAACAATCAGGTGTCGGCCGTGAAAATGGTTTAACCACACTTGGACATTACACCCGTATCAAGTCAGTTCAAGTTGAGTTAGGTGAGTATCAAAGCATTTTTTAATGCACTCAGGCTTTCTCCGTATATCAATCCTATGTGCCATGTCATCACCTGATTGCATTGGCACTTTTAAAAATACAAAAAGGATAATTATGAATACTCTAGCATATGACTACATTATCATCGGCGCAGGATCTGCCGGAAATGTGCTCGCAACACGTTTAACTGAAGACAAAGACATTACAGTTTTACTCTTGGAAGCAGGTGGCCCAGACTACCGTTTAGATTTCCGTACTCAAATGCCAGCAGCGTTGGCTTATCCACTACAAGGACGCCGTTACAACTGGGCATATCTCACTGATCCTGAACCACATATGAATAATCGCCGTATGGAATGCGGCCGTGGTAAAGGTTTAGGTGGTTCATCATTGATTAACGGGATGTGTTATATCCGCGGTAATGCGATGGACTTAGATCACTGGTCGACGCTCAAAGGGCTAGAAGACTGGAGCTATGCAGACTGCTTACCGTATTATAAAAAAGCTGAAACCCGCGATATTGGTGGCAATGACTACCACGGTGGCGATGGCCCTGTATCTGTGGCAACCCCTAAAAATGGCAATAATGTCTTGTTCCATGCCATGGTTGAAGCAGGTGTACAAGCAGGCTATCCACGTACAGATGACTTGAATGGTTATCAACAAGAAGGTTTCGGTCCAATGGATCGTACTGTGACACCAAAAGGCCGTCGCTCTAGTACTGCGCGTGGTTATTTAGACATGGCAAAGGGTCGCCCTAATTTAACTATCGTGACCCATGCCACCACCAATAAAATTTTATTTAATCAAAAACACGCCATTGGTGTGGAATATATTATTGGTGCAGATCAAGCCAATCTCACACAAGCACGCGCAAACCGTGAAGTCTTGCTTTGTGCAGGCGCGATTGCATCCCCACAAATTTTACAACGTTCGGGTGTTGGCGAAAGTAATTTCCTTAAATCGATGGACATCGACGTGGTACATGATTTACCGGGTGTCGGTGAAAACTTACAAGACCATTTGGAAATGTACTTACAATACAAATGTAAGCAACCTGTTTCACTCTACCCCGCTTTAAAATGGTTTAACCAGCCTGCGATTGGCGCTGAATGGTTATTTAATGGGACTGGTATTGGCGCAAGTAATCAGTTTGAAGCAGGTGGTTTTATCCGCAGCTCAGATGAATTTGACTGGCCAAATATTCAATATCACTTCTTACCTGTTGCGATTAACTATAACGGCAGTAATCCCGTCAAAGAACATGGCTTCCAAGCCCATGTCGGTTCTATGCGCTCACCTTCACGTGGTAGAATTAAGCTGAAATCAAAAGATCCTTTTGAGCATCCAAGCATCCTGTTCAACTATATGTCGACTGAGCAAGACTGGCGTGAATTCCGTGATGCCATTCGCATCACACGTGAAATCATGCAACAGCCTGCACTGGATGCATATCGTGGCGAGGAAATCAGTCCTGGAAAACAGGTGCAAACTGATGCGGAACTGGATGACTTCGTGCGCAACCATGCTGAAACGGCATACCATCCTTCATGTAGTTGCAAGATGGGTGAAGACGAAATGGCAGTGGTTGACGGTCAAGGTCGTGTACACGGTCTACAAGGCTTGCGGGTTGTTGATGCTTCGATAATGCCACTGATCATTACTGGAAATTTAAATGCCACAACGATCATGATCGCTGAAAAAATCGCAGATCAAATTCGTGGTCAAAAATTGCCACGTTCTGAAGCGGGTTATTACAAAGCTGGCACTGCACCCGTGCGCAAAGCACCTTTACGTCCGATCGTGTAAAAGTATTCATATTTTAGCGACACCTGAGTTTTGACTGAGTGTGTCGCATCTTGCAAGGACGAATAAAATGAGAAAAAAATTATTATTGACCATCCCTTTGAGTCTATTTTTTCAAACCATACATGCCAATGAATCAGGTGTAGAAACACCATCTCCTTATAGTGCAAATTTGACAGTGGCCAGCCAATATATCTCACGTGGTTTTCAACAGACCTGGGGCAACCCTGCTATACAAGGCGGATTTGATTATGCACATCCCAATGGTTTTTATGCAGGAACTTGGGCTTCTACTGTGAGTGATGACTTCATCCGTGATGCCAATGTTGAATGGGATGTCTATACTGGTTATAGCCGTAGTTTCGGTCAGTTAAATCTGGCTACTAAAGTCGCTTATTACTACTATCCTGGGGCAAAAACCACTGCTGAAACAGGTCATACCCGTTTTGATTATGGTGAAATTATTCCAGAAATCAGCTATGGTCCGCTGAGTGTTAAATATGCAATCACCTATACCCAAGATTATTTTGGCAATAATTCTGACACTTTAGCAATTGGTTCCAATAAGCACTCTCGAGGTTCAGGCTATTTAGATGTAAATTGGTTACAGCCCATCGCTCAAGGCTGGTCGGTGAATATGCATTATGGCAATCAACGTATAAAAAACTTTTCTGCCGCAAGCTTTCAAGATGCCAGTTTTGCCATTAATAAAGTGCTACCTTATGGCTTATCTTCCAGTTTAAGTTATAGCAAAGCATGGGACAAAGACGGATATTATCAAAAATACAGCAATGGCAATCACAATGCCAAAGTTTCCAATCCAATTGATTCTACCCTCACTTTTTCACTCACTAAAAAGTTTTAAGCTAAAGTTTAGATATTTAGTAACCTGTTATAGATTAACCAAAAACCATGCCCTCTATGAGCGTGGTTTTTTAATGTCTATAGTCACCCCCCTAATTATTCATACAAGTGATTTCTATCAAGTCATTGATCAGAAATGAACTTATGTTTTCGTATGTGCTTTTAGAAACTGTTGGTTATCAATTCATTTTTTTTACTTTTGAATTATAGATGGTGATCCTACCCCTCGCCCAACATGAGCAAAAACAAAGCACTGCTTTGTTTGAAGCGCAAGGTTTGGCACCTCTTACGAAAGTGAGGCATCGCCTACGCAAAGCTATTTAAAGTTTGAATGTAATGTGTGGCATTGCAAGCTTTTTATAATTAAATAATTTATTTTCTCATGCAATTGATTTAATTAAAAATATTAATTAAAAAAATTATATTCTTGTGTCTGAGCTTTTTTGACAGGTTGACTTATATCTTGGCTTAATTCAATAAAGCAAACTCAAATCTCCCCATACTGTTGAATTATCATTAGACAGCCATTGATTGTTTGTATAAAGTATCAGGAACGATTGTTCCAGTATGAATTAACATTATGCGCACTAAAGCGTTTGATCCAGAAGAAGTTGAAAATGCCGTTATGCAAGTTTTCTGGCGTAAAGGGTTTGCAGCGACATCCATTCAAGATTTGGTTGAGGAAACTGGACTTTCACGCAGCAGTTTATATAGTTCCTTTAACAATAAAGAGCAGCTATACCAACAAGCCTTATCTCGCTATCAACGCCTGATTAGTAAATCAAATATCGACTTATTATCCAGTGATGGATCAGTCAAAAGTATCATCCAACAATTACTATCTCGTATCATTGAAGATGAATTAAACGATCCGCAACAACGGGGCTGCCTAATGGCCAATGCCTGTTTGGAGTTAGCAGGACATGATCAAAAGACAGCTGAATCTGTCACGTATAATTTTGAACGATTACAACTTGCACTAGAACAGCTCATAATCAGAGGAAAGCAATCTGGTGAAATCATCCTACATAGTTCGCCACAAGCTTTAGCTCTTTTTTTCGTGAATACCATTCAAGGCATTCGCGTTTTAAGCAAAGGCTGTAGCCCAGAAAATCGTCAGCAATATCTAGAGAATGTTGCTGAAGTCGCACTGAATATCTTGTATTAATTTCGAGTTACCCCTTAGCAGACTGTCCAATTTGCAATGCTGAGGATTTTATTTACCCTAAAATGGAACGATCGTTCCATTATAATGACAACATGGTGTTTAGTATGGATATTTATCTTCAATATTTTGTGATGCCTATATTCCTTAAGCGAGATGATCTTTCTGTCAATCATACACAGAGGTATAACGCATGAATCAGCTCAACAACAGACCAGAGCTGAATCGATCTGCGTCAAGCTTACCAATTTGGAAATTATTGGCCTTTACGGTTGCAGGTTTTATTACCATTATGACGGAAATCATACCAGCTGGCTTATTGGCATTAATCAGTCATGACTTAGAAGTTTCTCAAGCTTTAGCAGGGCAAATGATTTCAGTTTATGCCTTAGGATCGGTCATTGCGGCGATCCCTGTGGTTGCTGCAACACGAAGTTGGTCAAGAAAACCTTTATTATTATTGGCAATCGCCGGCTTGTTTATCTTCAATAGTCTAACAGCGCTATCTTCTAGCTATATCGTCATCCTGATTTCACGATTTATTGCCGGAATGTCTGCTGGAATTATCTGGGGTATCTTGGCTGGTTATGCTCGAAATCTGGTTCCTGCCCATCTACAAGGCAGAGCGATGGCAATCGTTGGGGTTGGTCAACCCATCGCATTATGTATGGGTGTGCCTTTAGCCATTTGGTTGGGCAATCTGTTTGGCTGGCGTGGGGTTTTCTGGATGATTTCAGGGCTTGCCTTAATCCTAATCATCTGGATTAAAGTAAGCCTTCCTCATTTGGCTGGACAACCCCCGAGTAAGCAACAGTCTATCCTCAAAGTCTTGGTTCACCCTGGTATAGGCGCAATTTTGACAGTTATTTTTGTTTGGATTTTGGCACATAACATACTTTATACCTTTATTTCTCCTTATTTATCAGCTGTTCAGCTGAGTGAGCATATTGATCTTATCCTGCTTATTTTTGGTCTTTCTTCAATATTCGGCATTTGGATTACAGGGATTTGGATAGATAGATCATTACGCAAATTAATCCTGATCAGTTTAACAGGCTTTGCAATCGCTGCTTTTTTCATGGGCTTGAGCGGTCATCACATCTGGCTTGTGATGCTAGGTATCGTACTTTGGGGAATGACTTTTGGTGGTGCACCAACTCTACTACAAACTGCGCTAGCAGATGTTGCAGGTGAAAATGTAGATATTGCCCAATCAATGCTGGTGACAGTGTTCAATCTTGCTGTTGCAGGGGGCGGTATTTTTGGCGGCATCCTACTGCAAAATGTAGGAATAGACTCATTTTTTGTTTGTATCATCGCCTTATCATTATTGGGGTTATGTATTGTATTTTTAGCAAGTGGAAATGGTTTTAAATCGGGGCATCGTTTAAACAGCAAATAAGTTTAAAACCGTCATTTAACTGCATGTTCTGATGACAAAATCTATTGGATCAAACAGTGCCATCATCGTTGACTGTGCTGTTTGATCAATCTCTTAAACAACAGCTATGGTTTGGTTTACTAAAGTTAGCTTATGGTCTGTTTATTTCACTTTTACACACTTCTGCTGCTGAAGCTTGCTTCATAATGTCAACAATATTTGCGATACAGTAGATGGTATTTAATTGAACATCCGCATTATCATAACTACTCGCATGTTCATAACCATTGATAATAAATGTTTCAATTGGACTACGACCATCAGCACGCACATCCTGTCCAGACTGATAACAAACCGTTCCATCTCCCTTTGAGGTTGGCTTAATATCTAAATAAAACGTGGCTTTATTGGTTTTAGAAATTTTTGACTTTTCATCTAGCAAGACTTCCCTTATGCCATCTTTTTTAAAGGCATTGTCTAATAAATTATGGATTTTCGAACCTTTTATGCTTAATTCAGCATCATCTTCCTGAACACGTGTTACATCGTCTTCTTTTATATCACTTCGATCTTTTATATCTGGGAGTTCAATTAAATTTTTCTTGCCATATAAGCTCATTAATTCAATTAGTTCATTTTCACTGCTAATATTTAGCTCTTCTTTACAACGCCAGACCACTTGACCAAATGCTTTAAACCCTTCGTCAGCACCATAGCTTGCATAAGTATTGGCATGATAAGTATCTTTTATATGATCATGTAATTCTTTAACTGTTTCTATATTCTTTATATAGACATCAAAAATACTATCATATCCTTCTTTATCTACCGTTTTTGCAACCAATCCAGCTGGGTCAATAAAATCAGGATTGATCATCGCCCACCAACAGTCTTTTCTTTGGTAGATTTCAGTATAAGGATCAGCAGTTTTGGGTAATGTGGCAGTCATTTCACCTGTAGGCGTTTTAGCTTTAATGACCAACCATGCTTGAGAATTTTTGGGAAAATCCTCAACATTGGAATAATTTGAAAAAGGTAATAACTCTAAGCCACCGGGCGCATTTGCCAATGTTGCGGTGAGACGTTCAGAAGTATTCCCAAACATAAATTTGGTTGCCCAAGCTACAGCACTTTTGAAAAGTCCTGTTGAGGCTTTCCAACCATCCCAGCCTACAGTGAGGCGTTGATATACTGCTGGCGCACCACTGGCAGGCATCGCACCATGTATCACACCAGCAATCTTATCTTTAACTTTAGCATTTTGGATCAGGGCGCGAGTCACTAAGCCACCCATAGAGTGGCTAACGATAATAAATTTTTTAAATTTTGCTGTAGGAAATTCTTTTTTAACTTGCGCCATAACTTGATTATTCAGTCGGTCTGCAACATGATCTGCTGACTTCATATTACTTTGTAACCAGTTATAGCCACAGGCAAACACTGGAAAAGCATAATCTGCCAACTCCTCATGCTGTTCTAGACCTAATAATTCAACGGTTTTTTGCGACGACCAATTTTTAAGTATTTTTTCCGTGTCTGTATTGCCGGGTTGGACAATTTTTTCCCATTCAGCGGTACCATTAAACTTATCCTTCTCTTGATCTTTTAATTTCTTGAAGGGTTGATTTAAATTACTCTCCAAATAAATCAGTAAATTTGCATAACCCATGGTAATCACTGAACCCCAACCGCGTGCCAAAGCCAAGTCTTTGGTCATATGTGGAATTGCTTTTTTACTTATTTTTACATCGCCATCGTACCCAACCTGAGTTGTTGCTGGGTTCAGGGCAATCTGTCGTTCTCGTGCATCTCGTTTACTGTATTCAATAATTGTAGACAGTGATATTCTGGGATACCAAACCTCTTTATCATCAGCGGTATCTTTAATATTTGACCCCATAATCCCTGGAATAAAAATAATCGGCACCACATATCTGACAGGTGCAGGAATTACACACTCGGAATTAACACTATCTGGTGTGGTATATGAAACATAAGACACACTTCCAGATTCGTAAAGTATTTCATAGGCTTCATGACGATGGACATTATTTGACATTATTATTCTCCGAATTTACGGATGGTTTTTAGAATCGATTCATATAGTTTTAAGGCATCATATTGTTCTAGGCTACTGCTCTGTGTAAGAGGTGAAGAACGTGCCGTATCTACCTCAAAACTAATCAATGGATCTTGGCTATTATTGGCACTGCCTGTATGTTCCCATAAGGCACTAATGCCATTTTTTCCTTTCATTTTTTCTACTGAAATCCATTCTTGTCCCGTTAAATGCCCAGTATTTTTTTCACCTTTACGAATATTGCCTTTATCAATTTGACGCTGGCTTTGCCCGACCTCTTTAAACTTTTTTTCTATCCGTGGAATCATTGGCAAGACATATTCATCATTTGTTTCTGCCTCAAAACGTAACACTACTGTTGGATAGTCCTTAAATCTAAAACCAAGCTTTTGGATACTATAGCGGTACTGTTTGGTTTGATCTTTGATAAAGCCTTGGTAAATACATTGTCCTGCTTCCTTAGGAATCTCATGTTCATTACGATAGCGTAAGTTTTTCACTAAATTATGAATCGCCTCGTTACTTCTCTTGGTTCTTTCAGGGGAGTCACTATGTCCTCCTTCAATTAAAAATAAAGTATTTTTATCGAGTACAAATCCAAAAACATCATAAGGTAGTATTTTTTTATCTGCTAATTTCCCTTTAAAAATCTTAGTCAATCGACCATCGAATACTTGTTCTTGTGGGTCTTCAAAAATTTTTCGATTACCTTTGGAATAATCGTTTCTCCATTTTTGAACTGCTTCATCAAAATCTTGACGTGTTGCTTTAGTTTGAGCCTTAATAGTAAAAGAATCATATTTATCATAACGTTCTAATGGATTAGCCTCAGCAGGAATATCAACCACATAACGCCCAATACAATAAGTTTTAGTTTTTTCTAAATTGATCATATTATTTCCAGTATTTTTTATTGCTGATTGTGCAAATGTACAACTTGTCGTGATCATGCAAGTGGTGAGTAATAAAGAAGAAAATAGTTTATTCATTAATATTTCCTTTTTAGATAAGCGTTATCAGATGTATAAGTATTCTTAGCTATTGAAGAAAGTAAAAATATTGTTCAACATTTATTTATTCTTATAGCCTAAAATTAATAAGCAAAACTTAACACAAAATGTAAATAATCTCAAAAAAACAATAAATATCATTTAATTATTAAGCTATTAAAAATAATTGGCATATTTGGACTCTGTAGTTGCAGTCTTTGTTAAATCGATTTTTTCTTATAAAAGCTTTTTAAATTTCACAATATAGCTTTCAGCACACCATTTAAGAAATTTAATGATTATCAAATAGACTTTTTGCAAAATATAATTGATAATGATTATCAATTTCATTATCTAAAGATTGGTGAACACTTTGGAACAGCCTACTCTAGCGACTGAAGCGATTCGAGCATTTTTTACCTTACAATGTTGCTGGTTAAACAGTGAAGAAATTTATCTTGAACAAGGTTGTTTGCATTGTGGTTCGGCAGCGACTTATTTAATTTATTTTACTCACGCCCCTATTCAAAAAATAATGCTTGATTTTATTCAAAAATATAACTGCCATAACAGCAAAAAATCAGATTTACTCGACTTATTAGACTTTGAACAGAATTATAATGATTTTTTACAAGTGCTTGAAAATGCAGTAAACAGCTATGCGCGACAATATCAAAACCAAACTTGTCATTTGGTATTTGAAAGTGTTGAATCTATTTTTGAACGTGAAGAAGCAATCGCATGTTAAACAATTCACGCTGTAATAAATCAAGCTGTAATGATTGAATCGAATAGACTATTTTTAACAGCTATTTTTTAATTTAATCACATCAATTTGTTACTCTCAATCTATCAAAATAAAGGGGCCAACATGTTGCTTGAAGTCTTCTAGACAACAGCAACTTATTGCCCCCGATAATAAATCTTAAGTTAAGATCTCGCATATAAAATTTAGCCAACAAAAGTTAAGCGATTAAATTTTCATACTTATACCCAGCTGTACCCCACGCCCAGGAAGAGGTGCAATGTATTTTAATGGCGAGTTCTGTGGTCGTGCATCTTCATTTAACAAATTAGATCCATTGAGGAAAACATCAAAATTGGCATTTTGTAATTTGAAGTGTTTCTGAATTTGTAGATCCAGCAAGTTATAAGACGGCAATGGAATTTCTTTAGACACATTTTTGCCTAAATACTGAGCTTGATCGTAGTAAATATTGGATAAGCGTGCTAACCAATCATTTTTATTCCATTCAAGATTTAGCCCATAACGGTTCGTTGGCATATTAGGTAAGTAATTTCCATCATTTGCTAAACTGGTTTTGTTTGGATTCAAGTTTTTATTTTTCACCAAATCAGCAAAAGCAGAGATCAAAAGATTACCATACTGATTGAGTTCAAACTTTTGTTTTAAATCAATTTCAAATCCAGTAATTTCAGCATCTGTCTGGGTCCAATATTTGAGTGGCAAACGATTACGCATTTGTGCCCCTGAATGGGTCAAATACAAATACTTGTCATATTTCATCTTATATACAGTTGCTTCAAAATTAAAATTTTTATAATTGAACAGACCTGTTAACTCAAGATTTTTGGACTGTTCTTCTTTGAGTTTTTGGTTACCTTCTTCTTGTAACATAATTGAATAATGTGGATGGCTGGCATAAAGTTCATTAATTTCAGGTGCTCTATCTGATACTGAATAACGCAACTTTAAACCCAATAGATCATTATATTTTAAGAATGAACCGAAACTATAGCTTTCAAGATTAAATTTCGTATCGGTGAGTTTTGTATTCGGTGAGTTTCTGGATGGTACAAAATCACTTTTTTGAATTTTATGTTCAACCTTTTCGTTACGATAACCAGCATCGAGTTCTAGCCAATCAAAGTCTAATTTTTCCTTGATAAACACGGCTTGTGTTTGCGTATTGATATTCGGTAAATAACGTAAATTTCCATGCCCTACCACTTTACGATCAATCTGATTAAAGCCAATAAAACCATTCCAAAATTCAACAGGTCTATGCATAAGTAATAATTCAGCCTGTTGGGTATCAAATTTATAGTTATTGGCCATTTTTGATCCTAAATATTCTCCTGATGTATTAACGCTCTTACTCACATCAAATTGTATTTGTTTCAATAACAACGGGCTAAAATTAAACTCGCTGTCTAAGGCATATCTTCGCTGATCTGTTTTCACCCCGACTGGTATGCTGTCACTGGTAGATTGAAAAGATTTATTTTCAAGAGAAAATCCGGGTACCCCATATTCACTTTTTTTTGAATCAGCACTGAGCCCAATACGTCCATTGTTAAGAAAATAAGTGCTTCCAATCGCAAAGTGTTGATTGTCTAAATAGCTATTGCCCAGCTTTTTTTTATAGTTGGGTGTGACATCTTTATTAATTTTGTTTTCAGTATATTGCTGGGTATTGGGCACATATTTAGAGTTTATCGGATTGGTATAGGTTTTTCCACGCATCTCAGTAGTTGGTTGATCCGTATAGAAGGAAAATGAACCATCTGCCCAATCAGGGTTTTCTGTCATAAACTGGTTAATATAAGGCTGAGATGCAGTGTTATAATTTTTTTGAATGCGTGCTTCTTTTTGGCAAGCATCTGCCAATGCTGTATTTACCCCACCCGTCGCTGGAAATACGCCACTATTACATACGCTCGCTTTACCCTCTCCCGGAATTTTATAAGCTGACATATCTTGGCTAGAAAACAATAAATTGGTGGAAAAATTACTTTGGTTATTGAGATTGAGCTTAAAACCTTTGGCATCAAAATCATTCCAGCCCTTTTTCGCTACCAGCTCTAATTGAGAACTTTTATTCGGCATCGCTGTATCGATTAGACCAGAATCAATATTCACACTTCCGCCAATGGCGTTGCCACCATAACGTACACTGTCTGAAGATTTATTGACAGTAACAGATTGAGTGAATAAAGGATCAAAAGGGATATTAATATTGCCGCTGATACTATTCATTCCATAAATAGACTGACCATCTTCCAAAATCTGCACTCGGTTTCCACTTAAACTGCGAATCACAGGCGCACCTGAATTGGGACCAAAAGCGCTACTTTGTACCCCTGAAAGATGCTTTAAAGCATCACCTAAAGTTTTATTGTCTGCATTTCTATTTTCTACAACAATACTTTGATTGATAAATGGATCATTTTCGGCATTGACTCGAATCACAGGAAGTACAGTCAGCTGTTTATTTTCAATCGCATATGCAGGAAAGACCGGTAAAGAAATAGCGATTGCTAGAGTATGATGAGAGGTGGATCAGGAAATTTGAACAACACTTATAAGTGATATTTTGCTCCCCAAATGATGTTATAAACATCAATATATGGAGTATTTTATGGCACGT